>JAJZZN010000003.1 GCA_021797575.1 Microcaldota archaeon
TAGAAGCAGGAGCCTGTATTGAAGCCTAGCTGCGTGCTCTTGGTCTATCATATCTGATTTGCTTAAATTGGAGAATACCACCTGCTTTATCATCTTGTATGGCATCCTGAATTTCTTCCCTTCCTCGACTATCCAGTTCTTAGAATCGTCTATGTTCTGCTTAGATTGCTGTTCTAAATCCTGCTTATAACGCGGCGCGTTCGAAGCGGATTCATCTCTTGTATCCATATATCACACCCGCATTTATGCCTTGACTGCCTGCTCTATGGTCTCTGCTAGCTTCTCGTTGGCAAAGTTAGCAACATGCTTTCCGCCGTTGACTGGCAGTGCGAAATAGTCTATCATCCTGCCGTAGGTCCTCTTGTATGCTTCTGTTGAAGAAAGCTTCTTGACATCCCTCACGTACTTGTCTGAAGAGTAGTTCCAATTATGGTGGTTCTTCTCCCATTCAGTAGCAGGTATGCTGTACTGCCTCTGTATCTTGTCCCTGTATATCTCTGGGAACACGTTGAACGTGCAGAACGGAAGCACCTCGCCATCTGGCTGTGCATAATGTATGTCGCACTTCTCTACCCTGTGTATATCATATGTATACTCGTCCTGGAAATGCATCATGCCCAGGAACACAGATTTCATCTGGAACTGCCCTACTGATGCGAAGTCGTGCTTCATGAGCACAGACATCAGCAGCTTCGAGAAGTTGACCGACTTCGGCTGGTACTTCTTGTCTATGAACTTCCTGAATCCGACAAGCGACTTCAGCGCCATGATCCTCTTCTCTATCTTGCTCTTGCCTTCCATCTCGTTTACTGTGTTCTGTATATGCTCCATCAGCCCTTCTAGGTCTACGAACCTAGATATGGGTATTATCTTGTTGTCGCTGTCGAGGAACAGGTATGTGCCTGCGCCGCATGCGAAGTGTATTGACAGGTCGTACTTGTACTCTCCAGACAGTGCCTCTATGAACTTGCTTATTCCTCCTATGTAAGGCACTGAAGCCCAGTCATCCTTAGCTATCACGCCATTCGTCTGCTCCTCTATCAGCTTTATTGCCCCCGGTATCGATATGCGCTGCTTCTCCCTCATCCTTGTAGGCATCCTCCCTACTAGCGAAACGGGCTGGAAGTTCACAGCCCTGACTATGTCTATATTGTTGAGCGCGAAGTTTATCATCGCTCCAAGCTCATGGTCGTTTATTGTCCTTATTACAGTGGGCACCAGCACAACGCTTATGCCAGACTTCCTGCATGCATCAAGTGTAGCGGGTATCTCCCAGTGGTTCTTCGGGTTGGCCCTCGCGCTCACTCCGTCGTAGCTCATGTAGAGCGTGCTTACTCCGGCATGCCTGAGCTTCACCGCTAGCTCCGGGTTGTTGCCTATGTTTATGCCCGTTGTGTTGAGCTGGATCTGGTCGAATCCATCCTCCTTTGCCTTCTCTATTATCTCAACTATCCTCGGGTGAAGTGTCGGCTCTCCACCGGTTATCTGAAGCGCGTTTGCCGGTATGGGCTTCTGGCCTCTGAGGTTCTTGAACAGCTTGTCTAGCTCGTCGAGGCTGGGCTCGTATATCGCTTCGCCCTCCTTTGCATAGAAGAAGCAGTACCAGCAGCTCAGGTGGCACCTGTTCGTAACTACAACATTTGCAAGGCCAGTGTGCGACTTGTGCCTTTCGCACATTGCGCAGTCAAACGGGCAGTTGGCGCCCTTTGTCGGGGTTATGACATTCGGATTGTCGAATCCCCTCCCGAAATAATTGTAACGCCTCATCTTCATGTACATGTCATAATCTTCCCAGTACTTCTCTATAGTCCACTTGTGCTCCGGGCAGTACTTCCTTATCATAACGTTGTCTCCGTCCTTGTATATCGTGCCCTTTATTATCAGCTTGCACTCAGGGCAAACCGTCATAGTTTCCTCTATGACTGGCATTTTTTCTATCTCCTCCATTGTCCTGTGGTACACTGCCAAGTGGTCCTCCTTGTTAGTCGCTATCTGGCTCTGCACTTGACCTGTCTTAGAGGTCACATCTACATGTGTAGCGTCTACATTGCCGGTAGCTTCTACGTTATTGCCATTCATAAATTCACCATACCTTGTTGAAAAGTGATTTAGAAAGTATTTAAAGTGTTTCGGCGCAGAATTTTACATTTCTTCAAAAAATGCACGCCAAACCAGCACTGCAATGAGGATTCATAATGCAAAAAGGGCGCGGCCAAAAAGGCCGCACTTAAGGTTTGGGGCTTTGAAAATCAGTGTCATTTCCTGTATTTGTAATAGCTGGTTATTTCTCCGAACTTGCTGTCTATCTTCCTGTGTATATACCCATACACATCATCTGGCTCCTTTCCATCGCGGAACCGCGTCTTAACTATGAAGCCGTAATCCCCGTCAGTAACGTAAACCTCCTCAACATCGTCGAAGCTTATGAGCTTCTCTGCGACTGTGTCAGGGTCTGCATTATCCTTGGGGTTCACAAGGTAGAACTTGTAGAACCTCTTTCCGTCGCGCTTTATGCTGTATTGCTGCTCTTTCTTCGCGAAGAGCGTTTTAGCCGCACTTTTGGAACTCGCGTTCCCGTTTCCCACCACCATGAAATCACTTTTTATTATAATTGAGAAGCTCGGCCATCGTCATGGTCTTCTTCGTGCCGTTGAGCGCCTCTGGCGATTCGTCATATTCTATATGCCATGAATTCTCGCCGTCCTTTACAACTCTGACAGGCCTCTTGTCATCATCAAGCACGTGCTCTTTATTCGCTCTATGTATTATTCCCATGGTTACCACTGCAGTTTGGTGTTGAAATCATAAAGTGGATGCGCACCGATGCGGTGCGCACCTAAGGTTTGGGGTTTAAGAAAAACAAGCATATTGATGGGAGCGGAGTTGGGTGTGGGTATTTGCAATGGAATTACAAATCCTCGTATTGTTTCCAATACATGTTCCACTCCCACCATAGTTTATTTTACGCCTGATTTTGTATATATAAAATGGGTTGCCATAATCCTGCCTGTGTGCACGCGTGCGATATACTGATAAAGTTATTTCATATATATCGCAAATTTTAACATATAATTATTATAATATTCATTCGTAATACTATTATAATAGATAATATATAAATAATATTATTTTAATAATAATACTATGCAAAGGGATAAACTTCCAAAGCTAATCAGGGAAAGGATAGACGCGCTTGAAAGCGAACTTAACAAAAAGCTCTCGGTTCTTCGTGTTTATAGGGGCAACTATTACATATACTCGTATGAAAGGGCCATTTCAAAGGCAAGGGGCAAGAAGGGCCCGATAGTGAGATACATCGGCAAAATAGACGAATCGGGTACCTTCAAGGAGCCAAGGTACAAGAGTGCAGCACCTTTTCCTGAGCAAACAGGCATGAACCCCAAGGTAAGGGCCGCAATAGACAGGCTCAAGGCACAGAACATGGAGATAAGCGTAATACCGGCAAAAGACGCTTTCTATGTATATGATATAAGGTTCCTGGAAAAGCCGCAGTGCATAGGCACCATAGACAGCAATGGCCGTATGCACGGAATAATAGGAAAGGAAGAAGCAAAAGCAGGGAAGAAGAAAGAATTGGACCGGGCAGATCTGGCAATCCTCAGGTGCCTGAGCATGAACGCCAGGATGCCAATAAGCAGCATAGCTGAGATAGCCGGCATCACGCCTCAAGCTGCTTCCAGGAAAAAGGCTGTTCTAGAAAAGAAATACGGGATAAAGTATTTTGCAGAGATAGACTTATACGAGCTAGGTTACAGCATGTTCCTCTGTTTTGTAAAATTCGATGACTTGGTGCCAAATGCGGAAGACTTGAGAGTGGCATTGGCAAAAGAGCCGAGAGTGCAGCTCGCAATGCTCACAAAAGGACCGTACGATCTAGTAATATACCTGCTTGCAAACGATAGCAATGACGCTACAATTAACATATACAACTTGAGGAAGGGTTCTCTAAAAGAATATAAATCGACATGGTACATGGGGCCATACAACAACTATTATGGTTATGTGCCTTTGAGGGATGAGTTCTTCGACATAATAGAAGAAACAAAGGTATGGGAGAGGAGCAGCGAAGAACCCACGAAGCCGAAAGGCAAGATGACAGTTACGGAATACACAGTACTAAGGGATATGAATACAAACGGCATGTCAACTTTCTCTGATATAGCCGAACGCTTCAAACTAAAGCCGCAGAACGTCAGATATGCATATTACGCGTTGAAGGAGAAGTACAAGTACCTTACAAGGATAACTGCAAGCCTTGCAAATGCAGAATTCAAGTACTTAGCAATGATAATAATGAAAATAAATAACATGTCTGCATTCCAGGATACAAGGAAAAATCTTATGCTGAATGTTGTCGAAGAAGCCTACCCAACAAACAAATATGCACTAGAAGGTGATATATCAACTCCTGACGGTGTCATATTCATAGCACCCATATACAGAGAAGGTAATCTGGATATGCTTAAGAATAACCTTCTGAACACTGTGCGAGGGATAACTTTGGAGGACCTAGTAGTAGAAGAGATACTAATAGGCAGGCTCTCATACAGGCTTTTCGATAACATGTACTCTATGCAGTACAAACCTTTGGTAGAAAAGTATAGGATCAAGACCTATAAAGGCCTTATAAATTATGATACCGAACAATACGAACGCATAGAATACAACGAAACAGATATGAGCAACACTAAAGAAGAATAGATATACTAAAAATAAAATAAAATCTTTATCCTCCGCCTCTTCCTTCCCCTGGTCCTCCCATATATTTCACCTGCTTCTGCATCTCTGGAAGGATTTAAATACCTTTCTTTGCGGATTTTGCACCGAAAGTAATGCGGAAAACAAACAAACTTCTGCATCCATTTATGTTTATAAGTACACATTCTGAAAGTGATACAGAACTAATAAAAAGAGGTGATTATTGGCAGGTTGTGCTATCGGCTTTTCGACAACACGTATTCATTGCAGTATAAGCGCCTAGTAGAAACTTACAAAGTCAAAACATATTCGGGAAAAATACTCTACTATAAAGATCAAACTGAAGAGCCAAACACTAGTGAAGAAATAGACCTAAATACAAGTAACACTAATGTCAGTCCTTCCCCTGATTGGCAAATTAGCAATAAATATTGGCACCCAAAATAAGAACCAATTTCTGGATGAAAGGTCCTACCTGTCCGTCCTTTTACCCAAATATACTAGCTTAGTTTTCGAAGGCTTAGTCTGATCCATTTCAGGAATATTGCATTTGCATCCCCACTTGCAATCCAAAGTAATTACATGTCCAGCGGGCCAGTGTGGGAAACCCAAGAGTTTACTTCTTGAGATGTGATGCAACCATTTGGAATTGAAATTAACCACAGAATGCCCACAATTCTTACAGACATTAAATTCCAAACGATCCATATTCAAAAACCATCACCTGTTTCAGCATCTCTGGAAGTATTAAAATACTTTCTTTGCGGATTTTGCACCAAACGTAATGCAAAATGCATAGGCGGGCTGCGTCCATCATGCTCGTCGATGCAAGAGTAAGCCTTAGCCCACAAGCGCATAATATTATCTCTAAACCCTGTTTGGGTGCTTTCCTGTGTTTTCGTGCCTTCCCCTGTTCCTCCTATCGCCTTTGTTGCCTCCCCACTGCGCGTTCCTGTTGCCTTGGTGCTCCTTTTTCCTGCCTCCCCATCCTGCGCCCCTGTTTCCAGTGTTCCTTCTTGTGAACTGCTGCCTTTCCGGCTTCTTCTCCCTTGGAGGGCTGTTCTTCACCTTTTCTACGGCCTTCTCCAGGTCATCCTTTAGCTTATCAGCTATGAAGCGCTTCGAATAGAAATCGGCCTTCAGTGCTATGGCGAGCTTGGTAGCATATATCCTTGCAATCCTGCCTCTTGTGTCCCTCGGTGCTGCCGACACAGCAGGAAGCTTGAACAGTATCCCGTATTTGGGCGGCTTGCTGCCGAACTTTATGTGCTTGAACAGCGCCTTCTCCGCGCCCAGCAGCTGTATTGTGCTTGCAGGCATCGTCGCCATCTTTTCCATTGAGCCGGCCCTGCTCAGCATCTCCGCCATTATCTTGTCGTCTGTCAAGTATACTGAATTAGGCATAATTGATGTAGCAGTCGCCTTTATGTATTCCGACAGTCTGTCAAGCGTGTCCTGAGTAAGCCTAAGGTATTCGGAGAACGACGATATAGCCTTAGCTTCTTCGCTGCCCAACTCCCTTCCGGAGCTGTTCTTCACCTTTTCGAACGCATCCCTTGCGCTCTCCTCGTCTCCCAATGCCTTGCCCAGCCTGTCCTCGC
This sequence comes from Microcaldota archaeon, assembly GCA_021797575.1. GTDB lineage: Archaea > Micrarchaeota > Micrarchaeia > Micrarchaeales > Micrarchaeaceae > JAMCYB01. The sequence continues at coordinate 6,321 of JAJZZN010000003.1, forward strand.
TCATGTCGTGATCGGCAAGCATCTTCACAAGCTCTACCAGGCTCGAAGGATTAGTTATCTTTATCTCAGGCACGTACAGGCCGAACCATTCGCTCAGCCTCTCGAACACGAGGTTGTAGCCCTTCGACATGTCAAGATAGGCGTTTATCGCCTGCATCAGCGCGAATTCCTCATTGGAGTACTTCTCCTTTATCTGCCCCTTGACCTGGTCAAGCAGCATGCTGTGCAGGTCCTTGCCCATGCCTTCATCCTGGCTCGCGCCAGCTTCAGATTCTTCCAATATAACACCGCATTGAAATGCAACAAAACCTATTGCCATCTAACCTATAAATATGTTGGGTAGAACGGTGTGCATGCATATGTGCATTATGCATAAGAATGCGCGGTTCACTGCGCTTTCTGCTTCTGGGTCTCGTGCTTCCTTTCCTTTGTCTCCTTCTTGTTGAACTTCCTCTTCATCTGCACGTCGTTCTTGAAGCACCTGCTCGAGCAATAGTACTTTATCAGGCCCGTGTTGTAGACGAACATGGTGCCAGTGCCTTTCTTTATCTCAGTAGAGCAATATGCACACTTCATATGAGCACCATCACTTCACGCGTATCTCCCTGGCCTCCCTGTTCGTATCAGGCAGCCTTACCTTGTCCCCTATCTTTACAGGGCCGAGCATGTTCCTCCTTATTATCCTGTCCTTGTCCCTTCCTTCAAGTATCTTGCAGCTCACCGAGTATATCTCGCCGTAAATGCCTGTCTTCCTCCTTCTCTCTACATCGACTATCTCAGCCAGGTAGCCTGAGAAGCTCATCGAGGGTGTGGGTTGTTGCTGGTCTGCCATAGTGCATCATCATTTACTTTTGCTGCTTCCCTGTAACTAGGGATATGACCTCCTTTATCGCGCCGTCGGCATTGCCCCTGCTTTCCACGGCAACCGCCGCGCACGGAGTATTGAGGCCGATGCTCTTGCCGAGGTCTGCCTTCTTCGGGACATAGCTGTACGCTATGCCTTTTTGCTCGCACAGCCCAGGAAGGTGCATGACAACTTCCTCTGGCTCTATGTCCTCAGCCATGACGACGAATGTGGCAAGGCCGCGCTCGACGCTCTTCGTTACCTCGTTAACGCCCTTCTTTATCGTCCCTGACTGCTTAGCCAGCTGCAATGCCTCGTAGGTCTTTGAAGCCGCTTCCTCTACCACTTCGAATTTCACGTATGATTTTGCCATAATGTTCACCGTCGGTTTTTACGTCATCCAGTAAATACAAATAACGAGCCGTAATTATAGTTCTATCAAAAACATATATAAAGCTAATGCAATCCCGATTAACGGAAGCAAGCTCAGTCGAGGAACTGCTCTGGCTTCGGCGGCTCGACCGGCAGCCCCTTCCTCGTCCTTATGTCCCTCACGACTTTCGGCTGGAGGTCCTTCGGCAGCTTCTCGTATCCTGCGAACTCCTCGTACCATATCGCCCTGCCTTGGGTCAGGCTTCTCAAGTCGTTCGAGAATCCCTTTATCACTTCTGCGAAAGGCATCTTCGCGTGCACAGTGACGAGCTCCCTGTCCTGCTCTATATCCAGTATCTGGCCGCGCTTGCCCTGCAGGAATGAAACCACGTCAGACAGCGTGTCCTGCGGTATGTTTATCATGAATTTCTGCTTCGGCTCGAGAAGCACAACGCCTGCAGTCAGCATTGCAGCATATATTGCGTTCCTGACTGCCGGTATTATCTGCGCCGGCCCCCTGTGCACCGGGTCCTCGTGTATAGTCGCATCGACGATGCTGACCATCACTCCGGATACCTTCTCCCTCGCCAGCGGACCGTCCCTGGCGGCGTTGTTGAACGCCTCTATTGCGAGCTCCATCACTTCATTGAGATACTGCACGCCGTGCGTAGCGTCGACGAAAAGGTTGTGGTTGTTTATCTGCACAACGTTCTTGGCGGTCTGCCTGTCCAGGCCGGCCTTTATCATAAGGTCTATCACGGCCTGCCCCTTCGGCTTGCCGTTCTTTATGCCTTCATCTTCGAGCGCATCCTGCACCGCCTGCGGCACAGGCCCTACCGTTATGTAGAACTTTGAATGCTTGTTGGGCGATTTCCCTATCACAGGCCCGGCGCCATTCTCTATTGTCTCGGTATAGACCACTATCGGCTCGCTCGTTATTATAGGTATCTTGAAGTCGTCTTTGAGCCTTGTCTCCTTTATCTCCAGGTGCAGCTCTCCCATGCCGCTTATCAGGTGCTCTCCTGTCTCCTGGTTTATCTCTACAACCATCGTCGGATCTTCCTTCTGCATTATCCTGAGCGCCTCTATGAGCTTTGTCGTGTCCTTCGGATCCTTGGGCTCTATCGCCTTAGTAACTACCGGCTTCGAGTAGTGCACAATCTGCTCAAACGGCTCGATATCGCCCTCGCTCAATGTGTCTCCAACAGTAGGGTCGCTAAGCCCTACCAATGCAGCTATGTTTCCTGCTGGAATGTCATCTACTATGACTTTGTCCGGCCCCATGTAAAGCGCCACCTGCTGTACGCGCTGCTTTTCTATCTTGCCTGACATCTTGAGCTCCATGCCTTTCCTGACGGTACCTGAGAAGACCCTGCATATTGCGACTTCGCCGCTGTGCGGGTCGTACATTATCTTTATTATAACGGCGTTGACACGCGCCTTTGCATCAGTTGCCAGCATCGCCTTGCCGTCTTCGCTCTCTAGGTTGCCATGCCATATCTGCGACAGCCTGTACTTCTGTGCCTCTTCTGGGCTGGGCAGGTGCTTTATTATCATCGGAAGAATGGCGTCCTCTATAGGCGCTATCTGTTCGAGCTTCTCCTGGTTGCCCGCCGCGGTATACTCAAAGACGTCCTTGAACGAAACCTTCTTCTGCTTCATCACGTCTACCGATACCGCCCACCTCTTCATCGCTGAGCCGAAGCATACGCTCCCGTTCTCAACGCTGACCTTCCACTTCTCCGCGTATTCGACTGGGGCATAGTTCTCTATGAGCCTGTTTATGCTGTTTATGAGCTCTAGTAGCCGCTCCTGCGTCTGTTCCGGCGTTAGCCTGAGTTCGTTGAGCAGCCTGTCAACCTTGTTGACGAATAGAACAGGCCTGGCCTTCTCTTTCATCGCCTGCCTTAACACTGTTTCTGTCTGGGGCATGACTCCTTCTACAGGGTCAACCACCAGCACGACTCCGTCCACTGCCCTCATGGCCCTTGTCACGTCGCCTCCGAAGTCTACGTGCCCTGGCGTGTCAATCAGGTTTATTATGTAATCCTTGTCCTCGAAGTTGAAGCCCAACGATATATAGGCAGATTTTACCGTCATCCTCCTCTCCTTCTCAACCTCCTCGTAGTTTGTGTACAGGAGGTCGCCAGCCGATGCCCTGGGTATAAGGCCTGCCTTGGCGAGAAGCGAGTCCGTAAGGGTGGTCTTGCCGTGGTGCACATGAGCAATTATAGCTATGTTCCTTATCATAGATATATTGTTCATTATCTTCGTAATTTCCTCTACAACATACTCTTTCCTTACCATTATAACACGCCTTTTATTTCAGCCTTACTTCGCACTCCTTGCCATGCGCTCTATTTCGTTCTTGCGCTTTATGGAATAGCTGTTAGGGTCGTTCTTAGAAGCGAGAACCAGCTCGTTAGCGAGGGCGTCAACTATTGTCCTCTTCTTCTTGAATGCGTCGAGTATCGAAGCCATGGCTATGTTCCTGAGCGATATGTCGAGCCTGCGGCTTGCGCTCACGTCAACCGCGACATTCGACACTATGCCTCCATAACGAACCCTTGTAGTGTCGTCTATCGGAGCGCTGTTTTCCAGTGCTTCTACAAGCACCTGCAGGGGGTTCTGACCTGTGCGCTTGTTCACCTGCGCGAACGCATCCTCAAGTATGTGCATTACCTTTATCTTCTTGCCCTGCAGCCTTCCCTCTGTCCTTATGGTCTTGCCTCCGACCTTGCCTCCTGTCCCTCCCCTCATCAGGGAGTTTTCAAGCCTTTCTACGATGTTTATGTTGGTCTTGGAGAACATCTTCTGGCTGTCCCTCCTGAAGCTCGTAGGGTACTCCAACGGCTTCAGGTTTATGTAGTTCTGCAGGCTCAGGTCCTCTATCTTAACATCATAGCTGTATTTGCCGAACAGCAGCCTCTCATGGCTGTCTATCGTCGGTATGTTGCCTTTTATAGTAGAAGCCTTGGCCGGTTTTGCTGCAGCTTTGGTCGTGCGCCTGCGCGGTTTCTTTACTGGCTCTTGCACTGCCGCCGCTTTATCGGTAGCTGCGTCTGTTTTGTCTTTTGTGACGTCCTGTGCTTCGTTCGTTTCAGCTGCCATAATCAATCATCTCTTGGGCTTGTCAACCACACCTCTTCTGACTAGGTCAAGGTCTGCGCCGTTTATCTCAGACACCTTGTACTTCATGCCGGGTATGCATCCCATCTGCCCTCTCTGCGATCCGCCTAAGCCTTCTATGGTGACTTCGTCGTGCTCATCTATGAAGTTTATCGATCCGTCTCCGGGAACGAACGCACCTACTACCTTGTTGTTCTTTATGAGCTGCACGCGCACGCACTTTATGTGGCCAGAGTGCGGCTGCTTCTGCTCTACTATGAACTTCTGCAGAACAAGGCCGGTTGCCCTTGGAACTGTTCCCATCGGGTCGTACTTGTCCTTGAGCTTGAACATCTTCCTCTTTTCCCACTTCTTCAGAAGCCTCTGCTTCTTCCTCTGCCTGAGCAGCTTTCTCGCGGCGAATTCTCCATTTGGCATAAAATATCACTCACTCTTTATTAACCGATTCAAGTATCTTCGAGTTGCCCGGCTCAATGACCGAAAGGAAAGCAACCGGGAAAGGCTTTCCGCACACTGCACCTAGCTCTACGGCATTGCCTTCAAACTTCACTACCTTTATGCCCGCAAGCGACGCCACATGCTCTATATCAAGCTTGTTGTCCTTGTTGTTAATGGAAGCCATGACAATGAGCTTCGATTTGCTGTTGCGTACGGACTTGGCTACGCTGCGAATGCCTAGCGCGGTGTTGCCGCTTTCGACAGCTAGCCGTATGTCATTAGTTATGTCAGCCATAAAAACCATCAGGAATATCAGAACCGAAAAAGCGGTCTAGAAATGCACTCTATAATTTCTATAAAGAAAGATATATAAGTATTGCTACGGAAAGCGGCACATCCGCCGATACCCCCTAGCCCCCCTGCGGTTCAGTACCTCCTTATGCCTATCCCCAGCTCCGCCTTAATGTCCTTGCCTGCCTTGCGCATCTCACTGCCCGAGGCGTTAGGCTTGTAGTACCTTGCATAAAGATCCTCTATGCCGTTGCTATCGCCAAGCATTGTGCGCTTGTATATGAGCGATAACAGGCTGGTCCCGGCGGAGTACCACGAGTATAAAACCAAGAGCTTGACTGCCTTCATTGCAGTCTCCTCGCCGAGCGTGTTCCTCCAGAAAGGTATTAGGTTTTTGTATTTATCATAGAGCAGGTCGTTATACCTCCATATGGGCATCGACAAGAACTTGGAGAAAATGCTCTTTTCAGACTCCTTCCACACGCTCATCCTTGCCTCATCATAGAAATCCGCGCTCTCCTTTAAAGTATGTATTTTTTCCTTTAACCTGGTGAAGATGGTAGCATCTCGCATGTTGTCATTCGTATCCAAGAAATCACCATAAACGAAGCGGCTCTCCAAATATATATTGTTTACGTTTGCGGCTTCGTCAAGTCACTGCGCTTTCGGTTTCTTTGGCAATACGGACAACTTGCCCTCCTTAATTAGCTTCTCCCTCTCATCTGCGCGTATGCGCCTCGCCATTTCAATAGCCAACTTTTTCGACCTTGCTGAAGGCATTCCAGCCGCTTCTATGCCTACACAAGTGCGAAGCACATACTTTTCGTAATACAGGCCCAAGCCCCTATAATCTGTAGATAGCAGAATAAAGCTGAACATTTGGGCATTGGAGCCGCTGGCCCTCTTTATTGTACGCTCGTTGAAATCGACCAGGTTGGCTCCAAAATTCCCCTTTGCGCTAGCTATTGCATGTTTGATGTCCTCCTTTAAACTATGCAGCTGTTCTGGGCTGTCATGCCTCTTATCCTTCAGCAATATTATGTCTATGTCATCATGTCTTGACGGATAACCATTCCTGTCGAAGTAGGAACCCCGGCCAACTGCAGCGTCTATCAGCCCTTTCGAATGCATTTCGGAAAGTGTTGCAGTGATCTGTCCCAGCTTAATATTCAGCTGCGCCTTCCTTCGCAACGCCAATAACTTCTCTTCCTCCAACCGTGCCTCCGCTGCACGTCTCTCCGACGGTTTTGCAACTACTATTATGTCGCTCTTCAATGAATCATAAATCCATTGCTCGTAGGGCCTCGGGTGCGTGGCAAGCACAAGCGTATCGCCTGAAGTAAAACTAATATCTGAAGAGCCACGAGCCAGCGCAGGTGTGGACAGCGGATACTCTCTTCGCATCAAGCCTGCCAGCCAAACCCTCCTCTGATTTTTTGTTACCCATTTGGCCTCGCTCTCGCTAGGTGCAACGGGTATGCTGTCTGCAATCCAGTTTATGCCCTTAACTACTCTCATATAATCATATAAATAATTAGGAAATATATATACGCAGCCAGACTGCCGGACTGGATCAAGCCCTTTTTATGACCTCGCCGTTACCAGTATCCTCTACCTCTATCCGATACTCATCCTTAAGCCTCCTCCTTATTTCGTCAGCCAATGCGTAATTGCCATTCTTCCTAGCCTCCTTCCTGAGCTTTATTAGCTTTTCCACTACAGGATCAAGCTTGCCCTTGGCCATGTCTGCAAACTCGTCGAGCTTGAGGCCCAGCACGCGGTCGAACGATAGCAGAGCCTTGAGCACTGTCTTAGCACTCCTCTTAGAAAGCCCCCTCCTGTCTATGAGCTTATTCACAGTGTTTACCATCGTGAAAACAGCCTTTAATGCTTCGGGCATGTTGAGGTCTGTGTTTATGGATCTGACGAATGAGTCCTTCGCTTCCTCTATAGCGCGCTTCGCTTCTTTGTCATCCGGCTTCATGCTCTCTGCATTGCTGAGCCTTGTTATAAAATCGGACAGCCTCTTCACAGCGCCTCTTGCGCCCTCAAGGGATTTGTCAGTTATGTTAGGCTGGCTCCTGTAATGCACCGAAATGAGCAGGTACCTTATGTCCCTCCATGCATATCCTTTCTTCAGCAGATCGTCGAGTGTGAAGAAATTACCAGCGGATTTCGCCATCTTCTTCCCGTCTACGAGGACGAACTCGTTGTGCATCCAGTAATTCACGAACTTCTTGCCTGTAGCGCCTTCGCTCTGCGCTATCTCGTTTGTGTGGTGTATCGGTATGTGGTCCACCCCGCCAGTATGTATATCGAAGGTCTCGCCAAGGTATTTCATCGACATAGCCGAGCATTCTATGTGCCATCCAGGGAACCCTACTCCCCACGGACTGTCCCACTCCATCTGCCTCTTCACATCCTTCGGCGAGAATTTCCACAGTGCGAAATCCGTCACGTGCCTTTTGCCCGGAACCGTCTCAACACGTTCGCCGAATATCAGGTAATGGTTCAGCTGATCGAAATTCATGCCTGTCAGCGCACCATAGTCCTTGAACTTTGAGCTGTCATAATATATGCCGTCGTCTATCTTATAGGTGTATCCCTTCCGCTCAAGCTCGCCCACAAGGCTTATCATCTCATTGATGTGCTCTGTTGCCCTGGGAGACACTGCAGGCCGCAGGCAATTAAGCGTATCGCAATACCTGAAAAACGCATCCTCATAAAATTTTGCAATTTCATATGCAGTTTTGTGCTCCTTCTGCGCCTCTCTCTCCATCTTGTCCTCACCGGCATCGGCTTGGCTTGTCAGATGTCCAACATCGGTTATGTTCCTTACGCTTATTACCTTGTACTTATTGTATTCCAAGGTCCTGCGCAGCAGGTCTACAAAAATATATGCGAACATATTACCCATGTGCGGGTAGCTGTACACTGTGGGTCCGCAAGAGTACATGCGCACCACACCCTTTTCTATAGGTACAAACTTTTCGAGCTTCCTGTCCATGGTGTTGAAAAGCAGTATCCTGCTCTTTGACCCTTTTGTGGCGGGGTTGCTTTTTGCTGTCATATTAACACTGCATCAATACTCGTGGAGCTTCTTCATGATCTCCTCGAATTCCTTTTTGCTTATGTCCCCCCTGGCATATCTCTCCTTGGCTATCCATTCGGCTCTCTCTTCCCTGTACCAGGTCCTCCCGTGCCTACCGAATCCGAATATCCAACGGAAAAACAGCACCAGCAGCATTATCCAGAAGAACATCCAGAATATTCCGAGGGCTCCTATAAAGGGCGCGAAGCCTATCATGAAAACAGAATAATGGAAGAATATTACTGCCACAAATACCACTATCGCCAAAGCGACAAGCACCAAGAAGATCATCATAGTGGGCATATCCACATTTTCGTGAGAGACCATCAAATCATCAATAACTTTGCACTACAATACTATAAAATATATGTGCTAAGCCTTATACTGCGTTAATGCTGCACGACTGAGTTGCACCCTGCAGGCTGTGCAATGCCCCCGCTGAACATCAGCTTGATATAGCCGAGATACGGCACGCTTGCTATGACCCTGCCAGATACGTGGCTCTGGTTTATCGGATAGTTGCCGTACTGCATGTCCAGTCCGGGATTGTTGTCCCCCTTGGTCAGTGCATAGTAGCTTCCAGATACATTGAGCACTGCATACACCCTGTGCACCACGTAGGCGTCTCCAAGCTTGTAGAAGTAATCGCTTGGGAGTGTCTTATAGACTATTATGGTGTTGTTTGCATCGCCATATACGCTATGGCCCAGCACGTCTATGCCTGTTGTATAAGCTTCGCTCTCAATCGTTCCGTTGCTGAATTTCATCGCCCTGCTTCCGCAGTAATACCTTACAAGGTTGTTATTCTGATAACCAGCGGGTATCGGATAATATCTGCCGTCGAAGAACTTGAAAAGCCCGATATTCCAGCCTCCATGCACTATCTGGCTGATCTGCATGCCGCTGCTTGTGTTCGTGTAGGCCATGCACACCAGGTTCTCGGAGCCGAAATTGCTCTCCATAGGGTTAAACTCCTCGCGCGTCACGTTTATTATCGGCGCATGGACATTGCTGAGGTTGAAGCCCTGCAGCACTATCAGGTCGCCTCTCTGCAATACTGGAAGCATGCTGCAGCTTGGCACCACGTCTATCGGATCATTGGTAGCCAGGAAGAATCTCAAAGCGAACCATATGAGCACTACTATTGCTATCGCAATAATTATCTCTATGAGGTTCCTCTTCAGCCCCTCGTCCTTTACGCTGTAGGTAAACTCCATCACTATTATTACTACTATTGTGAAGGCAGCAAGTGTTCCGAATATTATCGATAGCCGGCTCCCTTGCTCAGCCACATAGAGCGCGATCAGGACCAAGAAGATTACATAGAGCGGCCATGTGGTTATACCTTTCTTTCTATCAACGGGTTTCGCGATTGGATGATCCTGCGTGCCTCTCCCTCTATTCGGCACATGCTTGGATCTGCTGGTCTTCCTTGCCATATGATCATTCTTTTATGCTTATGCCACCGGAGCCGCTGGGTTCGCTTGCCAGTGCGATGCCCACAGCTTTCGACTCGCCTCCCTGCATGCTTATGCCTATCTTTGTATCTGCTGCTAGTATCATGGAGTCGTTGTGCGTGACAACTATGAACTGCGACCTGCTGCTCAATTCCTTTATGAGCAGCGAAAGCTTTTTCGAATTCTCCTTGTCCAATGCGCTGTCTATTTCGTCGAAGATGTAGAATGACATCGGGTTGCGCATCTGTATCGAGAAGACAAGCATCAGCATTACCAGCGATTTCTGCCCTCCTGAATACCTATCTGGCGCTATCGTCTTCTTGCCAGTATCTATCCTTATCGACAGGCCCGAATTGAACGGGTCATCCTTTTTATCCAATACCAGCGTGGCATTACCTGGGAATATGTGGCTGTAGAGCTTGCCGAAGTTCTTGTTGACTGCATCAAGCGTCTCGAAGAAGACATTGAGCTTCTTGGACTCTATCTGGTCTATCATGTCCATTATAGACGCCTTCTCTGCGTCGAGCGTCTTCATGTGCCCCTGCGCCTCCTCCACATCCTTCTTCCTGCTCTCATACAGCTCCGGGGCCTTCATGTTCACAGTACCGAGCTTCTCAATCCCTAGCTTGCACCTAGCCAGCTCCTTCTCTATCTCCTCTATTGGCAGGTCTATCGGGTCATACCTGCCATATGTGTTCAGCTCGGCCCTTATGTCCCCCAGCCTGACCTCGGACTGGGCTTTTTTCATCTCTGCTTCGAGCAGGTCGCGGTTTACCCTTTCGAGCTCGCTCGATATCCTGCCCTTCTCGTTGCTCAGCTTGGATATCTGCTCGTCATACCTTGACACTTCCTGATATATGCTTCTTGTGCTCTCGTCATAGTCCTTCATCTTTTCGCGCAGCTTTGCTAGCTCGCCATTCAGCTTTGCGATTTCTGCAGACGTGCTCTTGCCTTCAGTCATGAGCTTCTTCGCCCTTTCGCCGTTTGCCTTGATCTCTGTATTTATCTCGGACAGCCTCTGCGACAGCATCTCGCTCTCCTTCCTCTTTGCAGCTATGTCAATCTTTAGCTTTTCTACTTGGTCCCTTACCTCTTTTATGCGCGCAAGCTCCTTTCTATTGGCATGAAGGCCTGTGCTAGAGAGTGCCGCATCCAGTTTTTTGTACAGCAATGCGCTGGCTTCCTTCTCCTTATCGTAAAGCTCTGCGTACTTCTTCAGGTTCTCATCGATCTCGAGATGCTTTTTTTCAGTTCACTTACTTCCTCGGAAGTCTTTTCATGCATACGCCCTGCTTCCTCCTTGCTCGCCTTCTCGTTGGCATAAGATTCCTCGAGATACTTGAGCTCGGTTTCAGCTTTCACAGCAGAGGACTCGTACACCGAAAGCTCCTTTTTCAGCGCCTCCGCTTTCATCTCGGCTTCCTTGATCCTGCCGTTCACCTCGTCTATCTTTGCTGATAACGACCTCAGCTTGGATTCAAGCGATGCCGACGATGCCTGCACGCGCATGCTCCCTCCTGTAATTATGCCTGATGTATCGAGCAGGCTTCCGTCCAATGTTACGTAGCGCGCATCCCCTATACCATGCCGCTTTGCGTCGCGTATCTCATCCACTATGTACACGCTGGAGAAGACGTATTCCATCACCTTCTCAAACTTCTTGTCGTACCTTATGTGTGATATAAGGCTGTCAAGACCCTTATCTGCAGGCTGCTTTCTAGTCTTTAAGTCCTCGATAGGTATGAACGACGCCCTACCCAGCTTTGAGCGCTTCAGTTCCTCTATCGCCTTCTCGGCAGTCTCGACCTTGTCAACAACGAAGTAGTTGAGCCTGCTATACGCCGAAGCGTTGACTGCAAGCGCGTATTTGTCGTCATAGCTGCATATGCCCGCAACCCTGCCGAAGAACCCATCGCCTATCTTTTCATGCAGATCCTTTTCTATCCTGTCGTAGGCATTGCCCGAAACCGCCAGCTGCTCCCTAACCCCAAGCTTTTCAGCGTCCGCCTTAGACCTTTCATCCGCGAGAGCCTCTATATTCTTCTGCAGCGCCAGCACCTCCTTCATTATCCTTCCTTTTTCCGAATTGCTGGATTCGAGCTCCTTCCTCTTCGCATCAATGAGCTTTCTGAAATGATTGAGCCTCTCTTCTGCACCTTTCTCGCCGCGCTCCAGCTCGCCAACCGACTTGCTTATCCTATCCATATCGGCATTGAGCATCGCCTTCCTGTTGTTCAGCTCCGATATCATGCCCGCATACGAGTTCAGCCTTTCCACTGATGCCTTGTACTCTGAAGATATAGTCTCAGAATCGTCAGTGCCCTCTCCCTGCGACGCGGGCACCTGCACCTCAAGTTCTGACACCTTGGCTTCGCTCTCTTTGATGCTGGATTCATCCTCCTTGAGCTTTTGCTCTATGCCTGATGCATCCGCGGCGAGCTGCTTGCCCCTCTCATCGAGCTCCTTCACGCTTTTCTCTATGGTGCTGAGCTCTGAGCCCTTGACTGCGATATCCCTGTTCAGCTGCTCGAGCAGCCTGTTGGTTGAGCTTGCCTCCAGGGAGCTCTCATTTATCTTTTTCGAAAGTGCATCCCTCTTTTGCGAGAAATCCGATAAGTTCACGTCTATCTCCATCAACCTCGCGCTAAGCGACTCCTTGCTCTTCCTGCCGGCTTCATAATCCCTTACTGCGCTGTTGTACGCCGCCAGCACCTCGTTCTCCCTGTGCGTCAGTAGCGAATAGTTCAGGCGCTTTGCCATGTCGCTCAGCTTCGCGTACTGCTCCGCCTGCTCCTTCTCCTTCTCTAACTCCGCCATGAAACCTATGCGCTCGTTAAGCACCATCTGCGCCGCTCCAATCTTTGTCTCGACCTTGTCAAGCTCCTTCAGCGCAGCATCCTTCTTGACATCAAACTCCTTTATGCCCGCGGCTATGTCTATGAGCTCCCTCCTCTCCCTCGCGTTCAATTCCAGGAGCTTGCCTATTTCGCCCTGCGTTATGGTATTGGTCTCGTTTATGCTGCTGCCCTTCTCGTTGAGGAACGATACGAGCTCCTGCCTTGTGGCCCTCTTGCCGTTCAGCCTATATACAATCTTATTGTTCCTTATGGTGCGCAGCACCTCCGCCGGCATGTCGCCCCCGAGCACCGCCTTGACATATGTTGGGTGTGCATCCTTGTCCTTTTCGTTGCCTCTGGTGTCATTTATGAGCTGCGTTACGTTAGTTGCCCTTAGCCTGCGCAGGGATTGCTCTCCTAGGACAAAGAGCAGTGCGTCGCATATATTCGACTTCCCGGAGCCGTTAGGGCCGGCGATGCAGTTGAAGCCCTGGCTGAACTGTATGTTCGCATGCTTGAAGGATTTGAAGTTGTGGATTACAAGCCTTTCAACGTGAAGCATCTATACACCAGGTCGCCTAATCGCCTAAAATGATTAGGTATGGAAATATTATTAATAGCATTTAAGCCTTTTCAGGCGTGTTCTTCTTGGCGTTCGGATTGTTCTTTGCCATCCTGAGCGCTATCACGTACTCCAGGTGCTGCCCCAGTACAATTCCTACAAACTTGCCTCTCTTCTTTACTGCAAGCAGCCCGATGTTCTCGGTAGCCATCATCTCAAGGGCCTTCGACAGCTTCGCGTTCCAGTCTACCGATGGCAGGGGCACGCTGGCCTCGTATGCGGTTGTGCTTGGCAGCTTGCCGAACGCGCCCTGCGGCTGCAGCTTTGTGACCAGCCTTATGCTGCTGCCGTCCTTTATGATTATTATGTGCGTGCGCTCCCGCATCATTATTTTGTACAGCTGTTCCATTGACGCATTCTTCTCGACTACTGCGTAATTGCTGCTCATCACGTCCTTTACGTGCAAGTCGGATGTGTACTCCTTCATGTATGCGTTCTGCATCTCTGCCTTAGCGCCTCCGTACAGGTACATAGCTATAAGGACGTCCCAGAACACGATGAACTCCTTCTCGAACAGGGAGTAGTTCACAAGCGTGGCTGCATATGCTATTGTGCCGACTATGAGCAGCACAACTACTATGTTGCTTGCCTTTACCGTTATCTGCGTGGCCCTCAGGTAGCTGCGCTTCCTCTGCAGATAGCTCCTGAAGACCCTTCCACCGTCAAGCGGGAATCCCGGTATGAAATTGAAGGCACCTAAAAGTATGTTGATGAGGAACAGGAACTGGACCAGCTGCTTTACTATTCCCGCAGGTATGTACACTACCATGATGCCGAATACAAACCCCAGGAACATGCTCATAAGCGGACCTACTACGGATATCCTGTATTCGAGCTCCGGCGCTATGTCATCAGTATCCATGACAGAGGCGCCGCCTATAGGCAGCAGGACTATCTTCTTTATGTTTATGCCGTTCTTCTTCGCGGTTATAGAATGTGCGAGCTCGTGTATAAACACGCATACGAACAAAAGCACTATCACTATGAACAAGTATATCAGCGCCGGAGTAACGGCCAGCAGGAACAGCCCGAACAGGAGCAGCATTACAAATGTCCAGTGCAGCTGCACCTTGATGCCGAATACCTTCCCAATATACGGTGAATCCATGATACCTCCATAGTATTGCAGCATAAAAGACTAAAAGTATAGCGGGGCATTTGTGCAGCGACATAAAAGATTATTAATGCAGAACGTGCATTATCAATGTGAAAGACATAAAGTTCGTATACGAGAAGCCTGCTGCAATCATACATGCCAACGGCAGGGACAGGCTTGTCATAGGCGACCTGCACATCGGCGCCGAGAAGAAGCTCATAGACAAAGGAGTTAAGCTATACAATGCGACCAACATGATGGCAAAAGAAGTAGTCTCAATAGCTTCTGAATTCGATATCGGCGAGATAATAATGCTCGGGGACATAAAGGACAGCATAATGCACCCCGAGCGCAGCGAGCTTATGAACATAAAAGGCTTCTTCAACGCCCTCGAAGGATATAAAGTAAAGATAGTCAGGGGCAACCATGATGCGTACATAAGCGAGATAACGGGAATCGAACCTGTCGACGAACTGCTCATAGGGAGGTTCGCGCTGCTGCACGGGAACAGGTGGCCAACGGAGCCCGCCATGCGGAAAAGCTACATAATGACAGCGCACAACCACATATCGGTGTCGTTCAAGGACAAGCAGGGCGGGTACTACCAATACAAGGCGTGGATGATAGCGAAGCTGAACCCAGAAGAAGCAGCAAAGCGCTACGAGCGCTTCAACAGGAACGCGAAGCTGGTCATGATGCCTGCGTTCAACGAGCTCATAATGGGCATGCCGATAAGCAGGCATGACAGCGACAACATCAACCCGCTGGTGCGCAACAAAGTCTTCGACTATGCAAACGGCACTGTGTACAACCTCGCCGGAGAGAACCTGGGCAGGCTGAGCAAAATAAGCGAATCAGTCTAATTCGTGCCCTCTGCTCTCAATATGGTTATCGGTATCACGCCCTTGTCGAATTCAAGCTCTGCGAGCATTACCGGATCAACTACTCCCTCTGGCACTTTAATAAGCGGCGGTGCGCCATATGCCAGTTCAAGGGCCCTCGCACCGACAATCCTGGCCTTTTCATACTTTGTATAGCTTTCTTCCATAGGGATCATCATATAGGGTTTGGCTTAAATCTTTCCTTGACCTCATGCATCTCTTTCTTGACGCTCTCCTTCCACGCGTCGAATTCTTTTGGTGATGCGGGGTAATTGCTGTAAAGTGCGTTGAACTCCTTCATCTTGTTTATTACGAACAGAAGGTTCGAGAATGCAGATATGTTCCTAGCGCCCTTGAGGGCGAATTTGAATTTCGAAACCATACTCAGCTCAGGTGTCTTGCCATAGCTGAGGGTCTCGGCCTCCTTCGACGTAAGGAAATTCTTCATGCCGTAGTTTATTATGTCATCGCTGAGCGACTGCAGGTATATCCTGAACACCTCGAGCCCTGCGGTCTTGTTCCCGTACTCCTTGTTGAATTCCACATTGTACCTCCACAGGCCATTGACGCTGACATCCCCTGCTTCTATGGCTTCTGCGGCGTTCTTGCCTGCAAGTACGCCTGCCACTAGCGCCGGCCCTATACCTCCTGCGCTTATCGGGTTGGGCATAGCCATGCTGTCTCCAGCTCCCATATAACCGTTGAAGACTAAGCTTTCCATCTGCCTCCTCACCGCTACCGACCAGTAACCCTTACCATTGTTGAAGTCGTTGTCCAGCACCGGATTCTTAATCACGGGATTTGACCTGACATATTCATCCATAAGCGTGTGCAGAGTATCCTTCTTTCCGAGTTTCTCATTCCTTATGTCGAGGCTGCGCTTCTGCACTCCTATGCCTATATTGACCCTCTTGCCGTTCTTCGGGAATACCCATCCATAGCCCCCCGGGGCCATCCTCTGGTTCAGGTGTATGAGTGCGTTGTCCGGATCGTAGTACCTCTTGTCCTCGTGGTCCACTTCGAACGAGTATATGTACCTGCCGGTGGATTCAACGTCGTCGATGTCTATCATCTTATCGACGAAATTGTTCTCTGGCAGCCTCCTTCTCAATGTAGTGGCTATGCCAAGCGCATCTATGACTATCTTGGCCCTGAACTCCTTGTGCTCCTTCTTGCTGTCCTTGCCGAATACTCCCACAACGAAATTGTCCTCTATTACGGGCCCTTCCACCTCGAATTCCTGCACATATTCAGCCCCGCTTTTTATCGCCACGTCGAGGAGCTTCTGCTCGAACAACGGCCTGTTGAGCACATAACCCTTGCCCTCGAAAAGGAAACGCGACTCGAGGTCCGGCGAGAGGGCGTATACACCGTCAACCTTCTTGTCTAGCTCGGGATAGTCAAAGTTTATATCTATGTAAGATTTTATGAACTGCAGGTGCCCATCTGCAACCGCATCGCCACATACCCAGCCCCAATTTGTCTTCTTGCCTGCTTCTTCCTTCCTGTTCCTGTCCAAAAGCAATACACGAAGCCCTTTGCGGGCAGCCATGGTCGCCGCTAAAGATCCCGACATACCAGAGCCTGCCACTATTATATCGTATGGTTTGTTATCTGCCATAATATGCACTCACTTTGCCTGATTGAAAAGCGAATAAAGCAACAAAGCAATATAAGTAAGAAACATTAAATATTTATTCCTGTGGCTGTGCAACGCAGTAGATGATGTGCGGGGGGTGAGATTCGGACTCACGAAGGTGCTAGACCACAGGATCTTAAGTCCTGCGCATTTTTCCGTGGCCTGAGCCAAACCAGACTTTGCTACCCCCGCCCATATGTTCATGCATACATCGAAGGGCCTGTAGAAGGCTGCGCATCAATGTCATGCGGCGACTCCTTGCTCTTTTCAAGCAGATCGCGTACCCTCGCTTCAACCTCCTTGGCCTCTTTGTCGAGCTCGCTCACATCTATATCAATGCCGAGTATCTTGTTCATCTTCTCTATCGCGAGCTCTGCATACTTGGGGTCTATCATCTCCGGGTTGACCTGCACCAGCAGGTTTATGTCGCTGGTGCTGTCTATGGCTGCCCTCATGATCAAGCACGCGCTTATGCCAGTAGCAACTCCCTCGCCTATCTTCTTGATGCCTGCATCATCAAGAGTCTTGCTAAGCTTTGGCAACGACACTATGCCGAATACAGAGTCGCCGTCAGGCTTTTCCACTGGAACTCCGCTGAGCGATATGGTCATTGAGAACTTGTTCTCCTTTATGAACTCGTGCAGCGAGTCTGCTATATGGTATATCGAAGCTTCCTTGTTGGGGCTGGTCTCGGCGAACAGCGCCGCCATCTTGTATTTCTTGGAATAATAGAGCCTAACCGGAGGCAGCGGCATATCGTTGTGTATGGATACCAGCGGCGGCAGCAGCTCGCTGTCCACATATCCAACATAATCCATTGAGAGCTTGTTCACGATATAGCTTATGGCCATAGGCCCCACTAGCCCTGCCCCCGGGAACCCCTCTATGAACGTGCAACCGCTAAAGTCTATCTGCTTCAAAAGCTTTATCTCTACCATATGTATCAATAGTTCTGCTGATAGAACATATAAAAAATGTAGCTTAAATAATCGGGTACCGGCTGCAACGTGCGCATTTCTCCCCGTTTTATGCTTAATCAGAACATATTTATATCTCATAAAAATGCAGTTTTTATGACGATAGACGACGATACTTATTTAAATCTATATTATTTATAAGATAAATGTGATTAAATGGCTGAAAGAGTAGGAAGCGAAGCAATAGAGAGAGAAGACGGCTACCTCTATTATCTTGGGAAGGATGGATACGCTTGGAGAACCCCTATGAAGTCCAACAAGCGCGGAAGGAAGCAGAGGGTCGGATCTGAGAAGATACAGAGGGCTGACGGATACCTGTACTTCATAGACAAGAAGGGCTACGTAGCAAGGACCAAGATGAACAGGAGAGGAAGGAGGTAAATAACCTTTTTTTGTTTAAATCTTTTTCTTTAATCTTTTTCTGTTTTCATTGCGCAGCTAGTGCATGCTTTGTAAACGCATAAACACATCAAAAAGGTAAACTATAAATCCACGCCTGTGCAAATATGATATACCGGCGTTGCAATGATAATCGATGAAATAAAGATCGAAGCCTGCAAAGGCGTTTACATGCCGCGCGAAGACTCGTACCTGCTTGCCGAGGCTACCGAGAAATATGCGAGCGGCAGGGTGCTCGATCTAGGCACAGGTAGCGGAATAAACGGGATAGTCGCGGCAAAGAAAGGCTGTGACGTGACGTTCGCGGACGTCAACAGCTTGGCGCTTTCATGCGCAAGGCACAATGCCGAGCTCAACGGGGTAAAGGGCGAATTCATTAGCACCAACCTGTTCAGCAACATAAGCAAGAAATACAACACCATACTGTTCAATCCCCCGTACCTGCATTCCAAGCCGCTCCAGAACATAAAGAATGTGGACGGTGATGACATTGCCGTGAACGGCGGAACCGACGGCCGCGAGCTGATCAACGCCTTCCTTAACACATACGGTAATTATGTGCTTCAGGATCATACAGTGCTGCTTGTTGAAAGCTCGCTTAACAGGTATGAGGAGGACGTCAAGATGCACAATGCCGAGATCATAAGCACAAAGCCCTTCATGTTCGAGACCATCGTGGTGCTGAAGATAAGTGATTGAATGGCAGCAAATGTTGAATTCGTGGGCATGGAAAAAGATGAAGATACCTCTATAATCATAGGCCATGCGGGATTCATAAAAACGGTCGAGGACCTGTATGAGGCACTTACAAATGCGGTGCCGCAGATAAAATTCGGCCTCGCCTTCGCCGAAGCCAGCGGCAAGCGCCTCCTGAGGAGCGACGGCAACGACAAGAAGCTGGAAGAGCTTGCCCAAAGGAACCTGATGGCGATAAATGCTGGCCATACTTTCCTAATAATGTTCAAAAACGCCTATCCAATAAACGTGGTGAAGCACATACGCGATGTCAATGAGGTAGTATCAATCTATTGCGCTACTGCAAATCCTGTTTCCGTTGCTATAGCAGAGTACAACGGCAAGCGTGCTGTAGTGGGCATATCGGATGGGGACACGATGCTCGGAACGGAGGAAGATGCAGACAAGAAGGAACGTCATGACCTTCTGCGCAAAATAGGCTATAAGAAGTAATGAAGCCTTTTGCTACAGCGCGCTCTTGCCTTCCCTCTTTGCAATGCTTGCCTTGACAAATTCCACGAACAGAGGCGCAGGCCGGCCCGGTGTGGACTTTAATTCAGGATGTGCCTGCGTGCCTATTCCGAACGAATCTTTCCACTCTACGGTTTCGACCAATCTGTCCATCGGAGTCACGCTTGATATGACGAATCCGTGATTCTCCATATCCTTTATGTATTTATTATTGAACTCATACCTGTGCCTATGCCTCTCGTGGAAGGCATCGCTTTTGTAGGCCCTATAAGCAATCGAATCCTTCTTTATTATCCGCCCCTCCCACGTGCCCAGCCTCATGGTTGCGCCTTTGTACTCCTGGCGCCGCTGCGAAGGCAGTGTGTATATGATTTTGTACCGTGTCTTGGGATCAAATTCGGTAGAGTTGGCGCCTTTCATGCCGCACACATTCCTTGCGTATTCTATAGACATAAGCTGCATTCCAAGGCACAGGCCCAAGTACGGTGTCTTGCTTTCACGTGCATATGATATCGCATTTATCATGCCCTCTATGCCTCTCTTTCCGAAACCTCCGGGCACTATTACCCCATCCAAATCCTCAAGGTATTTGCGCCCATCACCGTTTTCAAGCGATTCCGACTCTACCCACCTTATATTTACCCTGGCATCTAGCGCAGCGCCTGAATGCACCAATGCCTCCTTGACGCTTATATACGCATCGCGCAGTTCGACATACTTGCCTACTATCCCAACATTAACCTCCTTTTTGGGATGCAGCAAAGCATCATTGAGCTTCTTCAGCCTGTTCAGCTTCTCCTTCGATATGCTCCTCTTGCTCAGGCCAAGCTCATCTATTAGCATCTTGTCAAATCCCTGATCCATGAAATGCAACGGTATGGTATAAAGGTGCGACATGGTGGAATCAT
The DNA here is from genome assembly GCA_021797575.1 of Microcaldota archaeon. Classification (GTDB taxonomy): domain Archaea; phylum Micrarchaeota; class Micrarchaeia; order Micrarchaeales; family Micrarchaeaceae; genus JAMCYB01. The sequence continues at coordinate 26,508 of JAJZZN010000003.1, forward strand.
CAAATATGTGCGATTCGTCAATACTAGTGAAAAGAGAGAGCTTCGTCTTGGTCTTTTTCTGCAACTCTCCTTCAGTCCTGCAGAAAAGGAAAGTCGGCTTTATGCCAAGGGCCATCATGGCTCTATAAGCTATCTGCGTTGGCTTGGTCTTCTGCTCCCCTACCACGTCAAGGAGGGGCAGGTATGTCAATGATGCAAATACTACTTTTTCCTTAAGCGTAAGCTGCCTAATTGCCTCAATGAAATAACTGTTCTCTATGTCGCCAAGTGTTCCACCTACCTCTATGACCATTACATCGAGGTCGTTCTTCTCTGCAATCCCCTTTATCCTTGTCAGAATTTCGTTTGTGAGATGCGGTATTATCTGCACATCTTCGCCAAGATACTCGCCTTTCCTCTCTTTCTTTATTATAGTGCTGAACAGCTTGCCTCCTGTTATCGAAAGATCTCCAAACAGCGGCTTTTCAAGGAACCTCTCATACATGCCGAAATCCATGTCTACTTCGCTCTTGTCGTCAAGTACAAAGACCTCCCCATGCCTGTAGGGGTTCATGGTGCCGCAATCGTAATTGAGATATCCGTCGAATTTTACTGGCAGAACCTTATACCCGTACATATCGAGTATTTTCAGTATAGAAGAAGTTATCAGGCCTTTTCCCATGCCGCTCATGAGCGACCCCGTCACAACAACAAACTTGGTTCGCATGTAAATCATTTACTAATAAATAATAAATACCTTTTCAAATTCCAACCACATGCATGCTTCGTATACACGCAGTGCTTTATGTGGCATTAACAGCACAATGTGTAAAATTGCGAGCAGCAAGACTTATTAATTGATAAAACGATTATCAACTATGCAATACGTGAAATTCGACCATGCCAACGAGAAAGTCAGCGCAATCGGGGTCGGTACATGGAAGCTTGGCAAAAATCCAAAAGCCGAATTGCAAGCGCTGCGATATGCCATATCAAACGGTGTCAATTTCATAGACACTGCAGAAATGTACGGCACAGAAGGCTTGGTCGGCTCAGCCATCGAGGGCACGGATAGGAAATCGCTGTTCATAGCCACAAAGGTTTCGCCGCATAATTTCCATTATTCGGATGTCATGCGCGCGTGCGAGGCAAGCCTGTCAAGGCTCGGCACCGACTACATAGACCTGTATCAGCTCCATTGGCCGAACCATTCAATTCCTATAAGCGAGACGATGTCTGCCATGGAAAAGCTTGCAGACGAGGGCAAGATAAAGCACATAGGGGTAAGCAATTTCTCTGTGGGAGAACTGCAGGAAGCGCAGGCAGCGATGAAGGAGCACAAGATTGTATCCAATCAGGTCGAATACAGTGTGTTCGTGCGGTCCATAGAGAAAGAAGGGCTGCCAGAGTACTGCCGTAAGAACGACATAGCAATAATAGCGTACAGCCCATTGGCGCGAGGCCTTATATCAAAGGACAGCGATTCAAAAATAAGCGAAGCACTGGAATCGATAGCTAAAAAGCATAAAGTGTCTGCTGCGCAAGTGGCATTGAACTGGCTGGTATCAAAGGGCAATGTGATACCAATACCAAAGGCGTCAAGCACGGAGCACATGAAAGAAAATGTTGCCTCCACAGAATTTACGCTGGACGCTTCCGATATCGCAGAGATAGACGGCACTGCTAACCGCAGGAGGCCCATAGGCGGTGTGTTCAGGCCTCTGCTGAAGAAAAATGCGGCATGGTCGAGGATAATGACAAAGATGAACAGCAAAAATGCTAAAACCAACGGTGCTGAGATTGGAGAGAAATGAGGGTAGCATAAGCGACGCCAAGAAGGCAATAAGGGAACAGTCAACGTCGCTAAAGGAAGGGCTTACAGAGGCGGAAGCCTCAAAGAGGCTGGAGAAATACGGCCCCAACGAAATCGTAGAGAAAAAGAAAAGCGCAATAGCGCTGCTCGCCAAGAAATTCTACGGGCCCATACCATTCATGCTCGAGATAATCATAATACTTACTTATTTCCTCAAGGACTTCAAGGACTTCTACATAATACTTGCATTGTTGATATTCAATGGCATAGTCAGTTTCATAGAGGAAAAAAATGCCGATAACTCAATAGAGCTGCTCAAGAACAGGCTGCGTGTCAGTGCGCGGGTCCTCAGGTCAGGGGCATGGTCAATAAAGCCTGCAAAGGACATAGTACCCGGTGACATAATCCGCCTTCGCTTGGGGGACGTAGTGCCTGCCGATGGGGTGGCTGTATCATCAGACGGCCTAAGGGCGGACCAGTCCGTCCTGACAGGCGAGACCATGCCATCCAAGAAAGGCGTAGGAGACAAGGTATATTCGGGGTCTGTAATAACAGGAGGCGAAGGTCTGTGCGTAGTCACCGCCACCGGCTATGGCACATATTACGGCAAGACAACCAAGCTTGTGCAGGAAGCCAAGCCAAAGCTGCACCTTCAGACACTGATAGTTGATGTTGTGCGCTACCTTATAATAATGGACTTGGTGCTCGTATCGCTGCTCTTCATAATAGCAACATACTTATTCGGGTATTCACCCATAGAGCTGCTGCCTTTCATACTGGTAGTGGTCATAGCGTCAGTGCCTGTGGCTTTGCCTGCAGCATTTACCGTTACTATGGCTACCGGCACAGAGAAGCTTGCGGCAAAGTCCGTGCTTGTAACTAAGCTCGAGGCTATAGAAGAGGCCTCAACGGTAAACGTGATATGCTTCGACAAGACCGGCACAATAACGGAGAACAAGCTTGAGGTCAAGGAGGTTTTTGTAGTAAACGGGGCGAGCGAGAAGGATGTGATGCTTGCTGCATCACTGTGTTCAAGAAGGGCGGACAACGACCCCATAGACAATGCGGTTCTCGACTATGCTGCGAAGCTCGGCATAAAAACGTCCGATTATGAAGTGAAGAAGTTCGTGCCCTTCCAACCGAAGACCAAGGAAGCAAGCGCTACCGTGCAGCACGGAGGCAAAAGGTTCACAGTATCAAAAGGCGCAGTGCCTGTGCTTCTTTCGGATATACATACGGAAGGGAAGACCGCGTCACTGCTGAACCGCAAGACCGAAGAATTTTCCAGGAACAAGTTCAGGACAATAGCGGTTTCGACATATGTTTCGGGCAAGCCTAGGATAATCGGCATAATAGCGCTGTACGACAAGCCCAGGAAGGACTCCAAAGAGCTGATAAAGGAGCTGAAGTCCTTGGGCATCAAGGTGAAGATGCTCACCGGCGACGACGTGAACATAGCAGAGGAGATAGCAAAAGAGGTAGGGATAGATGGCAAGGTAATGAGCGTGAATGAGCTGAAGGGCAAGACAGAGGACCAAGTCAAGGACATGATAGATGAGACAGAGGTGTTCGCCGAGATATATCCAGACGACAAGTTTACCATAGTCAAGGCGCTGCAGGACAAGGGCTACAGGGTAAGCATGACAGGGGACGGAGTCAACGACGCCCCCGCATTGAAGCAGGCCGAAGTCGGCATAGCCGTGGAGAACGCTACGGATGTAGCTAAGAGCGTCGCAGCGATTGTCCTGGAGAAGAACGGTGTGGAGGTCATAGTCGACATGATAAAGGAAAGCAGGATGATATTCGAGCGCATGATGACCTACACGATAACAAAGATAACCCGTGTTATACAGATACTGTTCTTCATATTCATAGCGTTCATGCTCCTCAGGTCGATGCCCATCCTGCCGTTCGAGCTCATACTGCTGATATTCACAAACGACATAGTCAACATAAGCGTTGCTACAGACCATACCAAATACTCCATCAAGCCCGATGTGTGGAAAATCAGATCGCTGATTAACATCTCGCTTCTGCTAGGCATATCGATGCTTGCAGTGTCGCTTGCATTCATACCAATCGCAAGATACCTGGTTCTCGGCCTCGCGGCATTCCAGACCTTTGCATTCCTTATGATAAACGTGACTGACAACATACTGTTCTACGGCATAAGGGCGCGCTCCAAGGCGTTCGGCATAAGGCCCAGCTCCAAGCTCGTCGCTGCTTCCATAGGAGGTGTGCTGTTCGGCATATTAATATCCTACTACGGAATAATAGTGCATCCGATAAGTGTATATACAATACTAGTGCTCCTGGTCGCGGCAGCCGCATTCATGGCGCTGTTCAATGTTGCACGCGTATACATATTCAAAGCCCATAACGTGTGATTAGGGCTATACTAAAGTATACCTATCATAAATCAAGCTTTTTATTCATGCCATGCGCTATAATGCGGGTGAATATATGAAGTGCTTGAATAGCAAGGCGTACTATTTCCCATTATACTTGGTAGCAGCTATGGTTGCATTCATGGCGATATCCTCAGGCTATGCATATGCTTCCGGAATCGGCACATCGCAGATACAGATCAATCCGAGCACGGCAAGCGTGCATGCAGGCAGCTCCACTTCAATAGGATATACTGTAAGGCTCACAAGCGGAACTACTTGGGGCACAACCATAAGTGCAGCAGACGCTTCACAGCTGTCTTCTGATGGCATAGGTATATCATTCAGCAATTCCTATGCGGATCCCACTTATTCTGGCACGATGACGATAACCACGTCAAGCTCGACAAAGGCCGGCACATACAATGTGACCCTTGAGGCTACAGGCGACGACCCGTCTACCGGCACCACCACATTTTCATTGGTAGTATTGGCCCCGTCAAGCAGCTCCTCAACGACTACCACAACTGTGCCGCCAGTCGGCGTGCCTGAATTCAATCTGATAAACAAGTCCACGAAGCTAATAAATGCGTCTGTCGGCGGCAATATTTCTATCGGCAGCCTCTTGTCCGCAAGGATCAGGCCTGGAACATACGCACTGATAAACGGGAGCATGGTCTCATCATACAATTTCTCATTGGCACTGTTCACGAGCTCAAACGTCACTAGCCCGCCAAATGAAAGCAGCTACGTGCCTGGAGGGGCATACGCATTCGAGGTAAACAACCAGATAACTCCAAGCATAGAATTCGTAAACTCATCGGGGAAACCCTATGCGGTGATAAGCACAGTTGCGGCAAATTATAGCACAACTACGTGGACATTCCTCGGAGGCACTTTCAACGGTACGGCTTACAAGGGCGGCAAATATGCATTCGCCGATGTATGGAACCATGTGAATTCGACTACCATGGTCAATACGCAGTTCGTCAAGCCCGTCATGTGGGTATTCGAGACCAATACAACCACCCATACTACTACATCTACCGCTCCAGCATCAACAACCACTGCGCCCCCTACAAAGACCACTGCGCCCCCTACTACTTCATACACTGATTATTACATAGCCATTGCAGTAGTAATAATCATAATAGCGGTAATCGCAGCGCTGCTTTTGAGGAAGAAATGATTACGGTGCGCAAGATGGGGATTCCGAAACCTTTGTATATATCTGTAGCGATTGAGTTCATAGCAGGCCTGTACCTGCTTCTATTCGACAAGCTGCTGTTCAGCCTCGGCCTTCTGCACTGGTTCGGCCTGCTGTTGTTCCTGCTGCTGAATGCATTGCTGCTTCTGGGTAGCATGGGCAAGCTCAGGGGCGCTGAGAGCACATACATGAAAATAATGTCAGGCATAAACATTCTCGGCTTCATATTGTTCATTCTCGATGCAGCGTTCGGCCTGCCATTCACCAAGTTCAACCCAGGCATAAGCCTCAACTCGAATATAGGGTGGTCATACCTCTTCGGTTTCGGTACCAACGCAGTGTCATCATTCAGCACTTCCTTTGGATTCACCGTGCTGCTGCTGACAGCGCTCATATCAGGCATTTGGTTCGCATACCTGTCGCGAAAGCGCTAAATTCCATAACTAAGCAAAATATATTAAATTGTTCGCTCTTAAATACTACTACTTATAGCTTATGCTCATCAGTGATGCACATGGGTGCTTATAAAAACATAAGAGAGACTCTAATAAACGAGTACAAAGCGAGGGATGACCTCTACAAGAGCAAGATAGCCGAATGGTCCGGCGACCAGACTGTCGCTAGGATAGAAAAGCCCTCCAATATACCGAGAGCCAGGGAGCTCGGCTACAAGGCAAAGGAAGGCATACTAGTGGTGAGGGTCAAGGTTGTCAAGGGAAAGCGCAAGAGGCCCAAGGCCGATGGAGGCAGGAAACCCTCGAAAGCGGGAAGGTTCTATGCTAGGGCAAAATCCCTGCAGTCCATAGCGGAAGAGAGGGCTGCAAGAAAATTCACCAACTGCGAAGTCATAAATTCATATTCCGTTGGGCAGTCAGGAACCCACTCGTTCTATGAGGTCATACTCGCAGACAGGCAGAATCCTGCGCTCAGGAAAGACAAGGAGTACAGGAATCTTGTAAGCAAACGCGGAAGAGCTTTCAGGGGCATGACGAGCTCCGGGAGGAAGCATGCGCAGAAGTGATGCGATGCCCAAAGGCACGTACTCGTCAAAGCTGCACATCTCAAAACTGCCAGGCTTGGACTACTCAAAGATAATAGACGTAAAGAGCAAGTACAAGCGCAGCAGCATATCGGTCAAAGAAGGCGAATCATCAATAGAATTCAGGATAGGCGCGGAAGATCCTGTGGCCCTGAGGGCATCGGTGAACGCAGTGATGCGCAGCATAGAGATAATAGAGAATGCCTACAGGGCGAGGATATAGGCAATAGCAAAATCAGGCCCGAAAGTCCGAGAGGAAGCGCGTAAAAATATTCCGCAATTCGAGAAAAGTAAAAATATATAAATGTGCTGGTGTAAAAGATATATGACTGCTGATATATTCCTTATTTCAGTCAGGCTTGGCGGATTGGCTGCTGCCATGTGAAAGTTTGCTTAAGTACGAATTAGAAGTGTTTATCTATGACTAGAGGATCGCTGCAATATTGGCCGAGGAGACGCGCCACAAGGCGCCTGCCCAGGATAAGGTCTAGGCCAAGGCATGGCACGCATCTTGGCGACATAATAGCCTATAAGGCAGGCATGACCAGCGTATCTATGATAGACGATTCTGAATCCACAACAAAGCAGCAGGAGATAAGCAGGGCGTGCACAATACTCGACATCCCCTCGATGGAGATGTACGGCATGCGTTTCTACGCCAAAGACGACATAACCGGTTACAAGAAGGCAGTAGCAGAATTATACAATAAGGAGATAGCGCAGAAGCTCAAGATAAAATCCGTAAAGAACGACGAAAGCAAGCTCGATTCGTTCAAGCAGCGCCTTTCCGAATTCATAGACGTAACAGCTCTCATGGTCGCACACCCTAAAACGCTCAATGTGGAGCAGAACCATCCAGAGAGGTTCGAGACAAGCGTCAATGCGAAGAGCATCGAAGATAAGTTCTCGTTCATAAGCTCCCACCTGGGGAAGGAAATAAGGGCAGGAGACATATTCAAGCCTGGAGAGTACATAGACCTGGTGTCGATATCAACAGGCAAGGGGTGGCAAGGAACCATAAAGCGTTTCGGCACAGCGAGGCTGGACCACAAGGCGACGCAGAAGGTAAGACACATAGGTGTTATGGGATCCATGGGCATTGGAAGAGTGCTGTACACCGTGCCGCATGCAGGGCAGATGGGATTCAACTACAGGACAGAGAGGAACAAGCGCATACTTAAGATTTTTGACAAGGAGGAGACTGCGAGCCTTAACAAGGCAGGAGGATTCAACAACTACGGAACCATAAGGGGTTCTGCGATACTTCTTGACGGAACAGTACCGGGGCCGGCCAAGAGGCTGGTTAGAATAAAGGAGAGCAATGGCAACATCAACCTGAAGGGCATAAAGGAGCCCAAAATAGTCGAAATAAACAGGTAATGATAATGGCGTCTGTCAATATATACAGTGTAGACGGTAAAGAAGTGGGCAAGATAGAATTGCCCAAGGTCTTCGAGAAGACCGTCCGCGAGGAGCTCATAAGGAGAGCAGTAGTAGCGGAGCAGAGCATGAGGCTGCAGCCGCAGGGGCACTACCTACTCGCAGGAATGCAGACAACAGCGAGGTACTACGGAAGATACGACGCATCATGGAGGACAGGCAGGCATATGGGTATCGCAATAAGGCCGAGGGAGAAGCTCGGAGGCGGAAGGCAGGGCCAGGTCAAGCGCATACCTTCTGCAGTGAAGGGAAAGAGAGCTCATCCGCACAAGATAGAGAAGCGCCTTTCCGAGTCGATGAACAACAGGGAGTACCAGGCCGCATTGGCAAGCTCGATATCGGCCAGCGCGAAGCACATGCTTAAAGGCATAACCACTCCGATAGTAGTGGACAATGCAATCGAATCGCTCAAGAGCACAAAAGAGATACTAAAGATGTTCAAAGGCATGCAGATGCAGAGCCTCTTGGAAGAAGGCAGGAAGAAATACGTGAAGAAGGGCCTGCGCAGGGGCTCAAGGAGAGTGCATTACAAGAACACCGCTGCTTTGATAGTCAACTCGGACAAGGGAGTCGTAAAGGCGGCGAGGAACATACCGGGAATAAGCGTATGCACCGTCGACAAGCTTACTGTCAACATGCTTGCTCCGGGAGGCAATCCGGGCAGGATATCAATATGGAGCGCAGACGCAGCAAAGAACGTAGAGAGCAAGATAAACGACCTCACGCTCAAGAGCCAAGCCAAATACTACATGTCGGATTAGGTGTTAATAATGTCGGTTTTAAGATACCCTCTCGCAACGGAAAAAGTCGTAGGCCTGATAGACAGGCAGAATACGATAACATATGTGGTCAACCACGACGCCACCAAGAGCGAGATAAAGAGCGACTTCGAGAAGAGGTTCAACGTAAAAGTAAGCAGGGTTAACACTGTGGAGATGCCGAAGAACTTCAAGAAGGCATTTATAAAGTTGGCCCCGAATTATAAAGCAGGGGACGTAGCCGTAAAACTGAAATTGGTGTAATTGCATGGGCAAAAAGCTTAGGCAGCAGAGGAGGGGCAAAGGCTCCAACGTGTACACAAAATTGCCTAACACGTTCGACGTCACTGTAAAGTTCGCGCACGACATAGACGCCAAGAAGACCGGGGAAGTGATTGCCCTGTTCAACAGCACCGGCCATACCGTACCTATAATGGAGGTGCAGTACGAAGACTTTTCAAGAGGCATGCTCGTAGCGCCAGAGGGCATAGCAATAGGCGACAAGATCTCTATAGGATACAAGGACGGATTCTCACTGGGCAGCGTAATGAAGCTCTCTGATATACCAGAGGGTATACCGATATACAATATAGAATCAAAGCCAGGTGACGGAGGGAAGATGGTCCGGGTAGCAGGCGCAGCAGCATACATAAAGGCTCACATAGGCGATACTGCAACTGTCACCATGCCATCAAAGTCCAGTGTAGTGCTGTCAAACGAATGCAGGGCGCAGCTGGGCGTCATCGCGGCAGGAGGAGTGCTCGACCAGCCGCTCGTAAAGGCGGGCAAGAGCCATTACATTTACCACGCAATAAACAGGACATGGCCAAGGAACAGGGGAGTCAAGATGAGCCCTGTTGACCATCCGTTCGGAGGCAAGCAGCACCACAAAGGTAAGAGCAGCATGACTTCAAGGAATGCACCTCCTGGAAGGAAGGTCGGGCACATAGCTGCAAGGCGCGTAGGAAGAAAGAAGAAGGGATAAAATGGTAGAAAGAATCGCTTATAAAGGCTTGATGGGCGACCAGGTAAAGGCCCTGTCCAACGATGAGTTCAACAGGATGATAAAGTCGAGGGCCAGGCGCGCCCTTAAGAGGAACTCATTGAACTACCGCACGCTCAACGAGAAGATTGAGGAGTACAGGAAAAAAGGCATAGACAAGCCAATAAAGACGCATCTCAGGGAGGCTGTGATCGTGCCGCAGTGGATAGGCCTCAAGTTCAAGATCCACATGGGCAAGGAGTTCCAGGAGATTGCAATAGCGCCTAACATGGTCGGCAGGAGGCTCGGAGAATTCGTATATACGAGCAAGCGCGTGCAGCATTCCGCTCCAGGAATAAGGGCTACGCGCGGAAGTAAATTCCTATCGGTGAAGTAATTGGAGTATTCATTCAACAGGGACAGGTCCGAAATCGTATTTGCGCACATGAAGGACATAAATGCGAGCTACAAGGACCTGTGCAATGTGTGCGATTCAGTGAGGTACAAGAGCGTGCCTGAAGCGATAGCCATACTCGATTCAGTCAAGGAGGGCACACCGCTTCTTTTCAGGAGGCACAATAAGGGCATGGGCTCAAGGCATGAGCTCGGCGGCAAGAAGGGCAGGTACCCGATAAAGTGCGCTTCGATAGTAAAGAAAGCCATAGTGAATGCATCCGCCAATGCATCGAACAAGGGCCTGGATCCGGATAATATGTTCATTGTGCATGCGACAGCCAACAAGACAACGATAAACCGCAGGTATCCATCGAAAGGCATACTGTACCACAGGTCAGGAGGCTACGGCTATTCCTCAGCAAGGCGCAGCGACCTTGAGTTCGCTAAGCTCGAAGTAGGCATAGCTACAGGCACCGAGAAGGGGCTCAGCCAGAAGATGCAGAAGGCCATAGAGCACAGCAGGAAGTACCTCGAGAAGATGGAGAAGCAGAAGCCCAAGGCCAAGCCGGCTAAAGCCGCACCGAAGGACAAGGCGCTCACTTCACCAGCAGGGACTGCAAAGCCGGCGAAGAAGCCCGTTCATCCGGAAATGCAGAAGAGGCCCGAGCCCGTGAAGACTGATACAAATGCGCAGGAGGATAAAAAAGTTTAATGAGGCATTGCATGGCTATAGAGAATAAATTTTTGAGCGATTCTATAATAAAGCACAGCATATCCCAGTTCATGGAGCAGTCGCTCACAAAGGCTGGCTTCTCCAGGGTAGAAGTGCAGAAGACGCCGGTAATAACAAGGATAACCGTTTATGTGCTGAACCCTGGAAGGGTGATAGGCAGGGGCGGCAAGACCATAGACGCACTGACAGACCAGGTAAAGGAGCTGTTCAAGATGCAGAACCCGCAGATAAGCATAGTCGAGGTGGAGAACCGCATGCTCGAGCCGCTTCTAGTGGCCAAGGACATAGCGCAGAAGCTTGAGCGCGGGCTCAACTTCAGGAGGATACAGCAGAGCTACCTCAAGAGCATAATAGCCAACGGTGCACTTGGCGTAGAGATAATAATCGGCGGGAAGCTTGTCGCCAAGAACGCTCGTGCAAAGTCTATAAGGAAGAGCGTTGGGTACATACCAAAGGCGGGGGACGTGACCAACCTGGTCAGGGTCGCCTATGCAACAGCGTACCCGAAATACGGCGCGATAGGGATAAAGGTTAGGATAGTGCCGCCAGGCACCAAATTCCCGGACAGGGAGATAAAAGCAGTGGAGGTCCCGAGATCCATACTCAATGGGTGAATGGATCAATGCAAAATCGCAATAAAAGGTTTGCAGCGGAATCTCTTTATTCATTGCCTAAAAAGTCTGTCTTAAGATACGGGCTGCACTGTGTCACGTTACAAAATGTATGATGGTTGTTATGCTTCTAGCCTTTGAGACAGGGTTTATAGCCTTTTTCACGATGTTCATACCGGGAGTGCTCCTAGCGTACGCATTGCTCAGGAAGACAGGGCTCCACACATTTGAGAAGCTCGTCATAGGGTTCATATTCGGCCTCATAGCGCCAGCAACGCTTACGTGGATAGACGCATATCTTATGCCGTACATCCACATATTCGCATTCTCATTGCCTCTGTTCGAGGTCAACGCGCTAATAATAACAATAGTTGCTGCCCTGATCTGCTGGAAGGAAGGCGTATTCAACGACTTCTCGCAGTATGTCAATGCAAAGGCGAAGCGTGCTGTAGAGGAGAGGCAGATAAAATCGGCAGAGCGCGTCGAATCGATGGAACTCTCGGAGCTGAGGTCAAACCTGAAGGGCTTCGAGAAGGCGCAGTCAATAATCAAGCAGCACGAAGAGGAAGAGGCTGCCCTGAAGCATAAGCAGGAGGCAGAGCTGTCGAATGCTTCTGGCCTTGGAGAAGACGAGAAAGCAAAGATATCCGAGCTGCACAACAAGGCGCTAGCGGATCTTGTAGGAAAGCACGTTTCAGAGGAGAAGGGAATGCTCGCAGCGCTCAAGAAGGAGCAGGAGGAGATAGAGCTCAAGAGCAGGCCTGCCGAAGCGTCGTCCAGCCGTTCAGTGCCTTCCTGGGTATGGTGGGTGCTGCTGCTTTTCATGGTAATAACTTTCGCCACGCGCATGCTCAGCGTTCCTATAACACCTACATTCTTCGAGTTCGATCCGTATTTCGACATGCTCGCCACAGAGCATCTTCTTACATTCGGATACCAGCCGCTGTTGTCGCATTCCGCATGGCCCGTTGTGGCAAGCGGCACTGTCATGAGGATACAGCCGCTTATACCATACCTTGAGGCTTATTGGTACTCGCTCGCCAACTATCTGGGCCCGCACTTCACCACGTTCAACACCACGCTTATGAGCTATGTTGGCGGTGTGTATCCACCAATCACAGCAGCGCTTCTCGTGTTCGTAATATTCATGCTCCTTTACAATGAATACGATCCTTATATAGGCCTCATAGGCGCTTCTTTCGCCATGGCCATGCCGATACTGTTCACCACATTCGTATCCGGGGAGCAGCTCCTGGAGCCATGGGGCATATTCTCCCTATTCTTCTTCTTCGCGGCATACATGCTCGCGGTAAAGAACATGAAAAGCACGAGGCTTGCCATATTCGCAGGAATAGCTTTCGCATCCACCTTCCTGGGCGCCCACTACTATACAGTGGATGCGGGAGTATTGACTCTGTACATCATATTCCAGGGAGTGATAAGCTACCTGAGGGGAGACCTGGGCAAGGATTTCTACAAGATGAATGCCATCGTGATAATAGTAATTGCGATATTCCTGGCATTCTATTCGCCGTACCACGCGACGCTGAGCGGGCGCATACCAACAGTGCTTGGCATACCAATAACTGTAAGCGGGCCTCTGGCGGCATTGATACTCATAGCTGTAATAGACTACCTGCCAAGGATACTCAAGCAGTACCATGTGCTGTTCAATAAGATAGACATGAAGATGAAGGTGCTGTGGCTCGTAATAATAGCAATAATAGTGCTGGCGCTCCTCGCCGCTACGCCTCTGGGCAAGCCTGTGAAGGGCTACCTGAGCCTGAGCACGAAGTTCACCACTCCATCTACCCCGCTTTTCATGACAGTACAAGAATTCGAGCCGACAGGGCTGACTTACAACTTTGGCGCGGCAGGCCTTGGGATAATAGCATTGAGCGTGTTCGGCGTGCCGCTTTTCGTATGGCTTCTCTCGGCATTGGCGATAATACTCATATGCATCAGCATATACTACCGCAGGAGCAATACCGGCATATTCTACCTTATGATAGCTCTTCCGCTCATGGTCGCAGCTTTCTCCGAGGTCAAGTACATACCGCACTTTGGCGTTGCGTACATAATGCTCCTCGGCATAGTGATAGGGGAGGTAGCTGTGCTTGCGGGTAACAACTTCAAGCTTAAGCATGAGGCAGACGAAAGCGTATCGACCTTTATAAAGAGGGCATATACAGAGCACAAGGACCTCATGTACTTTGTGTTCAGCATAGCGCTGTTCTTCTTCTCACCAATAATCGCGATAATATACCTTCTATTCATACTCTTCACGCACAGGACCGAGAACAGGAACTATATGTGGGCGCTGCTTGGCTTCTTCCTGATAGTTGAGATAGCAGGAGCAGCTCTAGGCCATCCGATATACGGCGAGAGCTATTCCCTTATACAGGCAGCGGGATCAACAACCCTGTACTACGGCTCTCCGTCTACTGCATGCTCATCCGTGAACAGCAGCGGCAATTCCATAGGCCTTGACCTATACTGCAACGTCGTTCCGAAATACTGGCTCTCTGCACTGTCATGGATGAAGAGCAACATAGGCCCGAACGGCCCGAGAGTCATGTCCTGGTGGGATTACGGCGACTGGATAAACTGGTTCGGCCAGACGCCTACAGTAACGAGGGGCGACAACGCAGAGCCTACAGAGGACTTCGCAGTCGCAGCCAACTACGTGCTTGGCCCGAAGGACAATTACACCCCTGCTGTTCTGGACAACTTCATGAACACCAACCAGACAAAGTACCTAGTGTTCGACCAGGGCCTAATACAGAAATGGGGTGCGTTGGATTTCCTCGCATGCATACACATAAACGAGACATCAAGGGCATTCGCGATAGCGGAGGGCAAGCTGCAGAATCCTCCGGTTCCATACGCTCTGGGCAACTCGCCATGCGAGCTGGCTCATGATCCGCAATACGTGCTGGTGCCGCTGCCTACCCTGATACCAACCATAGAGAAGCCCACGATAAACGAATACTGCTCAATATCCAATTCTAGCACACAATATGCATACTCCTATCTCGTTGACAACAATTCGCTCACAAACCAGTCTGTCTGCGTAGACCTGAATCCGACCAGCAGCGACGCATTCAAGGTGTACTACCAGAACGGCACCCAGATGAATGCTTACGTGCAGGCAATAACCCAATCGCCATTGGGCGAAACCGCGCTGACAAGGGGAGGCCCGCTATACTTGGAATACCTGATGGTATACACGCCGAACGGCCCCAACGACACAATAACGAATGCTCCATCGGAGTTCTACCTGTCGAACTTCTACAAAGGTTTCTTCTTCGGGAAGCTTCCAGGATTCACGCAGGTATATCCGGCAAACGCAACGGGCATAAACTTCGTCAACAATACATACCCGATACGCATACTTGCGCTTGACAACTTCACAGGGCAGCTGCCTCCTAAGGCATCGAAGCCCAGCTATGTGGTGAACAATTACACCTTCCCGTGATAAAAGAAAGGATTAAATTAGTGTTTGGTGTCAATCTTAATGCTCCATCCTGATGGTGGGCTTGTAGCTCAGCCTGGTCAGAGCGGCGGTCTTATAAGCCGTAGGTCGAGAGTTCAAATCTCTCCAGGCCCACTAATATGATTATGCAAGGCGTTCAGGAGCACCGCTTCAGTGGAAGAGATGAGGATAAAATTCGTTTGCGACAGGTACTGCGGCGTCGCTCAGGGCGATGTACGCCAGTTGGCAAGCGCTGCCGGAATAAAGCTTTCTGATTCCAACTACGACGCAGTGGTAATAATCGGAGGCGACGGCAGCTTCCTCAACCACGCCCTTGATTATAAAAAGCCCGTGCTGCCTATAGAAGGGGTGCACAGGGGCCATCTCAAAAGCGTCGGCATGCTTACAGAGCACAAGTTCTCAGATCTTCCTATGCTGCTGCACAGGCTATCAGAAAGGCAATTCAAGGTTGTGCCAGAGCCGGTGCTTGAGCTCAAGCATTCTGGCAATGTATACAGATCTATCGGAGACTTCTACGTTGAGAGAATAGACACCAAGGAGGCAGTCAGGTACAAGGCTGTCATAAAAGACGGCACAAATAAGACAGTCAGTTATGCAATATCAAACGGCTTCATAATCACTACGCCAATAGGCTCTACTGGTTATTTCTCGTATTTGGACACACTTGAGCACCATCGTCCAAAGCGCATAGAAGGCATCGGCTTCGCACACATACTGCCTTCTACTGTAAAGGACATGGTTAATGGCAAGAATGTTGTGTACAAGGTGCGCAGGACCTTTTCCATGAATGCGAAGATTGATGTGTTCCTGGAGCGCAATACTGCGTACCTTTTCGGCATACCAAAACGGAATTCCGGAATAAGGCTGACCGATGGCCGCATAAGCGCAAGGGCAATCAATGGGGGCCTGAAGAAGATAATAATCTGACGCATGTCAATCGCCTGCAAGCACATGAATAAATAAATTGCCTGTAATGTGTGCTTGGGCGAAAATATGAAACTTTTTATAGACGGATCATGGAGCGATTCGAGCAGCGGCAGCACGATAGAGAAGCTCAGCCCAGTCACAGGAGCGAAGATGTACGATTTCCCTGCAGCAACGAAAGAGGATGTGAACAGGGCCATAGACGCTGCCTACAATTCTTGGGAGAAATGGTATTTGATGGGTTCCGTAAACCGGTCAAAGATCATATATAAGGCAAAAGACCTGATAGAGAAGAGCAGGAAGCAGCTGGAAGACATACTTGTGAAGGAGAACGGGAAGATAAGGCCCGAGGCCATAGGCGAGGTTGACGGGGTAATAGACCAGCTCCAGTACTATGCAGAGTTTGCCAGGAAGATAAATGGAGACATAGTAGAAGGCGAGAATGGAAACAGGAAGATATTGCAGTACAAGGTTCCATACGGCGTTGTAGTGGCAATAACGCCATGGAACTTCCCTGCAGCCATGGTAGCACGTAAGATGGCTCCAGCGCTCATGACTGGCAATTCCGTTGTAGTCAAACCCAGCAGTGACACGCCAGGCAGCGCAGAATTCATCGTCAAGATGTTCATAAAGGCAGGAGTGCCAAAAGGAGTTGTGAACCTAGTTACTGGCAAAGGATCAGAAATCGGCGACTACATAATATCACACAAGCACGTGTCGCTCGTGTCGATGACAGGTTCTACATCTACCGGCCAGAGAATAATGGAGAAAGCGTCGTCGAACATGTCCAAGCTGATACTCGAGCTCGGCGGCAAGGCGCCATTCATGGTCTGGGAGGACGCCGACTTGGCAACAGCCCTCAAGGTATTCATGTGGGCGAAGTATTCAAATACTGGACAGTCATGCATCGCAGCAGAGAGGCTGTACGTGCACGAAAAGGTCTTCGACAAATTCATGAAGATGGTAGTGGAAGCGTCAAAAAGGCTGAGTGTAGGAAATCCGGAGAAGGCAATGATGGGCCCTCTGATAAACAAGGCTGCATTGGACAACATAGCCAAATATGTAAGCGAGGCGGAGGAAGAGGGCGGCAAGGTGATAACCGGAGGAGGTAAGCCGAAGCTAGCAGGTGCATTGAAAAAAGGATACTTCTACCAGCCAACGATAGTCACTGGTGTAAGCCAGAAATCAAAGCTGTTCCAAGAAGAGATATTCGGACCGGTCATAGGCGCGGCAAAGGTCTCATCAGTAGAGGACATGTTTGAGAAGGCAAATGATTCAAAATACGGCCTCGCGTCATACCTATTCACAAAGGACCTGAGCCTGGCTAACAGGGCCGCGGAGGCGATACGCTTCGGCGAGCTCTATATCAACATGCCTGGCCCTGAAGCTTCGCAGGGTTACCATACTGGTTTCAGGATGACAGGGCAGGCAGGAGAGGGGAGCAAATACGGCATAGAAGAATACCTAAAGCTGAAGAACGTTTACATAGAGTATTGAGTGGTCATATGGTGGAAAGCAAAATCAATCAAATATCAAAGGCATTCTATGGCGGGATATACAAGGCCCCTAATAGGGGATACCTGAAGGCCATAGGGAAATCCGACGAGGATCTTGGGAAGCCGATGGTAGGCATAGGTGCAGCATGGAGCGAGACAGGCCCGTGCAACATACATACGCTCATGCTCGGCAGGCAGGCAGCCAAAGGCGTTGCCGCAAACGGAATAACCTCATTCCTGTTTGCAACTCCTGTAGTGATAGACGGCATAGCGATGGGTTCTGAAGGGATGAAATACTCGCTGGTGAGCAGGGAGGTAATAGCCGATACCGTGGAAATGATGATAAAGTCCAACGGCTATGATGGGTTCGTAGGGATATCAGGATGCGACAAGACAAGTCCTGCTATGATGATGGCTATGGCGAGGATGAACCTGCCTTCAATACTGCTCTATGGAGGAACCACGCTCAACGGCAACCTGCGCGGCGAGAAGATAACCATGCAGGAGATATTCGAGGGTGTCGGGTCATATTCCAGCGGCAAGATGTCGATAAAAGAGCTCAAGGAGATTGAGGACAATGCAATACCATCAGCAGGCACGTGCGCCGGGCTCTATACTGCGAACACGATGGGAATGATGACAGAAGTGTTGGGCCTCGCGCTGCCAGGAAGCGCATCCATACCTGCAGTAGATGGAGGCAAGTCAGATTACGCGTACAGGACAGGGGAAGCCATGCTTACCATAATGGAGAACGGGATAAAGCCTAGGGATATACTTACCTACGAGGCCTTCGAAAACGCAATCACGGTTCTCATGGCAAGCGGCGGCTCCACCAACGCGGTGCTGCACCTGCTCGCGATAGCGCACGAGGCATCAGTGAAACTGGCATTGGACGATTTCACGAGGATAGGGAGCAAGACGGCCGAGATAGTCAACATGAAGCCTGGCGGATCATTTACAATGGAGGACCTGAACAACTACGGCGGCGTTCCGCTGATAATGAAAAAGCTCATAAAGGCAAATCTGATAAACTCGGACCAGATAACAGTGACAGGAAAGACAATAAAGGAAAACTTCGAGGGCATCAAGCTGGCGGAAGATAATCCAGACATAGTGAGGGATGTGAAGAAGCCATTTCACAACGCCGGCGGCATACACATATTGAAGGGCAGCCTAGCTCCAGAAGGGGCAGTGATAAAGGCATCCGCTTCAGGCATACTCTCGCATAAAGGGCCTGCAGTCGTATTCGATTCGGAACAGAAGGCATTCACGGCAGTAACAAAAGGCAAGGTGAAAAAAGGGGACGCAGTAATAATAAGGTATGAAGGGCCGAAGGGCGGCCCGGGCATGCGCGAAATGCTTTCGGTGACTGCAGCGATAATAGGCCGCGGCCTGGGAGAAAGCGTTGCGCTTGTGACTGACGGAAGGTTTTCCGGAGCGACCCGCGGGCTGATGATAGGGCATGTCACTCCAGAGGCGTATGTCGGAGGTCCGATTGCGCTCGTGAAAGATGGCGACATGATAAGCATAGATGTTGCAAAGGGCAGGCTAGACCTAAATGTAAGCAGCGGAGAGCTAGAAAAGAGGCGCAAGGCGCTGAAGCCGAGGGCTCCATTATATACGACTGGCCTGCTGTCGCATTACGCGAAGCTAGTTACCGATGCGTCGCACGGAGCAGTGCTTTCCTGATTACTTTGCCGCCTTCCAGGTGCCTTTTACGACCCATGGAGGCTCGTCAGGGTTGAACGGTTCCATTCCATCCACTTTGTACTCCTCCAGTATGCGCTCGTTGATCTCTATTCCTAGCCCAGGCTTGCCGCTTATCGTATAAGCTCCATCCTCAAGCTTGTACCCGCTCTTCACAACCTTCTTCTTCCAGTCAGGCCAGAAATGCTCGAAGCTCTCCTGCATAAAGAAGTTCGGTATTGTTACGTCTATATTGAGCGTAGCTGCGGTCTGTATGGGACCGAAGGCGTTGTGGAACGCAACTTCAGCACCAAAAGACTCAGCCATCGATGCAATCTTCTTGCCTTCAAGAATGCCCCTCGCATTGGTTATGTCGGGCTGCAGTATGTCAATCAGGTCGTCAACAAGATACGGCAGGAACAGGTTTTTGTTCATCACCCTCTCTCCTAGCGCTATCGGTATGTTTGTCGTATCCCTGAGCCTTTTGAGCCCCACTATGTTATCTGGATGCACCGGCTCCTCTATGAAAGCGGGCTTAAGGCCCTCAAGGGCTCTTGCGATGCTTATTGCTGCATTGGCATTGAACCTTCCATGGCACTCTATTAGCACGTCTGCGCCCTTGGCTGCATCCTTTACCGCACCTACAACGTCAGCAGCATGCTCTACGTGCTTCTTGTCTATGACATCGTAGGCGTTGCCAAATGGATCGAATTTCATCGCTTTGAAGCCAGCTTTTGAGACCTCCTTGGCCTTCTTTGCAAAACTATCCGCAGAGACACAGTCCGAATACCAACCGTTTGCATAGCCTCGTATGCTCTCATTAAGCATCCCCCCAAGCATCTTGTATATGGGCATGCCATAAATCTTTCCCATTATGTCCCAAGATGCTATCTCAAAAGCGCTGAAAGCTGAAGTGGTCTCCATGGATTCGGGCATGTAGAACGAATTCTTGTAGACTTCGAGCGAATTCCTCTCTATGTCCGTAGGATCCTTGCCCTTCAGTATCCTGGCTATCTCCCTTGCCTCCTCCATAACCGGCTTGGTCATCAGTGTGGTCGGAGCCTCTCCATACCCCACCACTCCATCAGATGTGGTCAGCCTAAGCACTATTATCGTAGAACTCCAAGGGCTAGACTTCTCACCCTTGCTTATATCTCCTACTTCTATTATGTCAATATCCCTTATCTTGCTCATGTACTCACCTGTATACACTACGCTCTGCACCAAACCATAAATAGTTTCTTAACTGATGTAGATACATATATAATCGGCATCACGGCTCGCGCATGCAGCCGTATTGAATAATGCAGATAATGGGCGGAATTGATGTTATACCAGCACAGGAAATATGGTATGGTCACGCCGACAGTGACGCTCTCAAATCGCGGCGCCATAGATTCTGAAGCGGCAAAATCACTGATGCGCTTCCTTAAAAAGTCAGGCGTAAAGGGTGCCTTCATTGCAGGATCTACAGGTAACACGCCAATGCTGAGCATGCAGGAGCACAAGTCGCTATTAAGTCAGTACATACAATACGCAAAGGACGAGCACTTAGCGACATTCGCAGGCATAGGCAGGGACTCTATCGACGAGACATTAGTAATGGGCAAATATGCCATAGACATCGGTGCAGACAAGCTCGTCATAGTGACACCGTACTATATCAAGGAGGACCAGAAGCAGATGCATTCCTATTACTCGAAGCTTCTAAGCAAGCTCGACTCAAGTGCGCTCATATACAATGTTCCATCGCTCACCGGCAATAACATAGAGGCCGAGACTGTCGCAAGGCTCGCCAGAGAAAATGGCAACCTCGAAGGAGTCAAATCCACCAATACAGACTTCAACCAGTTCCAGAAACTGATATATTACACTGAGAAAGACTTCATGGTCTTCCAGGGGTACGACCATCTCCTGCTTCCATCCCTCGAGCTTGGCGCTTCCGGAGGAGTATGCGGCACCACCAATTTCGCAGATATTGCAGTAAGGCTTTACTCATCATACAGCAAAAAGGAAATTGACAAGAGTATCAAGCTCCACAAGAGACTCTCTGGAATATACCACATCCTTGAGCCATATGAGTTCCCTGCGGCATACAATGCAATGTTCTACAAGCTAATCATGGGCCGCACAGTAGCCAGTGAGACCGAACTGTTTGGTAAAATAGGCAAAAAAGAGGTCAACTCGCTGTCGAAGGCACTGAAAAAACTACTATGATCCTAAAGCCTACATCACAAAGACATTTTTTATCCGCGATTTTTCATTGAGCATATCATAGGTCTTGAAGGCGCTTACAGGAAACCTTGTTATCAGCTTCTCCAATACGCCCCCATACCTATTCTCTATCTCTATCATGTCGTTCACACCCATCTCAAAATGGGTCCTGTTGGAATTGACGCTGCCGAAAACCATCCTGTTGCCTAGAACCATGTCATAGCCAAGCTTTGCAATATCGATGCTTTCCATCGATGTTCCTCCAGTAACGCTGAGAAGGCAATCTACGCCGTTTATTCCAGTTATTCCAAGCGAGCCCCTCACGGCATCCGGATTACCTGTAGCCTCGATGACGATATCTATGTTCTTGCCAATGGTTTTAGGTAATGAGCCAATGCCGTCCTTGGAAGAATCTATGTGCTCTATGCCAAGGGCTTCAAATATGTCATTCTTGACGCCGCTGGCGCTGGACCTGTCTACAGAGAAGACATCAATGCCCCTGAGCCTCAGTTGCATCGCAGCGAACAGGCCCACTGATCCCGTGCCTAACACTACTGCAGTATGGGGCTTCCATATCATGCGTTTCTGAATCGCAAATATCTGTGATATCGCCTTCTCCGTTATGCTGAACGGTTCAAGCATCACCGCAACTCCCTTTATGGAGTCTGGTATCTTTACCAGGAAGTCAGGCACTTCTTTGTAATATTCTGCCATGTATCCGTGCGCGCCTTTTATGCCCCTCTCTGTATAGTTGCCGGTGAGGCACATATCAGACTGTCCGTTGACGCAGTTTATGCAGCTGTCGGGCCTCCTCACAGTGGCGACTACCAATTCGTCTTTCTTGAAGCCTTTTACGTCGCTTCCAACACTCTCAACTATGCCTATCGCCTCGTGCCCTACTATTAGGTATTCGCTGCCCGCTGGCGCCTCTCCGTATAAGCCTTCCCCAATCTCTTTGTCCGTGCCATCCATGCCGACCTCTATCACCTTAACGAGTACCTCGTTGCTTCCAATCGCTGGCTTATCGGCATCCCTGACCATAAGGCTACCCTTCACTTTAGGTACTACCGTCACTGCCTTGATATAATCACCCAACCAATATTGCCCTTGCGGGGGCGCCGTCGCACTTAATCTTGAGAGGCAGGCCTATGAATGTATAAGTCCCTGCAGGAACCCCTTTAAGGTACACCCCCTCAAAGAGGGTCATATTCTCTATTGTAATCTCATGCACTATGTCGTCGGTATTGAACTTCTTAATGCTGAGGTAGTCTATGCCAAGCGTCTTTACTCCCTTAGAAACGAGGTATCTGGCTCCGTCCTCTGACAGGTGTGCAAAATCCTTCCTAAAGGTCTTATACTGCTTCAGCGAGTTGTTGGTCTTGAGCAGTATTATATCCCCCCTGCCTATTCTGAACTTTCTCAGCTCCTGCGCACCTATCACATTGCCTTCTTTTGTTAAGTCAAGAACTTTGCATCTGCCGTAGAAAGTATCAACGGGCAGCCTGTCAGCCGTTTTCCCTCTGGCTTTTATGTGCCTTTCAGCATCCGCATGGGTGCCCGTATGGCTACCCATGTGTATCAGGGAAACGTTAGTCGGGCTCTTCGGAATGCTTGAGTGCTTATAGATGTGCAGCTCTGGATCATGGGGGTATACTAGCATGCCCTCTTCTACAGTCATAGAAATATCATAAATCTTCATGCTCATCTGGCAGTATATATATTTTAAAGGTTAAATAACAATTCTGTCAAAGATAATACATAGATAAAGGGATTCAATTGAGCCTTGATTACGGGATAATAGGAAACTGCAGGACAGTCGCACTCGTCAAGAGCGATACATCAATAGATTGGCTGTGCCTGCCGCGCTTTGATTCGCCTTCCATATTCTCAAAGATTCTGGATAAAGAGAATGGAGGCAGCTTCAAGATATGTCCAGTTGGCGAATATAGCATTAAGCAGTCATACGTGGAAAACACAAATGTTATCAAGACTACGTTCTACAACAGCGAATCGGAATTCGATGTGATAGACTATTTTCCATACTATAGGAAAGGCAACATCATCCTGAGGAACTCCGAGATTCACAGGGTCATAGTGCGCAGGCGTGGCAATCCGATAGTACGCGTGCTGATAAATCCAATAATGGAATACAACAAATATGCGCCCAGCAAGCAGATCGAAGAAGACAGGCTGGTATTCTCATATAAAAACACCAAATTGCACATATATTCCAACCTTGGCCTGAAGGAGCTCTATGCAGGCGAAGAGATTGCCTTGCCGGAAAAGGGATATATCGTATTGGCATATAACAAGCTCAAGTACTTCGCGAATATCAAATACATAATGCAGGAGATGGAAAGCACCATAGATTATTGGAAATCGTGGTCGAAGGAAATCAAGGGAGGCAGCAAGTACCGTGAGCTCAAGGTCCGCTCTGCATTGGTCCTGCGCCTGCTGACATATGAGGATACCGGAGCCATAGTAGCTGCTGGCACTACCTCAATTCCAGAGGTGAAAGGCTCGGTAAGGAACTGGGACTACCGCTACTCGTGGGTGCGTGATTCATCATTCACAGTGCAGGCGCTGATAAAGCTTGGCCTTATAGGGCCTGCATATAGCTTCATAAAATGGCTCAACATGATATATGCAGAGCACGGAGTGAGCCTGCAGGCGCTGTTCAAGGTCAACGGCGGGGATTACATCAGCGAGTCGATACTGACAAATATGGCAGGCTATGGCGGTTCGAAACCGATACGGATAGGCAATGAAGCGTACAAGCAGCGCCAGATAGACATAATCGGCGAGCTGGTCAACTCGCTGTACCTGTTCTACCTGAAGCACAACGCCAGCCCTGAAATCAGCGAGATAAGCTGGGATCTGATATTCGGTTTTGTCGAGACTGCAATCAAGGAATGGAAGGAGAAAGACCACAGCATATGGGAGTTCAGGGGCACCAACAGGCACTACACATTCTCCAAGGTGATGTGCTGGGTGGCGGTTGATAGGGGCATAAAGATCGCAAAGAAGCTCGGGCATTCCGATGTAACAGAACGGTGGTCTAAGGCAAGGGACGAGATCAAATCGAGCGTAATGGAGCACGGATGGAACAGCAAGGCACAGGCATTCACGCAGTACTACGGTTCAAGCAGCCTTGATGCAAGCCTTTTGCTCATGCCGGCATTCGGCATAATAAGATGGAGGGACAAGAAGATGCTGAGCACCATAGAAGCGATAAGGAAAGAGCTCACAAACGGGCCATTTGTGATGCGCTACAAGAGCAAGGACGAGTTTGGCATGCCGAAGAGCGCCTTTATAGCATGCTCCTTCTGGTTCATAGATGCCCTTTACCATACCGGAAAAAGGAAAGAGGCTTTAAATATGTTTAAGCGCATAATACTATTTCAAAACCACATGGGGTTGCTATCAGAGGACATAGACATGAAGAGCAATGAGCTTCTTGGCAATTTCCCGCAGGCATACTCGCACATAGCTTTGATAAATACCATTGCTACTATATTTGGCGAAAGGTAAAGCATGATAAACCTTTATAATCCGCAGAACGTCGGGCTGATAAGCGCTCTTGTCATATCGTACTTATTGGGACTAGTGCATGGTATCACTCCGGACGAGCACACGTGGCCCATAACCTTCTCATACGCCATAGGCAGCTATAGCGTTAAAGGCGGCGCGAAGGCAGGCCTGATATTCTCAAGCGGTTTCACGATTCAGCGCGCAATAATGTCAGAGATAGCCTATCTAGCGCTGGCTGGCATATTTATGACCAGCGTTGCGTTCGGCATCACATACGTAGCTGTAGGCGCGGCGATGTTCGGTGCAGGCGTATACATAAAGAACAAAAAGATATACCCTCATTGGCACTGGCTAGAAGAGAAGCTGTCATACGTAACAGGCATACACAAGCCTGGCGACAAGATACAGAAGAAAGAGATGGAGCACAAGCTCAACCCGGTAATGGAGTCAGGCGAGAACCTTAAGCCTGTGCCATCGAAGCTCGCGTTCGCACACGGCCTAATAGCAGGCTTCGGCTTCGGTGCATTCGCACTTATACTATACACAGTAATAGCACCAGTAATGCCGAACATATGGTTCGGCTGGATTCCTGGATTCCTATTCGGGATTGGCACCATGACCATGCAGGTAATCTTCGGAAGCATTTTCGGAGCCTGGCTCACAAAAGTGAAGAAGCTCACCATAAAAGGCATGCAATACCTAGCGAGGTACATAAGTTCAAATGTGCTGTACTATGGCGGATTAACATTTGCTGTTGCAGGTGCATTAATACTCAAGTTCCCGCAGGTACTGTCATATGGGGTAATAACGCCGATAAAAGTGCATAACCTTCACGACCTCGGCGTTGGCTTCTTCATAGTGATATTTGTGGTGGTGGTTATAGGGATAGTGTCGTATATAGAAGGGATGAAAAAGGTAGAAAAGTTAGGATATACAAAATCATAGGATTTGCGCGATATGGATGGAAGGGCATAATTTCAACTTTGAAGCGATGGGCAGAATGCGCAATGCTTCATTCAACGAAGACGAGATAATCGGATTCCTTGGTATAAAGGAGCATATGAGCGTACTTGACCTTGGGGCTGGAGATGGCTTTTTCGCCAAGATGTTCGTGAACAGGGGCGCAGAAGTCACTGCAGTGGATAGGAACAGCAAGTATTTTGAGGATATGAATGATCTCGGTATAGCCACTAAAAAAGGCGACATATGCACGTTCGATGAAGGGAAATACGATTTGGTGTTCATTGCAAACGTTTTGCACGATCTGGACTGCCATGCAACTCTGCCCAGCAACTTATTAAAGATGGTGAAAAACGAATTGGCAATACTCGAGTTCAAGGAGGATGCACCTTTCGGTCCTCCGTCGGATATAAGGCTGCGACCAGAAGACGTAGAAGGCATTTTCGAGCCGGCAGGCTTCAAATTAGTAAAGCAGAAGGAGCTCAGATACCATTACATAATGCTATTCGGGAGGTGAATATGCTTACTCCGGCTGGCTTCCCGAATCATCCACTGCGATGCCGGAATCGTCTGCCGATGCTTCTGCAGCATTGTGCAATGACGTTTTTCTCCCTCCTCTCTTGGTCTGCCTGCCTGTGCGTGCATTTGCAAACTCTATGCTCAGGTCCTCATCAGCCTTGCTGTCCATCCACTCCTTTATATAAGTCGCTATGTTCTTAAAAGGCCTCGTATACCTGTCAGTAAGCATATAGTAGTTGTCTTCATGTTTTAGCATTCCAACCTGCACCGCATAATCAAGATATCTCTTTGCCGTGGCTATGGGTATTTCCTTGGGCACATCGCGCAGCCTGAGCTGGCCCTTTCTTTTGGTTTCGAGCAGCAACGCAGAGAACCTGTATGCCTCAGTTTCACTGTCAAAGAAAACCTTTGCTATGTCTTTAACATTCGGGCTCTTAAGCTTCTCCTTGAGCGGCGCATCCTCAAACTCCCAGTACTTTATGGACATTTGATCAACAATAGCATTATGCAAGAAATCTATTTATTCTTGATGAATGTCAGCACGTCTCCCTCCTCAAGCACGTGGTTGACGCCGACCCTCTGGTTCTTGAACTTGACGCTCCTGCCTTCAACGTATGCAGATTTGAGCTCGTCCGCTATGTCAGTGTGCAACTTTTTTGCGGCATCACCCACTGTTGACCCTCTCTTCAATATGAGCGGCTCCACTTCGGCCTTGTCAAGCCTGTGCTTCAGGTATACGGTGATTATCCCCAGGTTATCATATATGCCTTCTATGAGCGAATCGGCATTCCTCCTATCTATCATGCTTACCGGAAACACGTCTATTGCATACTTTGACCGTATTTTTTCCGCTATGCCTTCATAATCAGGCACTAGGTCTATCTTGTTCAGCGCTACTATGGCCTTTATGTATATCGACCTGCCTGCGAGCAGGCTTATGAGCTCATCCTCATCCACCCTGCTCCTTATCCTTACTATTGAATTTGCCATTCCCAATCCGAAGAATATCACCTGAAGCTCCTTGTATGTAAGTGTTGATTTGTTAGCCTCTATACGCAGCCCCTGTCCCTTCGAGTCGAGCACCTGCACGTCCGGTCTCTCCACATTCACATATATGTTAAGCGCCCTGAATTCATCCATCAGCTTGTCGAGCTGCGCCGGGTTTGTTGCATCTATGACGAATACTACGAGGTCCGATATCCTTGCAGCTGATATTACTGATCTTCCTCCGCCAACACCAAGGTGTGCATTCTCTATAAGTCCCGGAAGGTCGAAGACTTGTATGTGCGCATGGTTATGTATAAGCATACCGGGGACTATCTCCGTGGTGGTGAATGCATAGCTTGCAGTCTTCGATTTTACATTTGATATCGCATTGATGAGTGTGCTCTTTCCGGCACTAGGGAATCCAATCAATGCAACTGTAACATCACCCGCTTTCTTTACGAAAAAACCCTTGCCTTTCTTGCCCTTGCTGCCCTCTACGATATCCCTTTTTGTTTTCGCGATCTTTGCGCGCAGTATTCCAAGGTGCTTGTTTGTCGCCTTATTATACTTGGTATTGGAATACTCTTTCTCCAACTCTTCGAGCTTATTCTTGAGCCCTTCCACCTTCTCCATAAAAACCAGATCCCCGTTTATGGATGTATACGCAGATACATCAAAGTAGAAACACTTTTACTACTCTTATCGATAAAATAGTATATGCTTAAATATATTAACAGTTAACCTTAAAAATGTTACAACAAAGTGTGAATAAAATGGCAGCAAAGAAACGTGCCGCTAAGAAGGCCAAGAAGTCTAGCGGCAAGAAAAAGGGAAAGAGTAAGAAAAGGTAATTGAGGCGGTTGTTACCGTTTCCGATTTTTTATTTTTTTCTAATTTTTTATGTTTTTGTTTTGATGCAAACTTAGTGCATCTTTTCTATTTCATGAATTTCGCAAATTTCTTCTTGAAATTCCTGTCGTTCTTCATGCTGTTGAACATCCTCTTCATCTTATTGAAATCCGATAGGAATTGATGGACATCCCTGTCGGTGGTGCCGCTCCCCCTCGCTACTCTCCTTATCCTATTGGGGTTGTGCATCAGTTTCTCGTCAGTTCTCTCTTCCTTGGTCATAGAGCCTATTATGACCTTGTACTTGTTCAGTTTCTCCTCTCCCTGGTTCACAAGCTCTTTTGGGACGTCAGCAGCGCCGAGCATACCGAACACATTTTTCAACGGGCCCATTTTGTTGAGTGCCTTCAGCTGGTTGTAGAATGTCTCGAAGTTCAGGTTTTCCATATCTACGTCTTCAGGCTTTATCGCTGCCTCTTTTATCGCTTGGTTCACGCTGTCTACTAGCGAGAGTATGTCGGGCATGCCCAGCAGCCTTCCTATAAACTTGCCCGGATCATATGGTTCAATGTTAGCGAGCTTCTCGCCGGTGCCTATAAACATCACTTTGACCTTTGCAGCGTTCGCTGCGCTCAGGGCGCCTCCTCCCTTTCCCGATCCATCCATCTTTGTTACTATTATGCCTGTGAGCCTTATTGCCTCGTCGAATTTCTCGGCCTGCTGCTTCGCAACATGACCTATGTCTGCATTTATGACTAGAACCTTCTCGTCTGGATTGAACGCGCGGTTTATGGCCTTCAGCTCACTAACAAGCTCTTCGTCCAATGCGCTCCTGCCGCTGGTATCGCATATGACAACCTTCCTATCTGCATGAACCTTAAGCGCCTCTTTTACTATCTTGGTTGGATCATTCTCGCCCTTGATGCCAAAGAATCCAACGTTTGCCTGCTTTGCAAGCGTCTCGAGCTGCTCATACGCAGCGGGCCTTGAAACGTCGCAGCATATCACCGCTGCGCTGAGGCCTCTGTCCTGGTAGAATTTAGCCAGCTTAGCCGCCGTGGTTGTCTTTCCAGAGCCGTACAGGCCTGCAAGCAGTATCCTCTTGGGCTTAAGCTCCGGGCTGTATGTGCTGCCTACAAGCGCTACGAGCCCCTCATAGACAAGATTCGTTATGTAGTCGCTCGGCGCCACGCCCTCTGGCGGCTTGCTCTTCAGCGCCTTCTCCTCTATTTCATGCGTGAAGTCGAAGACAAGCTGCACGTCTATGTCTGCGCTGAGCAAGGATTTTTGCAGCTCCTTATTGAACTCCTTGATGGTCTTGGCATCTATGATGGTTGCTCTTGTGAGCTTCGCCATCGCTTGCCTGAGACCTTCGCCTAAATCCATCAATATTCACCTCAATTGGCGTAGGGGCCCAATAGATGGGCATTGCTAAGCCATATATACTCTATACCCAATAAAATATTAATACGAGCCTTAATAATAAATGGACGATGCATATGAAGCTGCTGCTGACCCAAGCCAACCTGACATTGATGGGCGGTGCCGAGCGCGTACTGCTTAAGATAGCGCAGCATTACAATGCAAAGATATACACAGCAGAATACGATAAGAAATCAACATTCCCGGAATTCTCCGATCTGGATGTCGAAGTAATAGGCAAGCCCGTCATCACTAAGATACTCCCTTATGGGCGCGTAATGCAGGGCCTAAACTACGGGCTAAGCTTCTACAACCTGAGGATCAGCGAGGATTACGACGTAATAAATGCGCACATGGCGCCAAGCCACTGGGCAAGGCACAAGAATGAGCGGGTGATATGGTACTGCCATACGCCCCTCAGGGACATATACGACCTGTACCAGTACAGGCTGTCCCTTAAAAAAACATATCAGAAGCCCGTGCACATACTCGGCGCCAAGGGCGTAAGGAGGATAGACAAGAAGGTAGTGAAGGACATAGAATTCATCTTCGCAAACAGCTCCAATACCGAGTCCAGGATACGCAAATATTACGGCAGGGAAGATGCAGAAGTGCTCAATGGAGGCATAGACTACAAGCAGTACAAGAACCTCGGCGATGGCAAGTACTTCTTCTATCCTTCCAGGATATCGCAGAACAAGAGGCAGGAATACGCCATACGCGCCTTCTCCATATTCAAGAGGAAGACAAAGGGCTACAAGCTCGTGCTGTCGGGCGCGGTATCCAAGGACGATTTCTACGCTTCATACTACAACAGGATCAAGGAGGAAGCGAAAAAGGTAGGGGATGTGCAGATAATAGAGAACCCGAGCGATTCAAAGCAGAGGAGCCTTTTCGCCCATTCTTCGGCGGTTCTGTACACCCCGATAAACGAGGACTACGGCCTGGTGCCATTGGAAGCTATGGCAAGCGGCAAGCCGGTGATATCAGTCAACGAAGGCGGGCCAAGGGATACAATAATCAACGGAAAGACAGGATTCCTTGTGAATGATGAGAGGGAAATGGCAGCCAAAATGCAGATGCTTGTCGAAAATCCGCAGCTCTCAAAGGACTTAGGCAAGGCCGGCATAGAAAGGGTAAGAAAAAGCTACTCCTGGGACAGGTTCTTCAAGATATTTGATAAGAGGGCCAGGCAAGTCGCCAAGCTGTAGCAATTACTTTGATTTTGGAGTGATTGATATTACATATTTGGATATGACTCCTGCAGCGTATGCGAGCACCTTCTTTATGTTTGCCTCGGTATTGGTGCCTGTGCATATCATCTTGCCATTCTTGAAAAGTATTATCACGGCTTTCGGCTCAGCCACCTTAAATATAGCACCAGGAAACTGCTCCGGCTCGTAGTCCACGGCCTTGACGTTCTTCGACAGGGCATAGAGGTCTATCTCGGCATGCAACGCCGCGCTGACAACTATATTCTCTATCTTTATGACAGGGTTGTTGAGGCTTTTTGTCGAGGGCATTTCCTTTGCCTGGGCTGTTTTTGCGGTCTTTGCTGCCGTTAAATCACCATCAATGATATAATGCTATACAACCTTTATATATGTTTTGTAGGCTTTGCCTCTATACGCTGATGTTGTGCAAGCATTACAGTGTGACATATTTAAATCCCAAATCCGTTATTATTGCTGGTTCATTAGATGCCGTCTAGGTGTATCATACGACTAAATCTGTATGCATTATAGGTGCGGGTACTATAGGCTTGATATTAGCAAAGACGCTGGCAGCCTCCGGCATAGAAGTTGACGTATACGAATCCAAGTCAAATGTTTCGGATGGTTCAGAAAAGGCCTCAGGAATAATATCAAAAATAGGCCTTGATCGCATCGGTGTTGAATACAAAAAGTCCATAGTCAACAAGCTCAGCGGCGCAATACTGCATTCCGGGAGCAGGAAGCTGAGGATAAAGTCAAATGATACAAAGGCGTATGTTATAGATAGGGGCAAGTATGTAGAAGAATGTGCCTCAGAGGCTAAGCGTGAAGGTGCCAAGATATATACCAATACGCGATTCAGCCCAAACGACCTAATAAGGTTGAAGGACCAATATGATGCAATAGTCGGGGCAGATGGCGCTGTATCAACGGTTGCAAAGACCTTTTCATTTCCGCCAATAGGTTCATATGTCCTTACGTACAAGGCTGAATACTCTGGAGCAGATGTCGGGGAGACCGATGTTGTAGACCTTTTTTTTGACAATACGATGATGCACAACTTCTTCGGATGGAGCGTGCCCTATAGCCATGATATAATGGAACTGGGTCTCGGCATCGATTCCGCATACAAGAAGAACAGCAAAGCGGTTTTTGATAGGTTCGTCAAGAAGCCTGAGATTGCAGAAATGCTGAAATCATCCAATATGGTGTCTGGGCATGCCAGCATGATACCGTTGGAGACAAGGCAGAAGACCGTGATCGGGAACGTACTTCTTGTTGGTGACGCGGCCGGCCAGACAAAAGCAACTACAGGAGGCGGAATAGTATTCGGCTCAGGATGTGCAAGCATAGCTGCAGACTCTATAACAAGATACATTAATCAGGGCATCCCATTATCAAGATACGAGCGTGCTTGGAGAAGGAAATACGGGTTTGAGATGTTCCTCCATAAGAAGATACACAATCTATATTCATCATCAAGCCCAGCCCGGATGGACCGCATATTCAATGTAGTGAAGGCGATTGGGGGTGAGAAATTCCTCGGCTCATACGGCGACATGGACAGGCCCAGTATAATGCTCAAAAGGCTCATATTCCGCGGGCTCATAAGCGACTGAGCAGTTCACATGCCGAACAGTGAAAGGCTGGCCGCGCTCGCGGCGTGTATGATAGGCCCTGGATACAATCCGAACAGCACAACCACTGCCAAGCACACTGCAACCGCAGCGATTATGTATCCGTTGGCAAACAGCTTGCCGCTGCCCACACTTACGCCCTTCTTTGAATACATAGAGCCGATTACCTTGCCGTAATAGTATATCGACATGAAGCTGTTTAGTATTCCGAGCCCTGCCAGTATGAGCATGCCTTTGTCAACCGCGCTGGAGAACAGCAGCAGCTTGCCAGTGAAGCCCAAGAGAGGGGGCACGCCTGCCATTGAAAGCATGAATATACTCAATGATATGCCTGCAAACTTGCTCCTGTAGCCCAGCCCGGAATAATCGTCTATGCTCCTGAGCCCTTTGGACTCCAGCCACAGCACTACCGAGAATGCGCCTATTACCATGAACATGTGCGCTGCTATCTGCACTATGCTCGCCTCTATCCCGAAGCTGTCAGCTACAGCTATGCCTATAAGTATGTATCCTGCCTGGGATATAGAAGAATAAGCGAAAAGGCGCTTTACGTCCTTTTGGACAAATGCCATTATGTTGCCGAAGAACATGGTCAGTATTGCCAGGAGCTCGAATATGGGCGAGAATGTCGCAGAGTATCTCGAAAGCAGCACAAAGAAAGTGGTCATTATGGCTACGAAAGCCACCTTTTTGTTCATGCCTGCAAGCATTGCGGTTATGTTTGTAGGTGCACCCTGGTATACGTCAGGCACCCAGAGGTTGAATGGAAATAGCGAGGCCTCAAATGAGAACCCTGCGATGAAGAGTATTATTGCAAGCGTTAGTATATAGCTACCTGGCGCCGGGCCCGACGCAGTAAAGCCAGATAGGAGCAGCGACGGATCATAGGAGAACATCATCGCAACAGCGAAGAGCAGAACCGATATTGCAATGGCACCCAGTATGAACAGTTTTACTGCGGGTTCGACTCTGCTCTTGCCGTCAAGTATTATCATGAATACGGTGCTCAGCGCCACCAGCTCTATGCCTACGACTGTAGTTACCAGCGATGTTGAAGCAGCGACACCTATTACCCCAAGAAGCATGAAGCCGAAGAGTGCCGAGAAGCCAGTGAAATCATTCGAGTACCTGTACGAAATCAAGTATATGAGAGTGCCTGAGGCCATGAACAGTGCAGCGAAGAGTGCCGAGAAAGGATACATTTCAAATATTCCAAGCAGCGTCGTGCTCGAGCCGCCCGTGAAGACTGAGAGAAACAGCGCAGTGTCTATGGCAAGCAGCGGAAGGCCTATCAAAAATGCAACATTCTTCCTCCTGTGCAATGCTGCGGCTAGCCCCGATGCAATGAACAGGGCAAGCACTGCGAATGCGGCATATACGAGCATTAAATCGCTATTTGGTGCAAGCATTCCTACCAACTATGAACCTATTATTTTAAGCAATATAAACGGCAGCATGCCGAATGCAAATATGAACAACAGCAGCACCGAATAACCAGCTTTCTGCGCAGCTGTTGGAAGGTAAGGTGCTTCTGTACCGTTCCTTCCATTGACTATCGATCTGCTGACTACCAAGTAAAGCAATCCGCCTGCAAGCAGTATTGCACCGAGCGGTATCAGCCCGTAGAGCCCGAAGGCGCTGAACGCGCCAATGAATATCAGCAGGTCAGCTATGAATCCTACTGTGAGCGGAACGCCGGTTATGGAGAAAATGCCCAGCATGAACGAGTATGCCGTGGAAGCAGAACCCTCGACAACTCCGCGTATGAACTTTATGCTCCTCGATCCGAACATGCCCTCTATGCTACCTGCCACGAGGAACAGCAGCGCTATGCCAAGCCCGTGTGCCAGCATGCCATATATGCTGCCCTCCCTGCCTATGACGGTGATTGAAGCTATTCCTACAAGTATTATGGACATGTCAAGCATGCTTATGTACGATATTAGCCTCTTTATGTCGCTCTGGTTTATTGCTACTAAGACAGCATAGAAGGCGGATATGGCAGCCAGTGCCAATATGTATGTGCTATACTTGGCAGCTATTGGCATCATAAGGAACAGAAGCAGCATCCCGTACGCTCCGAACTTCGAAAGAACGCCTGATATCAGCATGGATCCCTGCGTGGAAGATTCTGTGTACGCATCGGCCATCCACGAATGCAGGGGGAATATCGGCATCTTTATCATGAATGCGACGAAAAGCAGCACGAATATCGATTCCTGTATGCCTATGGGTATGAGGCTCCCGTGCGATATTATGTAAGCGATGTTGAAGGAATGCACCGGCGTACCGAAATATATGAGAATAATGCCCAATAGGAGCGCAGCGCTTGCTCCAAGGGAGTATACAAGGAACTTCAGTGCCGCTGACCTCCTATTTGCTGAACCCATATAGCTTATCATGAAGAACGTAGCTACTACGCCAACATCCCAAAATATGAAGAACAATATTAGATTGGATGACGAGAACAGGCCTATTGCGGCAAGACCAAACAGCAGCATGAGCACGGCCGCACCCTTGCTTGTTTCCTCTCTGCCGCTTGACAGCGCCGCAGCGAATAGCACAATAGCAGTCATTGCCAGCAGCACTGCGGATATGGGCGTAGCTATGAAAGAAACATGCACGCCGAATTGCGGTATGTATGCGTAGGTCTGCGCCATCACGTTAGCCCCAAGAATATACTCATACGCTACTATGAGCAACACCATAATCAGAACTATGGCAGTGGCAGCGACGCCTATATAATAGCTGAAGCGTTTTTCGAGCAGTGCGGCTAGCACTATGCCCAAGGTGAGCGCCGCGAATATTATGCTGAATTCTGGGATCAAGGCATCACTTTATCAAATTCATGGCGAAAACTATCACTAGGAACACTATGCCTGCAGCAAACGCTATCGCATAGGTGTTTATGCTCCCGTTCTCTATCCTTTTCAGGGCATTGCCGAGCAGTATGAAGCTGTAGGCTCCTCCGTTTATCACGCTGTTTATCGCATCGTTTAGCGCGTCAAACCCTTCGCCGAGCAGCTCTATTCCTTTAAGCAGGTATACATAGAATGCATTTATGAAGAAGCTATTGTGAAGCAGCTTGTACTCCAGGGAGGACGCATCTACATGGGGTGCCCTGCCTCGCGAATAAAGAATGTAAGCGATTCCGAGCCCGGTTAGGACAAGCACGGTCTCTATCAACGAGTCAATGATGCTTATGCTGAATTTAGGCATTGCGGCATAATACATCGGAAGCATAAAATAGGCAAGGCCGCTTGCAAGCACCAGCACTGCCAGTATTGCAATCGGCGCCAGCATGGATCTAGGTACAGTCCTATATCCGAAGCTTGACAGGTAGCTGTCTTTCCTGGACGGCAGGTACAGCCAGCGGAAGATGTACACGCTTGATAGGAAGTCTATCGCTACCAGTGCGATATATACGTACATGCTGCTGGCAGAAGTGTCTATCCCAAGCTTGCCGAAAAATCCGCCAAGGGGGAATATGCCCGCCAGGGACAGCACCCCTATGATCGTCGATATGTACAGCAGCTTGTTCGTCTTGAATCCGAAGTTGTAGGTCTTGTATATGTTCTCCTCTCCAGTAGCCTTCATTATCGAGCCTGCGCTCATGAACAAGAGCGCCTTGTAGAACGTCTGTACTACGAACAGCAGCATTGCTGCGAATATGGCGTTGAATCCCAAGGCTATGAACATCAGCGCCAGGTCCTCCATCGTAGAGTATGCCAGTATCTTCTTTATGTGGTGCTCAGACAGTGCGTTCATAACAGCTATTATCGCAGTTATCAGGCCTATTGCGAGTATGGGCATGAGCATGCCGGCCTTTACATATAGCGGCAGCAGTATCGCGATAAGGAACACCCCCGCCTTAACCATGGTCGAAGAGTGGAGGAAGGCGGATACGGGCGTAGGCCCTTCCATGGCATCGGACAGCCACTCATTGAATGGGAACTGCGCGGATTTCGTGAACGCTGCGACCAGTATAAAGGCGAGCGCTACCTTCAAGTAGACTGTGCTGCCTGCAATTGAAAGCAATGAAGATATGTTGAGCGTATGATACGCGCTCCACAGCACTATGATTGCGGCGAGGAACAGGATGTCGCCTATTATTATTGTGCTTATCGCCTTCCTCGCGGCATCAGGCACTACCTTCTTCGCGTACCAGAACCCTATTAGCAGGTAGCTTGTTATGCCGAGCATCTCCCACGCTATGAACATGGTTACGAAGTTGCCCGATATCGCGAACAGCATCATCGCTGCGGCGAACAGGCTTATTTCGAAATAGTACCTGCTCTGCTCGCTCTTGGTGTCCATGTAGCCGAAAGAATAAAGGAAAATCAACGGCGTGACTATGCCTACCAAGGCGAGAAGCAACGCGTTGAGCGGAAGCACAGAAGTTGTTATGTTGAACGAATAGCCCTGCAGGCTGAACCAGCTCACCCTATAAGTCCCTCCGACATAATAAAGGACTACTACGGCTATGATGATGAGCGACAGCACGCTGCCCGCCATCGCTATGTACTTGGCAGCACGGTCGCGATGTATCGCCAATATTATCAGTGCAGCAGCTACCAGCGGCGCAACGCTCAGCAATGGCAATGCCTGCAACATCAATTCACTCCTTCAATTTCGAAAGCTTAGATACATCAAGGCTAACATCTGCCTTGACCATGTACTGGTAAAGCGATATCGCAACGACTACCTCTGCAGCGGCAATGGCCCATACTGCGAACAGCAGCAGAAGGATGTTGCCCGTGCCCAAATAGCTGAACACTGAAGCTGCCAGAAGTGCAGCAGCTACCAGCACTATCTCTACCGAGAACATCATAACTATGAAGTGCCTGCTTGAGGATATCCCTGCTATGCCTATGGCAAACAGCATCAAGCTCAGGCCGAGCAGGTATATGAATATCATTTCTTGCCACCTATCCTTTTCATCACTATTACGGCGCCTATTGATACCGCGAATATGAATATTGCTACGAAGTAAAGGTATTGTATAGACGAAGACATGTCTGCCGATATCTCGCTTCCTGTCAGCGCATTGCTGACAGTTGAGGAAGAGCCCAGCGCCACGAGCGGGTAGAGGAGGACCGCCGCCAGTACTACCGATATCACTGCCAGCCCTATGTACGAAGTGTGCTTGAAGCGCGAAAAGCTCCCGGAGGCTACGCCAACGAATATGTACGTCGATACTCCTCCTATCATTATGAATAGCTGCAATATCGCCAGAAGGTCCTGGTCTATTAGGAGGAACATGATCGAGTTGGCAAAGAATACAGAGGCGAGGGCTATCGCAGCATGCAGTATGTCCTTGAGCTTGAAAACCGCTATTACGGATGCAATCTCAAAGACTGCTACTATGAAGAAAATCAAATCCATCAGGGCCAACACATAACCACACTAATCTTATTTCAAGTCCTCAGGCCTGAGCACATATTCCCTCCTGTCATATTTTTCGAAGCTGTAATCCTTGGATAGTATAAGGCATTTCGTAGGGCATACCTCCTCACACAGGTCGCAGAACAGGCACCTCTCCAGGTTC
Organism: Microcaldota archaeon; assembly: GCA_021797575.1. GTDB lineage: Archaea > Micrarchaeota > Micrarchaeia > Micrarchaeales > Micrarchaeaceae > JAMCYB01. The sequence goes on from JAJZZN010000003.1 coordinate 64,336, forward strand.
ACTTCTGGCATCTTCTTTGTACCCTTATCCGTCTCCACGTCGACCATTGTTATCGTCTGGTTCGGGCATATGCGCGCGCACGCGCCGCAGCTTATGCAAGTCTTCATGTCAAGCTTGTGTATGCCCCTGTAGTTGTCGGCTATGGACTCCCTGTCCTCTGGATACTGCAGCGTGCTCGGGCCACGTGCAAGCGCCTTGACCGCGCGCCCTATCGATTTTACGAATACCATTCAATCATCCCTACATGTCTGGCAAACTTTATATGCTATCTTCCCTCATTCAGCACCAAATATACCATCACTTGACAAACACCACGAAAGTTATGAGCACGTTCAGCAGCGACAGCGGCAGGAGGTATAGCCAGCCTGTGCGTATCACCCTGTCGAGCCTCATTCTTAGCATCGACGTCCTGAGCACTATTATGAATATTGTGACAAGCACCACCTTCAGTATCATCCAAAACGCAGCAGGCAGAACCGGTCCGAGCCATCCACCAAGGAACAGCAGCGAGATCAGCAGCGAGCCTACGAACATGCGTGTGTAATCGAGGAACAGCGCCAGGCCGTAGTAAGGCGCGCTCACATCTGTCAGCCATCCTGCTATAAGCTCGTTATCTGCTTCGCGCAGGTCGAACGGCGGCCTCTCAAGCTCCGCTAGCATCACCACGAAGAACACGACCAGCCCTATTGGCATTAGTATGCCGAACCACATGCCGCTCTGTGCATTGACTATTGATATGAGATTGTAGCTGTGAGCTAGCATAGCTACTGCTACGACGACGAAGAGCATAGGCAGCTCGTAGCTCACCATCGTTATCACAGACCTCTGCGCGCTTATAGAAGCGAACTTGTTGCCGCTCGTCCATCCCGCTAGGAACATTATCAGCGGCGAGAATGACAGCAGCAGGAAAACAACCAGGAGGCCCAGCGTGGCGTTTATACCTACGAAAGTGCCTGTTATCGGTATGAATGCAAGCATCACAACGAACATCGCGTACAGCAAAGGCAGAACTAATCCGTAGAGCGGCTTGTCTGCATTGTCCGGCGTTATATTCTCCTTTGACAGGAGTTTAAGCACATCGGCCATGTTCTGCAATATGCCGAACTTGCCCACGTATGTCGGCCCGTGCCTGGAATGCACCCTTGCCATGAACTTTCTCTCGCCCCATCCAAAGAGGTAAACGAACCCCACTATCAGTATTCCTAGAAGTATGGCAAAGACTATGAAGGCGGCGAGAAGCGAGAGCGCCTCCGCATAGAATGCGCCTACGGAAGGCTTCAGCAACGCATATGCGTATGCAAATACCTGGCTTATGAAACCCGAATCGATATACATATGATTACCAAATGCCGCGCTTTTTTGCCTAAAGTGCTATAACATGCAATGCCTAAATTCTTTTGTGCTTGATCTAATAAATATAATTCGTGATTCTACATGGACCTTAGCGCTAACGCAAAGAGCATAATTGCATCTGGGCAGGCAAGGATAAAAGTAAAGAGAGCCGGAATGCAGCAATACCAGGTGTTCAAGGTAAAGAGGGTAAAGATTGGCAATGCCGAATTCGTAGAGCTCTACTTAAACAGGATGCTCGATGCGAGCGAGCTCGCCCGCGTGGCGAATGAAACAGGGCTGCCTGTTGAGGCTGAAGGACGCCGTGCCTTCCCAGAAGGCAGCGGTGCAAAGGACTTCATAGGCCTATGAATCACGGATAGCCCTCATTGGTCACGTTCAGCGCTCCATATGCGCTGCCAGTCCTGTTGTCAAGCGTGTAATTTATGTACAGGTTGTAGCTGGTCACAGCGCTCAGAAGCGGTATTGGTATATTGTAGCACTTCACGTCCTGGCTTATGCTTGAGTGCGGAGCTATGGTGCGGTTTATCGTCTCGTTTGACTGCAGGCCCGATATGTAGCAGGCGTCGTAATTGAGCTTCAGGCTTGTGTTACGATTGTTTGTTATGTTCATGCCTGCAGTGTTGCTAGTGTAGTTGAATCCTATTATCCCGCATGATATGCCATTTATAGGTATGGAGCATGTGTTGTTGAAGGCGCTCCTCCACGGCAGGGGCGACTGGCTGACGTTCAATGACTTTATCAGGTCATAAGCATTAAGGTGGGCGTCAACCGCCTCTGTAGAGTTTACGAATGAGTACATCTCTATCCTGTAATTTCTGGTCAGTTCCTCGGATTTGACTAGCGATACGGGGGCATTGATGCCAGCCGCCTGCAGTATATATACAGAACATACTGCACTGTTGTTCGAAAGCAAGCCGAAGCACTTCCCCGGATTGCTGTTGTTGGCAGCTGTCCTATTGATATAGCTTATGAATATTCCATAATTGTTCTGGAATATGTTGGAGCCTGATACGCTACCGTTGCCTTCTCCAAAGGTATTGCCAAGGTACGAAAAGCCGGCTGCCGAGGTATTATAGAAGAACCTGCTCACGTGGTCAAGGAAATGTGCGGAGCGGTTCATCGCTGTGTACACCTCTGCGGAACGAGTTGGTGCATACACAGAGTTCAATGATGCGCATGTGGCGCTGCCAGCGGAATGGTAAGATACCATCTTTGTCCAGCCTCCCGAAAACGATACGCATGCGCTTGTGCCGTTGCCGAGATCAAACATTTGTGCTCCATCAGATTCTGAAATGCTGTTGTACCCGAAGCTGCCTAAGATTTTATCGATTACGCCAGGCCCTCCTGTGCCCTGGAGCCAAAGCGCGTATGCAGACGAGCTGTTTGAGTAGCGCACAGCCGCACCATGCACGGAGTTCAGAGTGCCATAAAGGTCGGACATGATGCTATTAATCACTGTTTTATTTGGAACCAGCAGCGAGTTTATCATGCTGACGTTATATTCGCTTGACAGCTCTGCGAGCACCGGCCCGGTATTCTGCATAAGGGTGAAATTGTAAGAAGATATAATGCCATTGTTCGGCATGGACGAATACGCCTGGCCAGACTCGTTCTGGCTTACATTCATTGTCACTGAAGCCGATGCAGCTCTTCTGTCAGGTATATCAATGACATGCCCTGGGTCGGCTATTGCCGAGAACGAGTATGTTCCATTGGCCGTATAAGTGTAATTGGTATATATCACCGCGCTCTTGTGCGCAGGTATTGATGCGTTGTATAGGTGCAGAGCCGATCCATCGATGTAAAAGCCGACGAGCATGTCGTGCACTCCATAGCTTCCTGTATTGTTTATCACTATGGTGAAGTCCGTGGTGTTGAACGGATACAGATTCGCACCGCTTGAATTGTACAGATGTACAGATATGCTATACGCAGGATGTATCAATGCCGAGGCAAGCACGTATATTATGGCTATGACGATCACAGCCACTACAAGATAGAATATGACATTTCTGTTTAAAGCCATTGCATCACCGGTTCTTCAGTTCCTTGAGCGCGTATATTATTTTTTCCTTTATGGGATCGAGCATCTCGTTGAAATAGCTGTTCACCCAGGCCTTTTCGTCATACCTCTCGCCTATGCTCGGGTCGGATATGTAGTATTTGCTCTTCGAGTTCTTTATTATATTCGTCTTCTTGAGCTGCAGCAGGTGGTACCTCAGGGTCTTCTCATTTATAGGCCCCCACGACTTCTCTATGTAGAGAAGCAGATCGGACACTGTCGGATCCTTGTTGAGCTTGAACTGGAAGTAGAGTATGCCGTCAAGCACCTCTATTGCAGAGAGACGCGACTCACCTGGGTTTATGACTCCAAGCGACAGGGCCAGCCAGCGGACAAGAGACCTACGGGTCTCGGTGACTTCCTTGCTTATCCTTAGGTCCCTTAGCGTCACTTCGTTCTCTATGAACTTCGATTCGTTGAGCTTGGCAGGCATAACATGACCTATATTGCCAACTAAGCTTTTTATTCATTATCATATATAATCATTTAGCAAAGTTTGCTTGTCATACATTTTGTGGAATGCGTTCGCTATGGCATAATGCTCTGGTGTGCGCGCATGGTGTATTTACATGCCTATAACAAACATAAACGTAAGATTCGACCCTGAGAAGCTGAAGGCCAACGCGAGGAACGAGGCCATGCTGGTGCTAGGAATAGAGAATACGGACAGCAGCAAGAACTACTGGTGCGAGAGCGAGGTATCTGTGAAGCCGCCGCTGAGCCTTGCGCACGACATAGAGCTGAACATGGGAAAGACGCGCGTTGGCATACTCAAGCCTTTGGGCAAGCTCGAAAAAAAGATAAAAATATACACCAGGCCGAACAACTTCCCGGACACGTACACGGTCAATATAACCACATATGTCTACGACGAAGAGGGTGTAATAGCGGAGCGCATAGAGAGCAAGGCCAGCATCCCGTGCGTATAGCCGGCAAAAGGGTCAATCAATGGCAGAGAATCATGAAGTGCCCACCTGGCTCTACTGCCAGGACATACTCCTTAGCATAAAGGAAGAGCTGGTAGCCGAAGCGCTGGATACGCTAGAGCAGGAAATCAAGGAAAAGAGGATAGACATACAGGGCAGCATGGTGACTGCACAGGAAGGCAGCGAGGATGTAGAGAAGAAGATGTTCGTAATAGACAACCTTAGGCACAGGGCCGACGAGATACGCGAAAGGTACAAGAGCTACATGAGCATAAAGGATTCTGACAAGGCCAAGCTCGATCCGGAATTCGTGGGCAGGCTAGAATCAATGAGGAAGTTCCTGCTGGCAGTCACGCAGATATCCATGCTCATGGACTATTCAGACGTATTCAACGAATGGGCCAGCAGCATGGACCGCGGCCCGAAGGGTGTTAAGCCTGCCGACCTCCTTGCCAGCACCATAGACGAAGACGGTAGGCGCGAGGCTATGGAATTTGCTTCAGGCAGCAAGAAGATAATGGAATACTTGGGAGAAGAGGACGCAGGCATAGTGAAGGAAGCAATAGCCTCGCATAAAGGAGCGAAGAGCAGCGGCGAATCTATATAAACATTTATCTACGATAGTAATACAGTGATTGTATGAAATTGGACGCAGGCAAGGATGCCCCTGAATCGGTCAACGCATTCATAGAGATACCAATGGGTTCAGGCATCAAGTACGAATTTGACGAAGAGGCGGAAGCACTCAAGGTCGATAGGATACTTTTCACATCCATGGTGTACCCGCTCAACTACGGCTTTATACCTGGCACATGGGGCGAGGACGAGGATCCGATAGACATAATGGTGCTGAGCGACATGCCATTTTTACCGGGTAGCTATGTCAAAGTGAGGCCCATAGGCGTGGCGCACATGGAGGACGAGAAAGGCAGGGACGAGAAGATACTGGCAGTGCCTGTAGATAAGGTTTACCCTAATTATTCAAGCATAAAGGACATAGGGGATGTCAATGCAGCCATAAAAGACAAGATAATACATTTCTTCTCGCACTACAAGGAGCTGGAGAACGGAAAATGGGTAAAGATAACTGGCTTTGGCGATGCGGCTGAGGCAAAGAAGAAAATAGCCGAAGCTATAGAACGCGCCAAGAGCAGGCAAAAATGATGTTTAAGGTAGATAAGATGATATTATGAAAACAAGCAATCCTTTTATGAAAGGGGTGATGGCGGTATTCCATCCAGGCAAAGAGACTGCAGTGAACCTGGACCTATGGGGTTCGCTCAAGATATACTATTCGATGGCTATAATATCCATTGTGCTCGCTGCAATAGCGATAACGGTCATGTCAGCGCTCGGGATATATTCGAGTGGCGGCCTAAACCCATTTGGCAGAAGCATAACGGCGGTGATGCCAGTCAGCATCCCTGTAGTATCAATTGTGTCAGCGATAATAGGGATATTCGTAGCAGTGCCGATAATACTGTTCATAGTATCGATAGTGTACCAGCTCATAGGCAAGAACTTCCTTAACGCTTGGAAAGGAGGATACGAAAAGACCTTTGCAGCTGCGATGTTCAGCCTCATGCCTACACTGCTGTTCTACTGGGCGATAAGCATACCAGTCATAGGCATATTCCTGGCTTTCATATTCGGCATATGGAGTTTCGTAGTCCTGGTGATAGCGTTGTCTTCGCAGCACAACATAGAGCGCTACAAGAGCGTGATTGTAGTTCTCGTGGGCGAAATACTCTCGATAGCGCTGGTGCTCATACTGATGATGGTATTCGCTTTCGGAATATTCTCGGTGGTAGCCACCCCGTTTCCGAGCAATGTTACGGCAATAACTCCAGGAATAACATCAGGAATAGCCCCATACCCGTGAACGCATAGGATTGTGCAGTGTAGATGATATCTCATGAGAGCGGCAGACGAAACCACGCTGTTCAGGACAGCGCTGGTACTGGTTGTAGTGTATCTCATACTGATAAAGTTTCCATCCTACCTGACAATAATAATATTTGCCATAGCGCTGATCCTAGACGCCTTCGATGGCTATTTTGCAGTATGGCAGGTGAGCAAGCACAAGGTAGGCATAGCAAGATACATGAAAGCTACCGTGCTCAACAATAAGAAGGCCCACGAGGAGATAGTAGAATACAAGCACAGGGTCTCCGAGACCGCACGCTTCGGGCCAAGGATGGACATAGCCGGAGACCGCGTGGCAGAGTACTCGATGTGGGTGGTGTTCACATACCTGCACATAATACCGCTGATAATACTGCTTCTAATCATAGTCAGGCATTCGTTCGCCGATGCAATGATGGGTGCAAAGGGAACATCATCAAAGATGAAGTCCCCATTCGCAAGGGCGATATACTCATCAAACACTAGCCGTGCAGTGATAAACGCCCTCAAGTTCATAACCTTCGCATACCTTATACTGGTTTATGTCAACAGCTATCCCATACTGATAGGGTACGTCCTTGTCGGTGCGCTGTTTACATTCATAATGCTTCGGGGCACAGCCGAAATATACGAGAGCGCAAAATCTCAGTAAGCAAGTAATCTGTGGCAGAGTGCACTTTTTTAGCTTTTGACATATACAAAGCTATAGCGAATCCTTGCAGATGTGGATATGATAGAATACCTGAGCAAGCCGTTCAGCGACGAGGAGAGCCTTTCATCGCTGAATCCGTACGTGCGCAAATGGTTCGAGGATAGCTTCAGCGAGCTCACACCACCGCAGAAATTCACTTTCAAGCTCATAGGCGAAGGCAAGAACGTCCTCGTCACGGCGCCTACGGGCTCAGGCAAGACAATATCGGGATTCCTGTCAATAATAAGCAAACTTTTCGACAAATCTCTTGCGGGGGATCTCGAGGACAAGATATACTGCATATACGTATCCCCGCTGCGGGCGCTGAACAACGACATATACCGCAACCTAACAAAGCCACTGGAAGACATTTACGGCAGGATAATCAAGGAAAAAGGCGCCGGGATAATCAAAGGGAACATGAAGAAGGTCACGATAGGCGTAAGGACGGGCGACACAACCCAGCAGGAAAGGAGGAAACAGCTGCTCAAGGCGCCCAACATACTCGTGACCACACCCGAGAGCCTCGCAATAATAATAAACTCCAGGAAATTCATGGAGAACATGGACAAGCTCGAGTATATAATAGTGGACGAGATACACGAGCTTGCCAACAACAAGCGGGGGGTGCATCTCTCGCTTACTCTTGAGAGGCTGACGGAACTGATTCACCGCAAGCCCGTGCGCATAGGCCTCGGTGCAACTCTATATCCAATAGAAGAAGCGGCGAAATTCCTAGTAGGCGTCGAAAACGGCAAGCCGCGCGACTGCAAGGTCGTAGATGCGTCGTGGAGCAAGAAGCTCGATGTAGTATCAAAAAGCCCCGTAAAGGACCTGATATACACTGATAGCGATGAAATAGAGGACGCGCTATACAAAGAGCTTGACAAGGCGATAAAGAAATACAAGACCACGCTGATATTCACAAACACTAGGAGCGGCACCGAGCGCGTGGTGTTCAACCTGAAGAAGCGCTTCAATTACGGCGAAGACATAGCGGCCCACCATAGCTCTCTTTCAAGAGAATCGCGCATGGAAGTAGAAGACATGCTGAAGAAAGGGGCGCTGAAGTGCGCAGTGACATCGACGAGCCTCGAGCTCGGCGTCGACATAGGCACGATAGAGGACGTGATACAGCTAGGTTCGCCGAAGAGCGTTACGAGGGCCATACAGCGCATAGGCAGGGCCGGCCATTCATTCAAGGAGGTGGCCAAGGGCGAGATAATATCAATGGACAGGGACGATGTTGTCGAATGCACGGTCATGCTTGATGCCGCCATGAAAAGGCACCTGGATTCGTTTTCTGTGCCTGAGAACGCTTTGGATGTGCTCGCACAGCACATAGTGGGCATGTCGCTGAACAGGAAGTGGAACGTAGACGATGCATATGCGGTCGTGAAGGGTGCATACCCTTACGCCACGCTCGAGAAGACCGACTTCATGGCGCTCATAAACTACCTGGCAGGGAACTACGTCAGCCTGGAGAGCAGAAGGGTATACGGCAAGATATGGTACGACGAGAAGGACGGCATGTTCGGCAGGCGCGGCAAGATGGCGCAAGTGATATATATGCTCAACCTCGGCACCATACCTGACGAGGTTGCAATAAACGTGCTTACCACAAGTAAGAAATGGGTCGGCAACATAGAAGAGGAGTTCCTCACGAAGCTGAAGCCGGGGGACATATTCACATTAGGCGGAAGGCTGTACAGGTTCGAGTACGCGCGCTCAATGAAATGCTATGTGACGGAAGCAAAGACAAGTGCGCCTACCATCCCTCCATGGTTCTCGGAGCAGCTTCCCCTGAGCTACGAGCTCGCCATTGAGATAGGCAAGTTCAGGGCAGAATTCTCATCTATTCTGAAGAGAGGGAAGAGCTCAGCAATAATATCAAAGATATCCGAAATGCCCAGGCCCGCATATGAGTTCCTGTCAAAGCTGCCTATGGATGACAATGCAAAGGTTGCAACGTACAACTACTTCATGGAGCAGATTCTCTTTGCAAAGGCTGTGCCTACTAACAAGCTCATTCTTGTGGAGAAGACTCATGATCCAGATACAGACAAGCAGTACATCATATTCCATTCCCTTTTCGGCAGGAGGGTCAACGATACCTTTTCAAGGGCGATAGCAATATCGCTTGGCGAAAGGTATGACACAGACATAGGCATAATGGTCAACGACAACGGCTTCCTTATGACTTCCAGCGAAGAAGTCAATATATCGCTCAAGGCTCTTGGGGAAGCCATAGAGGGAGTGATTAAATCCGATATAACAAACGAGCTGAAGCTGAACATAAGGAGGACCGAAATGATGAGGAGGCGCTTCAGGCACGTTGCTGCGCGCAGCTTCATGATACTCAGGAACTACAAAGGGTGGAAGATAAGCGTGGGCAAGCAGCAGATAAATTCGCAGCTGCTGCTGAAAGCTGTAGAGGAAGTGGACCCAAACTTCCCCGTGCTTAAAGAGACGTACAGGGAGATACTGAACGACGTGATGGACCTTCCGAGGACGGTGCAGCTGCTCAAGAAGATGGAGAAAGGCGAAGTAAAATACAAGATGATAGATACGGATGTGCCATCGCCATTCTCGCACAAGACCCTCACATTCGGCCACGCAGATGTGATAATGATGAAGAGCAAGCGCATGTACCTGCAGAAGCTACACGCATCAGTTCTGGAGCGCCTGGGCATGCCAGTAAAGAAGATTGCAAAGCAGAAGGGCAAAGACAAGGGTACAAGGCCCAGGAAACCGCCTAAAACCAACAGAAAGCGTAGATAGAATGATGCTTGAAGAGAACATAGAGCTCATAGACGGCAAACCGCTGGCGTATTTAAAGGACCTAAAGGCTCTGGCTCTATCCGACCTTCACCTGGGATATGAAGGCATGATGTCCAAGGAAGGCGTGCTCATACCTCCTGTCAACCTGAAACGCATAATAGAGATGGTGTCAGAGGCGATGGCCGGCAGGGACGTGAAGAGCCTCATAATAGATGGCGACATAAAGAACGAGTTCTCTACGGTTGAGCAGGCAGAATTCAACGAACTCTATGATCTGATAATGTTCGCAAGGTCAAAGAAGCTCGATATGATACTCATAAAGGGGAACCACGATAACTTCGTAGAGAGATACAAGGAACCTTTCAAGCTAAAGGTATACAGGCAGGAAGCAAGGATGGGCAGGTACCTGTTTTTCCATGGGGAAGAGATGCCTTCCGCGGTAGAAAGAGGCGTAGAATTCATGATAATGGGGCATGAACATCCTGCAGTGGGCATATATGATTCAATAGGGAAGCAGGAAAAGTTGAAATGCTTCCTGTACGGGAAATACAAGAGGCGCAGGCTTCTCATACTACCCGCAGCCAACTTCTTTGCAGGAGGGACTGCTGTGAACATAGAGCCAAAGGAAAACCTCCTCGCTCCAATATTCGAGCGCGTCGATGTAGATAAGATGCACGCAATAGTCCTGGGCTATGGTTCCACTATTGATTTCGGCACAGTGAAGGAGCTGAGAAAAGCAGCAGTACCTAAATAATCCACAATCGATAATTGCAATGCCATTTATTCATATGCATTCGGCATAGGCGCATAGACATTTACGGTGCACTATATCCTGAGTACCAGTTACTGGTATATGTAATGCCATTAGGCACACCGTTGTTGCCGTTGCCAGAGTAATCGTTTGCGTTGCCGTTGAGAGGCCACCATCCCACAAGGCTCTGTATCTTTATGGGCGCACCGCCTATGCCTTCTTGGTATAGGGCCTTGATGTCGTTGGTAGAAAGAGCAGCGTTATAAATCTGGACGTTTGATATATAACCATTGAAGGGCTGCGGTGCGGCGTTGCACCCTTCACCGCCATTGCCTATGCTGAAGGCTGAATCAGCATTGAGGGAAAAACTGCCGCTGGTCTTATTAACACCGTTAACATATGTAGATCCATATCCTGATTTAAATACACCTACGATGTTGTACCATTCACTTGCATTAATTACAGAGGGCCCATCATTGCCATCACATTGAAATCCTAAATATAGGTATGGGTAGGGCCCAAAAGCAAACGAAAAGACGCCGGTACCTCGATTATTGGGTTCACCAACGACCTCTATATTTGTGCCCGATGTTACGGATGGCGAAACGTATATCCATGCAGATAAAGTAAAAGCTGATATAGTATTAGGTATTATTATCGTATTCGTGCTTATTTGCGTAGTGCTGCCTCCGTTGAACTGCGCCACATACTGTGGCAGCTCGCCGTTGCATTCGCCTGCAAGGGATATGAATGCTGTCGTGCCGGCGCCTTCAGGCCTTACAACCTGGCACGAACCAGGAGATGCCTTAGGCGCGAAGGTCAAAGGGTTGAAAACGCCAAGCTCGAAGAGCGCCGCAAGGACAACTGCGATGATGAGTATCGCCCAGCCGTATGTCATGAGATATTCCATTGCCGATTGCGATGCAAACCTGTGATTGCTTCTGCTTTTGATAAAGCTTTTTCTAAAAGTTTTCATGCACTCAATATAAAGCATGCAAAAAAAGAATAAAAAGGTTGCTTTACTCTGATAAACAAAAACCTTATGCAAAAATAAATGCTTAACTTCAGATTACTGTTTGATTGGATGGAGCACAGGGAAAGGGTTGGCACGATGATTGCCGCTTACAGCCAGATGCTCGAGCGCCTGGAGAAGCACGATGCCGAGAAGGTGGATCCTTCAACCGCAGCAAAACTGACAGATGCGTACGCGAAGCTGCAGCATTACACCTTCGTGCTGAAGAAACTTTGACATCATATATAGGCGAGCAGCGGCAGCGCGTTGAGCAGTATGCCTATCAATACGAGCGCAGCGAGGAAGTTGACGAATTTTGCGTTCTTTATATTGGTGCTGTATATTCTCCACCCATCAAAGCCAGGAAGCGGCAGTAAATTTACCACCCCAACTAGGAAATTGAGCATGAACGACAGGGCGAAGAGCTCATACAGGAAATAGATGATTGTGCCCAGGAAGCCGTTTGAGAACTTCGTCTCCTGTGCCAACGAGACCCCTATGAGGCCATGGCTGTTGGCTGTGAAATTATATGTGCCTGTATTTGTTGTAACTGTGACAGCCGAGCCCGGATGGTCCAAAGAGGCTGCAGCTTCGATGGTGCTGATGTTGGTTATTGCATGCCCATCCCAAGAAAGCACGTGCATGCCTGGCTGAAGTACGCCGTATGCCGGGTACCCCTGCACCGTCGAAACTATGTAGATGCCCTCGTTAGTCTCTATCATGGGCAGCAAAAACAATATCGTGCCGAGCATCAGCGCGAAGAACACTATCATCAGTATGAAATTTGATGAAACGCCTGCAGCGAATATCTTCGTCTGCTCCAAGCCGCTGAGCTTTTCTACGCCTTTCTCGTCGGGCTCTACGAACGCCCCCATGGGTATGACACCAATCAGGAGCAGGCCTACAGATTTGAGCTTTACCTTTGCTTTCCTCGCCAGCACCCCGTGCGAGAATTCGTGCACTATGAGCAGTATCGCAAGCGCGCATATGCCTGCTACGAGCGGCATGTCTAAGCCAGGTATAACTGGATAAACGCCTGGTGCCTGGTGGCCCAATGCGGCTATCGGTGCAGAATAGTGCGTAATGGCAATTGCTATGAAGTTAGCGGCGCTGTAAAGTATTGCAACGAATACGAACCCCGCAAAACCAAATATTATGCTTGTTGCGTCGAATGCAATCCCCTCATAGTCTATGCCAGAGCTATGCGCGGCTGCGCTGTTCGCCACTGTGCTGTTGAGGTTCGGTATATGCAGGAACTGCAATGCAACAGTGAGGTAGGGCAGTACGAGCAATAACACTGCAATCAGCGACACCATGCCGAATGCGTACAGCTTCTTGTTGATGTTGCCCTTGAGCAGAGGGTATGCGACTATACCGAACCCAAGCACTATGCCCCACAACGGCATCGAGCTCCAGAAACCGTCGTGCTTCTTAGAAATATTATCTATGGTTTTTATCCCATGCCTGCTGCCAACCATGTAGAAGAAGTTCCATCCGGGGAATCTCCCCAAGTACTTTATCAGGCTGCCTACGGCGAACAGTGAGATCAGAGCAAGGGCCCACTGGCCCGCTACGCCCAGCTGGGTCTCTATGTAGCTTAAGTATATCACTATGAACTCAATTATCACCAATGCCGCTATCACATAATTCCTTTTCTTGGGATCATGGATAACGCTGCCCCCTGCCTTTGCACTGTTCTTCACTCTCTCAGACCTGTTCGCCATCAGAAACACACATTCATGCGCCGGCTCAATAGCATTCGCAAAGTTGGATAGTATCTATGCCAGCAACAATTGCACCAGCCATATAAGCATGCAACGAAAATATATAAAAATTAGACCTGCAGAATATTGACATGTGGGTCTTAGGGATGAGAATTGCGGTGCAGATGGGGTGGCTATATGGAAGAATGTGAATTGTGCGGCAACAAGACTGCAAACATATATATTGTGGACGTGGAAGGCGTGGAGCTGCGCGTATGCGCCAAGTGCGCCAAGGGGAAGCATGTCATCTCCCAGGTGAATACGGAGGGGCATAGCCGGCTTGGGAAAAAGCCAATACCTACAAGCAGTGCAACAAAGCGCCATGAGGAAGCTGAGATAATAGATGATTACGGCAAAGTAATACGCGAGGCGAGGGAGCGCATGAAGCTCCCGCTCAATACGCTCGCGGAGATGATAAACGAGAAAGAGACACTGCTCTACAGGGTCGAGAACCAGAAGACCCTGCCAACCATTGAGCTGGCCAAGAAGCTCGAAAAAGCGCTTGGCATAAAGCTGGAGCTCGATGCGTCAAAGGCCGAGGACGCAAGGCACGGCGACAGGAAGGAGAGCGCAACCCTCGGAGAATTCATGCACTAGGCCTTTTAATGTCCGTCGACCTGAGCAAGCTGGTTTACAAGTACAAGATATCGCTAGACGAACTGAGCGGCAAGCGCATAGCCATAGACGCGTACAATATGATCTACCAGTTCCTGTCGATAATAAGGCAGCCTGACGGCACTCCATTGACTGATTCAGAAGGCAATGTCACGAGCCATATGTCCGGGCTGTTCTACAGGACGATAGACCTGATAGACAAGGGCATACAGCCCATATACGTGTTTGACGGCATACCTTCGGTGCTGAAGCAGAAGACGATAGCTGCAAGGATGAAGAGGAGGGAAGACGCGCTCGCAGCATGGGAGAGCGCCAAGGAGCGCGGCGAGATGGAAGAGGCGAAGATGCATGCGCAGGCGAGCACACGCATAACCAAGTATGTCGTAGAGACATCGAAAGAGCTGCTCGACCACATGGGCGTGCACTACATGGTGGCGCCCAGCGAAGGCGAGGCGCAGGCGAGCATAATGTGCAAGGAAGGGCTGGTATATGCAGCTGCGAGCCAGGACTACGACACGCTCCTCTTCGGGGCACCGCTAGTCGCAAGGAACGTCACGCTGTCAGGCAGGAGGAAGCTGCCCAGGAAGAACATCTATGTGAACATAGAGCCCGAGATGATGAGCCTTCAGGAAACCCTGAAAGCCCTGGGCATAACGCATGAGAAGCTCATATGGATCGGCATAATGCTAGGCACGGATTTCAACAATGGAATAAAAGGCATAGGCCCCAAGACAGCGCTGAAGATGGCGAAGAGCGTGCCTTCTATAAAGGCGCTCGAGGAGCACATAAAGGAGAAGTACAATGCGGAGTTCGAGCTCGACATAAATGAAGTCATAGAGCTGTTTGACAAGCCGGAGGTGAAGAAAGTCAGCGAGCAGGAGATCCAGAAGGGCCTTGAGAAAAAGCCGGACAAGGAGGCCTTGACCAGATTCATGTGCGACAAGCACGGTTTTGATCCAGTCAGAATAGGCAAGTATGCGGACAAGCTGGTTTCTGACAAGGAGAGCCACAGGCAGATAGGGTTGGGTTCGTGGATGAAGTGATGAAGGCAATCTGCGAAATCAAGGTTCGGCAAAAATGCAAAACAAATAAATATATTGGGAATGGTTAAATACTCACAAGGTGTACAGATGCCAGATCAGAACCCCAAAAGCAATTCGGACAATGACGACAACCCTGATGACATAATAAAGTTCAGCAAGTTTATTTCTAAAGTGATGACGAGCATCACGAAGAACATTTCGGACATGTCTGAGCAGGGCTCGAACCCGTACAGCTTCAACATAAAGATTGGCCCTGACGGAATGCCCGTTGTCGAGAACCTCCAGATGGAGCCCAAGCCCCCGGAAGAGAGCAAGAAGGAAGCTATGAAGGAGCCGCTCGTAGACGTTCTGGACGAGGGGGACGCACTCGTAATAGTGGCAGAGCTCAAGGGCGTAAGGAAGGAAGACATATCAATCTCGGCAAAGGCAGAGGAAATAACAATATCGGTCAACAACGATGCCTCTATATACTCCAGGAACATAGCGCTTCCTGCGCTGATAGACCCATCAAAGGGCAGGGCAAAGTACAATAATGGAGTCCTGCAGATAAGGCTCAAGAAGAAATCTACAAAGGCATCTTATACAATTAAAGTAAATTGAATATTCTACCGGTCATGTTTATTCCTTGAATACTTATTGTAATAAACGGTGTTAATGATGCAGAAGACGGTGAAGAAATCAAACAGGAAAATAGGCAAGGCGTACAGGAAGCAGAAGATAAAGAAGCTGAAAAAGGCCAGCAGAAAGATTCTCAAAGCCCAGAGAAGAAAATGAACACCCTGGCATAACTCCTACTTTATTTGTTCAAGCTACACTCAACCTCTTGCTGTACTTGGTCATAAAATAACAAATCTTTATAAATGTTGGCAGTTTTATTAAAACCAAGGTGCGAGAATGGAGGGCAAGAAGGTTGTCGCTGCGATACTGATAATAATACCCTTCATAGCATATCTGGCTCTGCCGCTGTACAATACGGAATTCCCCGAAGTATACGGGCTGCCGTTCTTTTACTGGTACCAGATAATATGGCTTCCTATATCCGGCGTGCTGTTTTACATAGCCGCGGTTCTGATAGATAGCGGCCGCAAGAAGGCGAAAGGGCGCAGATCTTCAAGATAGGTGTTTGAATGATAGACGCACTCACATTTTTGGTTTTCGTAACTCTGTTCATAGTATTCATAGTGATTGGCTTTCTGGGCAGGCTGTTCAGGAAAGGCGACCTGTCGAAGATAGAGGAATGGGGCCTTGGCGGAAGGAGGATGGGTACCGCACTCGTCTGGTTCCTCGTAGGTGCTGACCTATTCACAGCATATACATTCATAGCTGTGCCGTCGAGCATGTTCGCCGTCGGATCCCTCTACTACTTTGCAGTACCTTACGTATCGATAACTTTCGCCATAGCCATGCTGACGATGCCTAGGCTGTGGAGATACGCCAAGAAAAGAGGCTATGTCACTGCAGCGGACTTTGTTAAGGACAAGTTCAACAGCAGGAACCTCGCAATAATAATAGCAGTCACTGGCATAGTTGCAGAGCTCCCTTACATAGCATTGCAGGTAGTAGGAATGCAAGCCATACTCTCGGCCATGCTCGCAGGGGTTGCGAACTTCGCCCTGGTAAGCGATGTGGCATTAATACTCGCATTCCTCGCAATTGCAGGATTCACGTACTTCGCAGGATTGAGGGGCGTGACATTGACTGCAGTCTTCAAGGACATACTGATATTCACTACTGTTATAGTGGTCATACTGGCGGTGACTTTTGCGGTAGGCGGCTTCGGCAAATCTTTCGCAGCGGTGCCAAAGTATGTTACTCTGCCTCCTGCCTATAGCACTGCTTACATAAGCCTGTTCGTGATGAGCGCCTTCGCATTATATCTATATCCGCACGCAATAAACGGCAGCCTTAGCGCGCAGGACGACAAGAAACTGAGGAGGAGCCAGGCGCTTCTGCCCATATACGCCATAGGGCTTGCATTCATAGTGCTGTTCGGTGTGATGGTGTATGCGGTGCCACATGCTATGGCGGCTTTGGATTCCGTGCCCGCTGCGAGCCGCGGCGTGCTGGTAGTGCCTACCCTAATAGCATCAACGATGCCGGGATGGTTCACGGGATTCGCCTTCCTAGGTATATTCATAGGAGGATTGGTTCCAGCAGCAATAATGGCGATAGCTGTGGCTAACCTTCTCACAAGGAACATAGTGAAGGAGATAAGGCCGAAAATGACTCCGCACAACGAGACTAGGTCGGCAAAATGGATTGCTGTGATATTCGAATTCGTTGCTCTGGGTTTCGTATTCGCAGTGCCTGCTACATATTCGATACAGCTGCAGCTTCTTGGCGGCATCATAATACTTCAAACACTTCCAGCAGTATTCATAGCGCTGTTCACCGACAAGCTCAATAAGTATTCCATAATGACAGGCTGGGCCGCTGGCATAATAACAGGCATAGGCTTGCTGGAATACGTGAACAACTATGGGCTGCTTACCAAGTCCCTGATATCGAGCCCGTTCGGCGCGATATTCATAGGTGCGATAGCGCTTGCAGTTAACCTGCTTATCGTAGTGGTATGGAGCGCCATAGCACCCGGAAAGGCATCGAAGAGCTTCCTGCAGGCAACGAAGAACGTATGACACAGCAACAGAGCAGTGCATTTTAGGAGAGCTTGGCTCTCCATTTTTCAATATCATGCTTTTCTTGTTTTTGTCTTGTCGTCGTATGGCATATAATCTGCGAATAGCGGAAGTGAGCAATGTTTATAAATTTATCTATTGATACGTTAAACATATCTTGGTGGTGTTGCAATGGCTGAAGGATATAGCGATGAGCTATCCAACAAAGCTATAAGCTATCTAATTGATAAGTACAGTCCTGCGGGCAACAGGATCGGTTGGCTGATGATAGCCTCGATATTCGTGGAATCATGGGACCTTTATTCCATATCATTCATACTGATATTCCTTGAGGGAATATTCCATCCATCTGCTCTTCTTCTAGGCCTCACTGCAGCAGGAACGCAGGGAGGCGCAGTGATAGGTGCACTGTTTGGAGGTTGGTTAGCCGATAAAATAGGAAGGAGGAGGGTATTCCTAACTACAATGGTAATATTCATAGTGTTCGGTCTCGCACAGGCGTTCGCGCCAGACATGGTTGTACTGGCAATAATCAGATTCATATTGGGCGTGCCGCTCGGAATGGACATAGCTAGCGGCTACACATATATAATGGAATCCATGCAGAAGGGCAAGCGCGAGGTAATGGGCAACCGCTGGCAATTCATGTTCGCCGTAGGAGAAATATCGGCGATACTGGTTGTTGCAGCGTTCCTCATAGCTGGCGTCTCGCCAAGCATAATGTGGAGGATAGTGCTTGGTGCCTCAGCAATTCCGGCATTGGCGATATTCATACTGAGGTACAACCTGCCCGAGAGCGCGATATGGCTCATCGGCAAGGGTCAGTACGCAGACGCGAAGAAAGAGACAAGGAAGATGTACCACGATTCGCTCAACATGCTTCCAGATAAGAACTACCCGATACCAAAAGTCAATCTGTCTAGGTTCCTATCAGTGATACATAAGGACCGCATAAAGTGGAAGGCAACGATATACGGCTGGATAGCATCATTCATGCAGAGCACTGAATTCTCAACTTTCGCCTTCTACATACCTGTGCTGTTCGTAGCTTTGGGCGTATCGTCAATACTGGGCACCGACCTTATAACCCTTGCCGTGTACATAATAGCAATGATATCCGGATTGGTAGGGCCCATGATACTGCCTAAGATAGGGCAGAGAAAGCTCAGCATATACGGCTTCAGCATGGTATTTGTGGCGCTGATCATCGCTGCGATAGCAATATTTGCCAAGCAGCTGATAATACTGCCGATAGCTGCAGGCATAATGCTATGGGGTCATTATTGGGATGCCGAGAACGTGATAACCATACCGTCTATGGTTGCACCGCCAAAATACAAGGCAACGTCAAGCGGCTTCGCATACATGTTTGTGAAGCTGCCCGCATTCTTCTCCATATTCCTGTTCCCGGCGTTCTTTGACTACATAGGAAAGGGCGGCGCTACGCTATTCACGGCGATATTCCCATTGATAGGTCTGCTGGCTGCAATATTCATACTGCCCGAGGTGTATGGATACAAGGAAGTCATAGCAAAGACCATCAAGAGAGCGGTAAGTAGGAAGAAGTGAACCCCACCTCACTTCTTCCCTTTTTCTTTTTTCTTTCTTGTCCGCACAGTGCACCAAAAATAGGCCGTAGGCTGTATCAAAAAGCGTTAGCTTATGTCGATGTACATCTGGTCGTTGAATTCATATGCTGCTGATTCATCATCAAGGTTGAATGCCTTTAACATCTCCTCCTTATTGCCGAACTCCACTATCTGGCCGTTCTCTACATCCATCATGACTATTGATCCTCCGAATTCGTAATACACGTATATGCTGCGCGTGCTGTCCTTGGATACCACCACTACCTTCGATGAGGGATTACCCAAGGCTATCAGAATGCTGCAAAGGAGTATGCTCTTGTCAGTAACGTCGCCCAGCATGAAGCGCAGAGTCTCCTCGGGCATGAGCCAGAACTCTATTGGCAATGCAGCATCGCCTATATCCTTCGAGACAAAATCGAAGGCCTTCCGCGCGGCATCGGGGAAATTTGCGTCATAGTCATAGCTGTCGAACTCCCCTCTAATGTCCATTGCCTTCCTCATGACCATAGAGGCCTTTGGCGTTACGAGCGTGGGCAGTTCAGCAACGGACAGCGCCTCCTTCTCCTCTATATAATCCTTGTACTTTGAGATGATAAGCAGATATATGTTATTGAGGCGTACGTACTTGTCAAGGGAATCGCGCAGGCTCCCCTTTTCATTCCCGTCGCCTGGCGCATCCATGTTTTCCATATTATCGATAACCTATATGAAGTATAAAAAGCTTACCCAGAGCGGCAGATGCAGCCCTGAAGCTATGATAAAGGTAAATGGAGATAAATATAACAAAGAAAAGAAAAATAGAAGAAGAAAAGCAGAAAGCGGTGAAAGATATGTAGCCGCTTTCACTTGTATATGGACTGGTACTTGGCTCCCGTATCGTCAGTTATGTGTATGCATTCTCCTTCGCACTCTATAAGGCACGCCTGGCAGAGTATGCACGCAGAGCCGTTTACGCCAACGGATATGCCGCCGCTCGTCCCATCATTGTCCTTGGCGAAATGCTTGTGGCCGTCCTGTACGTTCGCCCACTTATCATATACTGCCTTTTCTGTCACTCCCTTCCATTTCATCTCTTCAGGCGCATTATCGGAATTCGCGCCTTCTGCGTCTGGATTGTCAGGGGTTCCCCTGCCCTTCATCTGGAACACCGCGACCGGGCACACATCAAAGCAGTGCTGGCATCCAGTGCACTTCGTCTTATCAACATATACATCCATTTAACCACGTCATAAAACTATACCACTTTAAGGCTTTAAAACTATGCGTGCGCAAAGTAGACGCAAATACAAATATCTACTCTATGCGCGGCGCTTAGCCAATCAGCCGAAAAGCCCAGCCAATCCTCCTGCAGCTTCCTCTTCGCTCTTCTTCTCGTCCTTCTTTTCCTCCTTCTTCTCTGCCTTGCCTGGTGCTGCTGCTGCCTGCTGCGGTGCTGCTGCCTGCATGCTCTGGGCGTTCTTTATCACTTCCTTTATATCGACTCCCTTCAAGGAAGAGACTATGGCCTTGGCCTGTGCCTCGTCCGGGTTCATTCCGGCAGCCTTTATCACTTCGAGGATGTTCTGCTCGTTTATCTCTTTTCCTGCTGCGTCAAGCAACAGTGCTGCATATACATATTCCATATCTTTCACCTTTAAGCGTTATCATTTCCAGCGCCCGCATTCAGGCTCGCAGCCTGGAGCGCAGCTGCACCGAGCAGCTTCTCGATTATGCCCTTGTCGTACAGCTTGTACTCTATGCCGAGGTACATCGCGCTGCTGTATGCCTTGAGCAGCATGCTCCTTATTGTAAAGCTGTTGACTATATTTGCTGCATAGCTTATTGCTATTGCCTCTCCCAATGCCTTGGCGATGTCCTTGCTCAGCCCCTCTGGGGTTATGCTGAGCGCCTTCTGCGTGAACAGCATGCCGTCCGAGAATATTACCGATGGGGTTACGCTTGCCACTATTGGCTTTATGCCGAGTGTGTGCAGCGCCTTGGAAAGGCCCGTAGTTATTACCTCTCCCTCTTTAACGGTCTTGTCCTTGCCTATTACGACTTTGCCCTTCTGTATCTGTACATCTATGCCTGCCTGCTTCAGCTCCGTCACTGCCTGCCCCGGCTGGAGCGTGGTCTCCCCGCTGCTTATCAGTATGTCTGACGGAGCCTTCTGGTTGGGCTTGGCCGCAAGCCTGAGCGAATTCGACTTGAACTCCTTGTAGAGCTCGAACGGATCTTTGTTGCTCATGACTATTGCTGATGTGCCCTCTATGTACTTGACAAGGTCCTTCGACCTGCTGTCGCTCTCAAGTATCTTTATAAGCAGGTTCTTCCTGCCCATCACTACCTTTATGCTGCCGCGCATCCTGTTCTTAGACAGCTGCAGCAGCCTGTCAGGTATGTTGCTAACAGGCATTATGCCTATGGTCTTGTAGCCCTTGAGCTCTTTGCTCGCCGATTCTACAAACTTTTCTTTCTGATCTCTTGTAAGCATAAAATCACTACAATATCTTTATGGGCGTGCTCATTGTGAGCTTCATGTATATCGACCGCAGCGTGTGCTTGCCGAGCTGCTTAGTCAGCGTGTTTATAACAGCATCCACATTCTCGGTTATCTGATCTGTGCTCATCTTCTCTGTGCCTACCATGCAGTGCACAGTGGGCAGGTACTTGCCCTTGCTCCTTATGTATATGGACTTGCTCACGTTCTTTACCATCTCCTCGATGCTCGTGCCGACTATGGGCTTAGGCATCTTGTTCCTCGGTCCTAGAAACTGACCAAGCGCCTTGGCGATCTGAGGCATCAGGCTCGGCTGGGCTATCAGCTCGTAGCTGAGGAGTTCGTGCTGCTTTGACGCATCAGTGGATATCGTGGCCAGCTCCGAGCTCTTTATCACCTTCACGCCCAGGGCATTCGCCTTCTCTATGATATCGAGGCTATCGGCAAACACCGCCACTCCTCCCCCTTTTCCCTTGCCGTTCGGCAACGCTATTGCGAGATTGAGCCTGTTTGCAGGCTTGCTGAAATCTACTCCTTTGAAATTGACTGCGAGCTCGACGCTCTGGGCGAACTTCCTCTTGCCCTTATTTTCATTTATGTAGGCGTCAATCTTCTTCTTCAGATCTTCTTCCATTGATATCCCTCCTGCATGATGCAGTGCTTGCGGGAAAACAAGTCAATTTTTATTTAGGTGGGAAACCTATATAAACATTTGCGAATTTCCACCTTTTACTTGCTTTCTACCTTAGCCTCGAAATCCTCTACCTTGTATGTGAACTCCTCGTTGGCCTTTATGCTGCCGCGCTCCTTGAGGACCTCCCTTGCGAGCAGGTAGTACACGAAGGCTAGCGCCCTCCTGCCTCTGTTGTTCACAGGTATGAGGAGATCCGTGTATTTCGTCGAATTGTCCGTGTCGCTCAGCGCGATTATCGGTATGTTTATCTTGCTGGCCTCCTTTATGGCCTGCTTCTCGTTCCTCGAGTCGCTTATGAAAAGCAGCGCTGGCTCCATGAAGTCAGG
The DNA here is from genome assembly GCA_021797575.1 of Microcaldota archaeon. Lineage (GTDB taxonomy): Archaea > Micrarchaeota > Micrarchaeia > Micrarchaeales > Micrarchaeaceae > JAMCYB01. The sequence goes on from JAJZZN010000003.1 coordinate 86,962, forward strand.
CCTGCCGGGGTTAGTGAATATGCCTGGGTTGACCCTTCCCTCCAGGAACTTGGCCCCTATGAGATCGGCGAACTTCTTTGCTGCGTATATTGCATATATCCTAGAAGCGGTTACGACAACCTTGTTCGGGTCGTATCTCGCGAGCATCCTTGCCGCTATCCTTATCCTTGAGTCTATGGTCTTGACGTCAAGCAGGTAAAGCCCGTCCTCGCGTATCTTGTATATGAACCTTGACATGCCGGGCGCTTTGACCTTCGTCGCGATGTGTATTCCTTCTTCTAAGTATTCGTTTTGGTTAACGAGCAATTCATCTTCCATTTTATGCACCTTCTGGGGCCGCCGAGATTTTCAAGTGCTTTTTGAATTCCCGAAGGTTCTCGGGTCGCCAGCACCCCAAGCTGGAAGCCTACCAAGCTAGCAGACGGCCCCATTGATTATTATTTTCAAACACTTACATATTTATAACGCAACCATATTTTGTGCTTTCAGCTCTTGTTGCCCATCGTTATGAATTCGTCTATCAGCTCTATGTTGCTGACGAACATGCGCCTGCAGCAGTACCTCTTTATTCCAAGGCTGTCGAGGACCTTTGCAGGGTCTTCGTGCTCCTTGTTCACTCTTTTGTCATATTCTTCCCATTTGTCAGCAATCACTGCACCGCAGCTGAAGCATCTAACCGGCATCATCATTTTTATCACCAATCATCTGTACGAAGTCTGGAACCTCGCCCTGGCCTTAGGACCGAGATACTTCTTTGGCTCTACCCTCCTGTTGTCATCTACAAGCACTGTCCTGTCGTATTTGAGGAGCTCCTTCCTTACTACATCGCCTTCGGAGAATTCTGCAAGCGCCTTGGCTATTGAATTCCTTACTGCTTGGGCCTGCGACACCTTGCCGCCTCCCTCTACCGATACATCTATATCTGCCTTGTGCATTGCTTCCCTGGTCAGCGGCGATACGAAAACAGGCTCTAGCATGAGCATCCTGAGCTCCTCGGGCTCTATGACTGCTATAGGCACTCCGTTGACCCTTATCGAGCCGGCCCCCCTCATTATTCTTGCCCGGGATATAGACCTCTTCCTCCTTCCGCTTACTACTATTATCTTCTCGGAGTTCTGCGCCCTCTTTCTTGCAGGAGCACGCTTCTTTGCCGTTTTGCCCTCAGGCAGCGCCTCCTCTGTGCGTATCTCCTGCGACGGCTCCTTTTCAACCATTATCTCGTTTTCAGCCATAATATCAACTGCATCTATCAATCATTTGCCCTCTTATACCCAAGCAGCTCTGACAGCTCCTTGACCGTCATCGTGTTGACGAACATCCCACGAACGTCTTTTGCTTTCGGTTCCTCAACCTTTGCGCCTTCGAACGCCTTGGGCACGCCTGCGAAGACGAGAAGGCGCCTGTACGCATCCTTGCCGTGTGGCTTCCTATAGGGTAGCATGCCCCTTATGATTCTCTTGACCAGCATGTCAGGCCTCCTAGACCAATACGCCGAATGCTCTGGGTTTGCCTTCTCCTTCAGGTTTATCCTAGTGGTGTACTTCTTAACTATATCATTCTTGTTGCCGCTTATAACCGCCTTCTCTGCGTTTATCACAGCAACCTTCTTGCCCTGCAGAAGGCTCTTTGCGGTTATGCTTGCCAACCTGCCCACCACTCTCCTGTCTGCGTCAATCACCAAATACTCGCTTGGTTTGATATCTCTCATATAAATCATACTATTATGTCTATTTTAGCCTTCTCCTTGTCGATGATGTTATACAGTTCGTTTATGCTTATTATGCTGCAGCCGGAATCGCGCAGCGCCTTCTCTGCACCATCGGAATACTCTATTGCGGCAATCCTCACTCTGTGGCCGAGCTTGCCCTTTCCAAGCACCTTCCCCGGTACAACAACCAGGTCATTCTCCTTCGAGTGCCTGCCTATCCTGTATATGTCGACGCTGGCGCTGCTCCTCGCAGGCACTGCGACATTCTTGTAAATGCTCTTCCAGAAGCCCTTGTGCTTGCTCTCCTTCATGCCCTTGCTGGCAATGTCCATCCATTCCTTGGTTGGGGCTCTTTCTATGTTAAGTTTCATAACTTTTCACCATAATCATGCGAGGGGTGAGATTTGAACTCACGCAGCCACTAAAGGCACAAGAGTTCTGATTTTCATCCTCAGTCTTGCGCATTTGACCATGCTCTGCCACCCTCGCATATCAGCGTACATTTTGATCAGCTTATCTTCTTCAGCTCCTTTTTTAGCTCTTTCGCGTCCTCCTTTATGCTTTCTATGGCCTTGTATGCTATCTCCTTGGGTGACATCTGGCCGAAGGTCTCTATGTAAAACTTGAATGATTCATCGCCTACTGGCTCGAAGGTCACGAACCCGGGCTGGAACTTTGCATGCCTGGCCCCGCTGCCGAGCACCGCCTTGCCCTCTACCCTCAATCTCTGCCCATCCGCGAGCTTTATTATCGGTATGTTCCCGTTGGCTACGCGAACCTCCTTGTCAGAGCTCACGAGGTCCTTCGAGTATACTGTCCCAGGGCCGGATGCATCAAGTGTGAACAGCACCTCATCCGTCTCTGTGTATCCTTTTTGAGGCGTGGATATTGGCACCAGGCCTATGCGGTGCGCTATGTATTCGTCGAACATGGCACTGGTGTTCTCATAGAACATTGCCTTGTCTATGGCGAAGCACTTGACCCTGTTCATTACGGCTCGCCTGAGCGTGTTCACGTAGTAATTGTCCGTGTCGCTCACTTCGAATTGCAGCGCTTTTTCATCGTCTTCTAGGATTTTTATCTTCATGAGGTCACTTCATAAAGGCATCGGCATGCGTGCCAAATATACATAAACGTGTTGAAATGCATAAAACCTGCATATAAAATAAATAGCTTAAATAGCTTATATACAATAGTTTATTTATATATTGTGGTAGGCGCAGCGGTTAGCGGAACAGGCACTAAGCCAAGCGGCGCCCGCATATAAGCACACGAATGATTCTATGAGTCTGGAGAAAGCGCTTGACGACGAGATAAAGAAGCCAGGGTTCGGCATGGCCAACTGCCACCTATCGTTCAAAGACCGGCCCCACATATCCAAGTCGAAGGTGGATATGTACGATGGAGCCACATACATAAACATAGGGGAGAGCGCTAGTGTAAGATATAGCGTTACCTCTGCAAGGTACATCGCAGCGGTGAACATTACCTACGATCTTTTGCTGAGCGTATATGACGTCGATACGAAAGACCTGTTTGCAATGCGCGTACTTAAGCCCGTGCCTGATGTGTTCAAGGCGCTCGAGAAGCATGTCTCGGGGATCAGCCGCAACAAATACAAGCGCTTCGAAGCCAGGCTGATAGGCATGCAGAACAAGCAGGATTACAGCATACTGATGCCCATATTCAAGATACTGGGCAGGTACAATGTGCCAGTGGTGGAAGTTGACCTGTTCGGCGACCAGACTAGGCACATAGCATTGGAGGCATTACTGGGAGTAAGTTTCAACGTGTTGCTCCTAGACAGGATATATAGACCTGGGGAGCTCAACAACCAGATGACGCAGGAGCAGCTCGAGGCGCAGCTCATGAAAAGCGCAGCACCTCAAGTCAAGAAGTGAATATGGCAGCTGTCAAAGTGCTGTATACGGGACCGCTTCCTGTCAAGACGCTTCTCTTCAACTCCAGCCCACTGCATTCGAAGCTGCCAAAGCTGCGTGCTTTTATGCTGTTCATCGCATCGCTAAGCGCCTGCAGTTTGCTTCTGTCAAGCCCTTTGAATCTTGCAAATGTGATATGCGGCGTGAACGCCCTGTCCTCCTGTGGTATGCCCGCACGCTCAAACAGGCTCCTCAGCTGCGTGTGAATATCCAACAGTTCACCAGCCCCATTGCGGATGCCTACAAACGCCACGCCTCTGCCTCTGGATTCAAATATGCCGCCTCCCTCTACCGATATGTCGAACCGGCTGTGTCTGTATCCTCTTATTATGTCTGCAGCGTGCTCAAGCCTGTTCTGGTTCAAGTAGCCAAGGAAGTTGATGGTAATGTGCAGCTGCTGCGCATCCACGCCTCTAGCTAGGCCGTGCAGATCTATGCCTGATATGGCTTCCTTCACATCATCAGGTATGTCCACCGCTACGAACGCGCGCGTTTGGCTTTCAGGCACAGAATCACCGCATGAACTTTGACGAATATATGGCTAGCGCCTTAATGAAGAACCCGATAACAGGTATGCCGGTGCTCATCTTTTCGACCATGTCTACCTCTTCCCTACCTATACCGCCCAGAAGGCCTAGCAGGGCCGGGTACGCTATGAGCATGGCGAAGAATGCAACCACTATGAGCAGCTCGTAGTTCCAGCCAAGGAATATAAGCAGCACATAAAGCATGCCGGCAGCGATTGCGTTTGCCGCAACGGCGAGCAGCAGCTTCTTCACCTTCAGCTTGAGCTCGAAATACCTCACCATCAGCCGCACGAAGAATATATCACCAAGTATGGGCGTTATTAGGAACAGCAGCAGAACAGCGCCGAAGCCCTTGAATGTTGGTATGAGCAGCGGTATCAATGCCAGCTGTATTGCTGATATGAGTATATTATACTTCATCATGGTCTTGACCTTGTTTGCCCCAACTAATGCCGCGCCTGCATATGCACTGAAAAGGCCTATTACCGTGCCTATGCCCAGAATGCGTATGTACATAGGCGCAAACGAGTACACGCTGCTGAAGGCCGTGAACGAGAACGGCTGCGCCAGCACCACTACCGCTACGAGCAGCGGCGCTACGAGTATGAACGAGAAGTACACGGAATTGCTGTATATCCTGCCTATGTTCTTGCTCCCCTGCGCACCTGTGAAGCTGCTTGAGAATGCAGTCAGGAGCGATAGCGATATCGAGCCGGTTATTATGTCTATAAGCGATCCCAGCCTCGAAGCCACTCCGAAGTTGCCCAGTATAGCTGTAGTGGTGAATATGCCCAACACTATGAGCGCAAGGTTGTTCACAACTGTGCTGAAGAAATTCGATACTGTTATGGGCATGGAGAACTTTAGGAGCTTTTTCATGAATCCAAATGTCGGCATCCTGGGCCTTGCCCCCTCTATGACATACATGTATGCAAGCGCAACTATGAATGCCGTAGTAGAACCAAGTATGAGCCCTATGAGCGGGGCCAGCGCCCCGAAGCCTGCCAAGGCAAGTCCAATGCCTACAGATGCCTGCACTATCGCCATTGAGAGTATTGATACGGAAACGTGCTTGCCGTTGCCATAACCCACCAGCGCAGAAGATGTGCCTCCATACATCATCGTAGTCAATATGGATATCGCGGCTATGTCAATTATGAAGCTGTCCGCAGCATTATGAAATACGAGCATCGCAAGATACGAGCTGAAGAGCACTGTGACTGCAGCAAGCACAATGCCCGCTATGAAAAGTATGAATAGGCCGTTGGCTATATGCAGGTTTACATTATCATAGTCCTTCTTGTGCTTGTACTCCGCGATGAACTTGTTGAGCGAAGTACCTATGCCGAAATTGCCTACAGAGCCGAAGAAACCCGCTACGGCTATGGCGAGCGTATAAACGCCGTACACACTCGGTCCCAGTATCCTAACTATGATTATGAACGCTGCAGCCATCAGGAAGAACGAAACTAGCTTTCCAAAAAGTATGAAGCTTGCTACTTTTGCCGCTCTGCTTCCTGTCTCGTATATGTCTTCTTGTACATCGTCCTTGTAGAGCTTTTCCATCGAAGCCATAGCACTCATCGAATTCAACGAAGGGCAGATCTCAGCACGTCAACCATGTGGTGCAATCTGAGCTTTGACCTGCCATATCTCCTTGCATGAAAGGTATTGTAACCTATCTCAGCTATGCTGATTCCAGGCCCGACCATCCTGAGCAGGTCGAGGAGCACTTTATAGCCTCCAGGTACGAATCCGTCAGGGTTGTCGCGTATGACCCGTTTGAAGATTGCAGCCCTCACGCCGAAGAACCCAGACATCGGATCACTCACTATGCTTTTCCTGCGCAGCATGAATATAAAGATTGTTATAACAGTGATGCCTCTTGACAGCAGCATCCTATATGCCCCCCAGTTCTTTACCTTCCTGCGTATACCCACTGCTACATCATGTGTGCGAAGGGCATTATACAGATATTTGACCATGTATGGAGGGTGCTGAAGGTCTCCATCCATAACGACTATGTACTTGGTATGCGCCATCAACGCCGCGTCGACCACGCTAGCGGTAAGCCCATGGTTCCTCTTTTTGCGCCTGTCTAGAAAGGTAACGCCTCCATACTTTCTTTTCATTCCGAGAACGATATCCCGAGTCGAATCTGTCGAGTTGTCGTCAGCGACTATTATGCTTACGCCGCCATACCTTCTTTTGAGCTCGGATATTAGCGTGCCTATGCTCTCCTCCTCGTTTAGCGTAGGTATGATTATAGTCAGATTGTCATAAATCATGCGGTAACCCTCAATTATCCTATATGTGTGCCTGCAACGCATATACGGGCAGGCGGATTCACTCGCGATACAAATGAATGCTAATAATCTTTTTATACATATATCAATATATGCTATCTGTCCTGCATATTCAATAAGCATGCGCATGCTGTTAATGCGGATTATATAATCAGGATTATATCATCAGACTTTAGTGTTAATATGCCAGAGAACATGAGCCCTTCACCGGAACCCTTACAAAGCAGCCCTGCACAAGCATCGGGCCCTGCCGACATGCAGAGCAAGCCTGCTGGCAAGTATTCCAGCTACGTGCGGAAAGCGGTAAAGGACAAGATAAAGGAGCGCTACATATTCTCATTTGCAATATACTTGGTAATAGCGCTTATAATATTTGCGCCCATAACGGCAAACATGTCCCATACCGCTCCAGGTACTGGTGGCGACACGTTCCAGAACCTCTGGGACATATGGTGGGTCGATTACGCTACTTTCACGCTGCACACGAGCATATGGTACACCAACCTACTTTACCCTCCATTGGGCTATCCACGAGGCGTCAGCCTTGCATACCAGACAATGTCGCCGATAGGTGCTCTTCTATCACTGCCATTCCAGCTTGTCAATATAGTATTCGCATATGACTCCCTCTTTCTCATGAGCTTCGCGGTATCCGGGCTTACAATGTTCATACTTGCCGAATATCTTACAAAGAACAAGTATGCAGCATTCATAGCAGGGATAATATTCAGCTTCAGCGCCTTCCACATAGCAGAAGCATTCGCGCACATAGACTGGATGTTCGTAGCGTGGGTTCCGCTGGCGCTGTATTTCTTCCTAAGGATACTTAACGGCGAGAATAACCTGCTCAACCAGATCAGCCTCGGCATAGCACTTGTCCTTGTCACCTTCATGGGAGACATCGAGCAGCTGCTGATGAGCACATTCATGTTCATAATAATCATACTAGCTTACTTGGTTTACTATGCATATGCAGCATACAAGGGCACGCATCAGCACAATCCCGTCGTTAGCCTTCCATTCTGGAGGTCCATGATTATTGCTATAGTGGTAACCCTAGTCATAGGGTCATTCGGCTTCATTCCAATAATAGGCGCTCTCACTTCGCATTCGGCATCAATAAGTACAGTAAACCAATACAATTCTCTATCCAACAATGAAGCATACAGCGATAATCTCCTGTCATTCTTTCTGCCCAGCTTCTATAATGGGTTCTTTAACGGTGCTTCAACGTCATACTTCGGCATATACTACACGAACGGATATGCCGACCCTACAGAGAAGATATCATATATTGGATACATAGCTATATTGCTGGCGCTCTATGGGATATACAGGCTTGGAATACGAAAGACCGGGTTATGGATACTCATTGCTGTTGTATTCGGGTGGATGGCGCTAGGTCCATACATACAGATCGGCTATTCGCCTCTTTCTTCGTCGCCATCTATAATGAGCTCCATAATAACAAATATCCCAGGCATATACCAGCTATACCATGGCCTACCGCTGTTCAATGTTGTCCGTGAGCCAGGCAGATTCGACCTCATATTCGAAATGGCTGTAGCCATAATGGCCGCCTTCGGATTTAGCGAACTTGCAGCAAGAAGGTTCAAGACTATCAAGAGCACGCTCCTTGCCGCAGCCATAGTGAGCGTAATATTCCTAATAGGCAGCAACGGCATAACTTCTGGCAACGTTTTGCCATATGTTACCACTCCAGTGCACATACCAAAGGTATACTCAGAAATAGCAGCGGACAAGGCAAACTTCACTGTGCTTATACTGCCTGCACTGAGCGACCAGAACTCTATGGACCCAGATACTTTCATGGGCGAAGATACTTTCTATACGGCAATAATGCACAAGCCAATAATAGGCGGCGACTTGACAAGGTCGAACCAGACAGAGGAGCTGTATCTGTTGAACCTTCCAATCGCTGTACAGGCGCAGAGCCTCGAGCTTGGCGCCGGGCTATACTACACCTCGCCAGTAAAAGAGAATTATACCAACGAAACGCTGCTGACATTGTACAATTACAATGATGGCCTTATGCTTGTCAACGGAGCTGGATTCAACGGCTCGCAGCTGAAATCCATGCTGTCATATGCATCAAGCGTATTCGGCCCTCCTATATCAGACAACAATACCTATGTATTCTCAACATCAAATGCGATAAGCAACAGCGTTTACCGCAGCTTCGTAGCCTATCCCTTGCTGCAATACTGGGGAACCGAGAGCAAGCTGGTAGACGGCTCTTCGCAAACCTTCTGGGTGCCTATGGGCGGCGGGCCAATAGAAGTATACTCCCCATACACAAACACCACCGGCATAGCTAACAAAATATCCTCAGGCGCAGTCCAAGCGGTGAATACAACCATAAGTTTTGAAGCTATGTCATCTACGGTACCCATAACCATGGAAGTAGGCCGGCTTACATCTGGCGGCAGTGTGCAGCCTATAGCACTGCTGAACCTCTCAAGCTCCAAGCTGCTTGACTATACTGTAAATACAACCACTGAATCCGGCCCCGCAGCGCCTACGGCATTCGTATTCCTGAGCAAGACTCCTGGTTACAATTCGACCTCAATCCTGATTCGCAACATAACATTCAGCACGAAGTGAAACAATGCAGCTGAAGATTATCGTAGACTCGAGGGAACGGAACACGGAACTGATATCGGCATTGGAGGATCGCGGAATAGAGGCTACAATAAAGACTATTGCCGTTGGCGATTATATAATATCAGACAGGGTCGGGGTTGAAAGGAAGACGGTATCAGATTTTGAGAACTCGCTGATGAATGGGCGGATGTTCGAGCAATTGACTAGGCTTAAGGGGGCATACGAACGTCCAATACTGCTAATAGAGGGCAGCAGGGAGGATTTCAGGCTCAAGCAGAACGTAGTGCTCGGCGCAATAATATCAATGTACATAGATGACAATCTGCAAGTCCTGCTTTCCGAAGGCATAGACGATACGGCGGACATGCTCTTTTCACTGGCAAAGCATGAGCAATCCGAGAGAACAAGGATGCCTTCTCTTAAAGGCGGTGCTCATGCTTATACAGATTCAGAATACCAGGAATACATAGTGGGCAACATACCCGGCGTAGGGCCCAAGCTGGCAAAGGCGCTCCTGTCGCACTTCGGCAGCATAAGCAATATAGCAAACAGCGACATAGAAGACCTCCTAAAAATAGACAAGATAGGCAAAGTGAAGGCGCAAAGGATACTGGACATACTGAACGTAGATTACGAGGACGCAAAGCACAGGGTTGTGAATCAGAGGTAAAACTACGCACTTGGACGACATGCACATATACCAACACGGCGCGCATACAAGTTCTAGATATATTATGCCTTAACAATAAAGGAATATATAGGGTAGCAATAGGGCGAGGCATAAATAAAAACAGTAGGTATATGGCGATTACATGGTAAAATTAGAATTTAAGGACAGCGGCATAGAGATAGATTTGGAAGGAATCGAGAAAATTCTTGCAATTAAAAACCGATTATTTATACCGTATGGGCACATAATTAATGTAGATGACAATGCAGAAAAAGTAAAAGCTTATTTAAGGGTCGGAGGAACCGCTTTGGGGCATCGGCACTACGATTATGGCAGGTTTATCACTAACGAAGGAAAAGGTTTCTATGTGATGAAAGACAAGGATAAAGCATTCGCAATACACTTACGAGATGAACCCTACAATGTCATAGTCCTCGAGCTTGACGATAATGCGAGTATGATATCCAAGATAAACAAAGAAATAACAAAACACAAAACGACTCAACGATACTGATATACCATAGGTGACAGAAGTGCCAGACCCTCCGCTATTGCAGAAGGATTCGAAAGAATTTATTCGTGGTAGTTTGCCAGCCATGACAGCCATACATGCTCAATGCAGGGTCGAGCTGCCAGCAATAATCAAGGATGTCAAAAAGCCGTATCATGCCCAATATTCTTGGAGTTTGACTTCTAGACGGCATCTGCGTCAATCCTGCAGTCTTGAGACTGCCATCTTCTGCAAGATCCTTCTATTCAATAGTGCATAATCCGAGTCTATGCCGAATGTTTTCGCGACTTGTAGTTCTCTTTCGCTGCTAGCCCTGAATTTGGACAGTTTCACGAACTTCATTGCCGCATGCAGCGCACTGGATTTGTTCGATGCTACAATAAACTGCTTCGTATCTTCTATTCTGAACAGCCGTGTGGCAGTGCCTATCTGCCTGGTCATGGCAGCAAACAGAAGAAATTCAATATACAGCTTCTTCGATATATTGGTGCCTTCCGAAAAGGCTTCAATAGCATTGGCATAAGCGGCTTGCAGATGAAGCTCGTTTATAACTTTGCTAATATTGAATACCTGTATCAAGGTAGAACCTGAATTCATGCCGATAATGCTGTTGACAAGCGCATCAGGACTCATTGCGGAGCTGCCTCGCAGCACTTTCAACCTGTTGCCCTCAATCACTTTGTGCACGCAATCACCAAAATGATAACATGTATATATATTATCGATCTTATTTAAAAACGTGGTTAGGAAGTGAAAACGTGTCATATATAGACAGGATGAAGGTTAAAGACGCCGCAAGGGCAGAGAAATGCATCAAGGCAGCTAACAAAGCGCTGAAACATGACGAATATATAGTTGCAGCAAGGAAATTTGAAGAGGCAGCAAGGTTGTGTATATCTTCTGGCGATACTGACAGATGCGATAAACTCTCACGCGCATCCGCTGCGCAATACCAGAATGCGGCAGAGAAAGCATCATCGGAAGGATTGCAGCCTAATGTAATCGGAATATACTACAAGGATGCTGCGCGCATGCTTGGAAAAGTCAATAAAAAGACACAAACTGACAACGAGATGATAACCTCATTCTTGAAAAAATCCGAACAGCTCTTACTCCGCATAATATCGGATTCAAAAGAATCCAATGCCGCAGAAGTCACAGCCGCCCAAAGGGCTGATATAGTGCATCAATACAATTCTTTGAGCAGAGTGACTGATGACGAAGCCATAAAAAGGGAGGCCGAAAGAAAAGCGACTGAAGAGAAAATGAAAAACCTTATGTCTAATGCCACCATACCAAAAATATTTGGCATAAAACCTTCATTCGGTCTGGAAAAAGAGGCATTGGATCGCGGGGCGCTCCCTAAGGAGGAATTCATGAGGGTATTGAATACTGCAATAGGGGAGATAGATAAGGATGTGAACCTCAAGATATACGATATGGCCGCGTATAAAAGCCTTGAGACAGCCAAATTATCCGCGCGCAATGGTTATGATGAATCCGCGAAGGATATGGCAAAGAGGGCGCTGGAGCTTTACACTACTGCCGAGAAGATGCTCAAGAAGGATGATTATGTGGGTGCAGCCAAAATAAATGGGGGCAAAGCTAACGTTTATGGGTTTCTAAATCAAAAAGACGAAGCGGAGGCAGCGATAAAGCGCAGCATAGAGCTATACATATCAGAATCCAAAATATATTCGTCCAAAAGGAAATGGTATGCAGCTTTGCCACCGCTAGAGCACGCCCAAAAGCTTGCCCAAAACTATAACCTTGATTCAATCCATCGGGATTTGAGCGCCATGATGAGCGGCATTAGAGGTAATATGAAGTAATAAAAGGCAGAATCAGAAGAAAATTATTATATCCATCGATATGAGTAAATATATATGTGGTGATGAAATGACCGAGACAAAAGATGCAAGAAGCAGGGATGCAGTGCCTGTGGGTTCTGCCAGGGATTATGATCCGGCAATGAACAAGTATCTTGTGATAGACAACGAACGGATAGTCAAAATATTGCGAAAGGCAAAGGTTGAACTGCGCTACAAAGGCACAGGGCATATTGTTGCAGGCATAAAGCAGCAGATGGAGATGTCGCTCAATGATGAGGGTGCCGTAAAGCTGCCTGACAGAAAGTTCGCTAGGAATTCAATGATAACGAATACGTCGACATGGAAGTTCAAGATACCACAGACCATAGTTACAAACTATAGGATATTCTTCCTTTATAAAAATGGAGAAGTGATGATACCTACAAATTCCATATCGCTGGTGTATAACCCGGAAGCCAAGCCCCTGCTCATTCAACTCTACCACGAGACCAAGGAGCACAAGGATGACCTGAAAGAGGCAATTGACGCAGGCGACAAATCAGCGAAGAAAGCCCTCAAGGACATGAATGGCGCTGCCTACGGCAAAGGATGGAAAGGCAGGGTAGCGGCACGCCTCAACAACCTTAGGGGATGGTGGGAGCTCAAGGAAGTCAATATGGATGGCAAGCAAGTGCAGCTTCAGCTGAACTGGGACACGCCGCAGCACATCGAGGGCGCAGGAATAAACACCATCGAAGCGATGAAGGCAACTATGGGTGCATCTTATCCGAACGTAAACCCGCTGTACGTGACGTTCAAGCTAAAGGCGAATGATGCCGAAGCGCTCTATTCCACGCTCAGGAGAGCGCTTCAGTAAGTGGTTTTGTTTTTGGGGCGCTAGCCCTTTTTTCCTACATGCCTCATATTGCGGGCTTTCGAACTTAGTGTCCTTTAGCGCTTTGAAAAAAACAAAACAAGAATGGAGAAGAGCTTGCTTATATATCAGGCTTTAGTAACGGTATGTTCACAGGTCGCCGAAGCTCCCTGCTTACGCACCCGTCCTATCAAAGTCGTCTATTGCGACCGCCCTAGTGCCTCGTTTCGGGTCGGGCTTCGTCCTTAGATGCTTTCAGGACTTATCCTTATGGCGCGTGGCTACCCAGCAATGCTTACACAACTGGTACACTAGCGGCGCCGATTCCTCGTTCCTCTCGTATTAAAGGAATCTTACCCTCTGGCACTTACACTTCCAGTAGATATTACCGTACTGTCTCGCGACGTACTGAACTCAGCTCGCGTATGGTTTTAATGGTCGAGCAGACCAACCCTTGGCGGCTTGTGCACCGCCAGGATACCATGGGCCCATATCGATGTATCAATGCGCCAGGTCGATGTGGACTCTCACCGGCGACGAATCGGTTACCTCTAGAGTAACTTGTCTAATAGCTTGGAGCCCCATTAAAAGAGCTACCAACGTTCATTAAGCCCCTGTTTCCAGTCTGCATTCCTCGCTTTTCGGAATACAGTCAGCCCTGCATTTGCCTTTGTGCTTGACAGTGGTTTCCCAAACCACCTAAGCAGAGCCTTGGTTACTTTCGTTTCCTTATCGAAAGCAACCGTCCAGTCTAACTACCCACCTGCAGCTGTCCTCTTCCGAGTAAGCCATATGGCAAACTAAGAGTGGTGTTACATTGTCGCTCCGCCAACACCAAAGCGCTGGTTTCGACGCTCCCACTTACGCTATGCATAATCCGACATACGACAACAACAGGCTGTAGTCAAGCTTCATAGAGTCTTCATTTCCCACTGGAAGATCGTGGCATATTCACCACGTAGTGAGTTCACCGGACCCGAGGTTGGGACAGTGGAACAATCGTTACGCCATTCATGCAAGTCATCGATTAAATGACGAGGTATTACGCTACCTCAAGAGAGTCAGAGTTACTCCCGCTCTTTGCCAGCGCTTATTCCCCTTGTGAAGGGCTTTCACGTACTGGCGGTGAGCAGGCGTCACCCACTGTACTAAGCCTTTCGGCTTTGCGGTGAGTTGTGTTTTAGATAAACAGTCGTTGTTCCCTAGTCAGTGACATCTGCGCATACCGTGCGCAGACATAGCTTGTCGAAAACTTACGCTACTATTTTGCCGATTTCCCTAACCTCGGTTAGCTCCGTCACACCTTGGCCTATTAAGCCAGCAACACTTGTACTAGTTCTAGGTACGGGACAGCATGATCGTTGCAGATTCCCTTTTCACTGTCTCAGGAAATCAGTCCAACAGTTCATTTAGCTGCTTCTCCTCATAACGAGACTCCGCAGCCGTTTGCACTTTCTTTCGGACATATCCCCAAGCGTCAGAAATCTGCCTTGTGTTGCCACTCCTACATGCCGTGGGCTGGAATATTAACCAGCTTCCCTTTTGTCGCAGTGTGGTTGGCATGCGACTTAGGACCGCCTAACTCTCCGCTGACGAGCGTTGCGAAGAAACCCGTGTGCTTTCGGTGTATGGGATTCTCACCCATATATGATGTTACTAACACCAGGATATGCTCTGCGGCGCGGTCCATATGTCCTCTCGGACATACTTCTTGCCGCGCTGCACGCCCTCTTACCAGTACTTGCGTACTCTAGGGTCTCGGTACCTAATTTAGCCCCGTATATTTTCGGGCGGGAACGCCTCAACTGGTACGCTATTACGCGTTTTTTGAAGGATGGCTGCTTCTGAGCCTACCTCCCAGCTGTCTATGGCGCTTCCACCCTTTGATACACTCAATTAGGATTTGGGGACCTTAACCTTAGTCACTATCTTTGCAGTCTCACGACGCTAGCTTACCCAGCGTCGTCGACTCCCGGGGTCTACGCAGCACATACATTCGGAGTTTGATAGGCGAGGGAGGCCTTTCGACCCCTTACCCGCCAGTCGGTAGCTCTACCGCATGTGCAAACTCGCCCGGAGCTATCCTAAAGATACTTCAGAGGGGACCCGCTATTGCCACGTTCGAATGGTATATCGCCGCTACCCGCAACTCACCCAACAGGACATGCCATGACAGGTGGCAGGCCTCCACCAGGCGTTAGCCTAGCTTCGCCTTGGTCGCGCGTAGTTCACAGTGGCTTCGGGTCGTAAAAGAGTGACTTGACGCATTTTCATACGCCGCGCCTCGCAATGCTGCGCGCTCTCGCTTTCGCTACGCATTTCTGCTCGCCACTCCAATACACTCCCTGGCTCTTGCTTCAAGAAGAATGATAGAACACTGGTCCAGGCATGTCGCTAAATTTTTTCAAACCTTCGCTTCCACGCCCTTCGTCCCTTTCGTGCCCTACCTTCGTGTTACCACCTAGTTTCAGATCTTTTCAATCCCACGCGTGTGGGTTCTTTTCAGCTTTCACTCGCGCTACTTGTACGCTATCGGTCTGTAGTCAATATTTAGGGTTGGGGTTTAATGGCCCCGTATTCACTCTACATACTCAAGCAGAGTTACTCTTTGCAGCAGCTTCCATCGCACTTTGCCTACGAGGCTGTCACTCTCTATAGCCACGCTTTCCAACGTGTTCGGCTCATGTCCTGGATAGCTTGTCGCTGCACCACATCTCCACGCCTTTTGCAAAGCAGGATTCAGTTTGCCCTGTGCGGGTTTCATTCGCATTACTAACCGCATCGCTCGCGCTTTCTTTTCCTGCGGGTACTAAGATATTTCAGTTCCCCGCGTCTGCATACATTTGCATGTACGATTCGGCAATCCTGGGTTCAAAGCCCGACTTGCGGCTACCCCAGGCTTATCGCAGCTTGCCACGGCCTTCATCGCTACTACAGCCAAGCCATCCCCTAGGTGGTGTTAAATTATAAGCAAGACTCTTCTCCTCAAATCCGTCGTGAAGAACACGACTTCATCAATGTATCATGGCTGATAGCTTCTAAGTGTTGTATTTTCATAAAGCGCTGGCTCTCAAATACGCGACTCTAGAAAGCACATGCTGCCATAAATAGCACCAAAGGATATTTTAGTCAAAGAAGATTTAAATATGTTGCGTTGCAGGGCAGTAAAACCGGAATTGCAGCATTCATGGCGCAGCTATGCAATAATCCTTGTTTTGCCTACTCTGCAGTTCTGCTGTCGCGCTCCTTCTTATACGCATCCCTAAGCCTGTCGAATGATATCTTGAGCCACGGCACGTACTGGTCCGGGTTCGCCTTTATGTCCTCCTGCAGTTCTTCAAGGCTGACCCATTTGTACGCCATGACCTCGTCGGCATTCGGTTTCGGTTCCTGGTCAGAGAATCCTAGCACTACATGGTCAAATTCCCATTCAGTGAGCCCATTGCCCACAGGCGCTTTATATATAAAACTGAAAGCCTCGCGCATGTTGCAGTCCATGCCCATCTCCTCGCCAAGCCTCCTGTGCGCAGCATGCATTATGTCCTCTCCTGGAAAAGGGTGGCTACAGCATGTGTTCGCCCACAACTTCGGCGCGTGGTACTTCTTAGCCGCTCGCTGTTGCAGCAATGTCTGCCCCTTGGAATTGAATACAAATATAGAAAACGCCCTATGCAGTTTACCTCCGTTGCGGTGCGCCTCCATCTTGTCTTCTATGCCTACTTGGTTATCAGTCTCGTCAACCAATACTACTTTCTGATCATCGCTCATCTAATCACAGAATTAATTAATACATCCGGATTTAAATCCATATTATGCCACTTATGCATCTGACGTTGTTGGATTACAGCAGCTTCAGCCCCATTGTGAATTGGTCTATGTCCTTGCTGTACCACGGCCCTATGCCCAGGGCAGTCTTCGAGCCGGGGGGCAGCTCAGTCAGCCCCGCGTCGGTAACCAGCGCACAAGGTACCTTCTTGAACTTGAATGCATTGAACAGCTTAACCAGCGATTCCTCGTCGCTGACCTTCAGCACAATCTTCTTCTCGCCCGTATCAAGCCATTCCTTTGCTACTTCCTTGTCCATCTTCTCGGCCTCGAAATACCCCATCAAGGAAGCGTGCGCCGCCTGCGCAGCAATCTTCCCTCTGCTCATCTCCAGGTCGCTCCTTATTATTATCGTCTGCTTTATCGCATCCCTTTCCATAATATCCCATCATCATAAAACTATATATAACATAATCAACAGCAACATCATCCGCGCGCCCCTGCGTGGTTAATCTTTTATTCTTTTCCTTTTAATGGATATTATGGCTAAGCGCAAGGACAGCAGCGACCTCGAATACATAAGGTTGGTATGCGAGCACTGCGGCAAGGGGCTCGACGTTCCGAGCACAGTAACGGTGTATTGCTGCAATTCAAAGATGCAGGTAAAGGACAAGTATGCAATATCCTTGAAGGCGAAGATCTGAACGCACGCGTTCAATGCTTGTGCAGCAAGCGCTCAATCTGATTACTTATGCTCTTTGCGAAAGCCTCCTCTTCTTCAGAATCCTTATATCTAAGCCGGGGCCATAGGAAGCCCCTAAGTCCGTCCCCAAACTTCCTTGGCACTATGTGGAAGTGGAGATGCGGAACGCTCTGGCTCACGTTGTTGTTTTCGATGATGAGAGTGCCGTCGGATTCTGTGCCCAGTTCTACTCCCTTGGATACGAGCTTCAGGTCGCTGAAGAACCTAGATATCGAATCGTCTTCCATGTCATACAGGTTGGCATAGTGCTTCTTCGGCACTAAAAGAGTATGCCCCTTAAATACAGGGCTCCTATCCAGGAAAGCAAAAACCTCCTCGTCCTCAAAGACTTTGGCCGACGGCATCCTGCCGCTTACAATTTCGCAGAATACACATGCCTCTGTGCTGCCTATGTTCTTGCGCATTCGCATCAGTTATGATAAGGCAGTGTAAAGGCTAAATATATTGACCAAGAGAATAGTATAAGCGTGCATACATCGCAGTCCATCGATGCATCTATAAATATCTTATCAGCAAATACCAAAACAATATATGGGTCCGTAACTCAGTTTGGCCAGAGTGGGAGGCTTTTAACCTCTAAGTCGGGGGTCCAAATCCCCCCGGGCCCGCTTCTAATACTTCTTGAGCACTATGGTGCTGCACCTGCCCGTATCTATGTAGCGCTTGGCGTATCTTTCGACACTCTGCACTGTGACCTTGTCAAGCGCTCTTCCAATAAAGAGCAGGTTTTTGCCTTTTATCCCCTTGAGCTCCATGTCAAGCATGGCTGTAGCCATATCAACAGGGTTCTCCTTGAGCAGCTCGAAATCTATGCGCATGCCGTGCTTTACCCTGTCTAGCTCCTTCTTTGTGATCCCTTCATCCGTCAAGTTATTGCATTCCTCCAATATCTTCCTCTTGACAGCGCTGCTTTTGCCTGGCTCCGAGCCTGCGGAAGCCAATATATAGCCGAAGCTTTCATGGAACTCATATTCCACCCCTGGATCGTACGAAAGACCGCTCTTTTCCCTGACTTCGTCATATATGCGATTGTTAAGTATCTCAGCCAGCGCTTTCAGGGTGATATACCTGATAACATCGCCCTTAGGCATTCCTCCAACATCGAAACCGATGCCGACCATCTCCCTGCTTATGTCCTTCCTCTTTATCTGCATATTCCTGATCGGCCGTGCTACCAGATCCTTCCTGCTCAGTTCGGTGCGCCCTCTGGTAAATGAAGACATGCCTTTTTTTATTATGCTGTATGCCTGTTTCATATCAACCCCTCCGCATATCGCCACAGCAGCATTGCCCGGGGAATAGTGCATTTCATATGCTCGGAGAAGGTCATTCCTGCTTATCGCCCGCACAGACTCGCTGGTGCCGCTGGATATCACAGCCCTGCTCCTGTACAGCGCATACGGCATATTGTCATCAAGTATATCGTCAGGGTCATCCTTCCTTATGGCGAGCTCGTGCAATATGGTGCCAAGCTCGTTCGCCATGTCATTGGCAGGCAGCTTGGCGTTCCTTATCATATCGATCATAATATCCAGGGCTTTAGCATAATACCTCTTGTAAACTCCGGCTTCGTAGATCGTCGTCTCATAGCCTGTCTCTGCATTGAGGTCTATGCCGTACTCGCGCGTCATGTTGTTTATATCAGACCAGTCCCTGTTTTTCGTGCCTTTGAATAGCATGTGCTCAAGGTAGTGCGCTACTTCCTTCTTTTCCAAGCTGCAGTCAATGGAACCGTAGCGGAACCCGAATGCGATGCCAACCTTCTCAATGGTGCTCTTCGTATAGATCAGAATCTTCAAGCCATTCGGAAGCACAGTCTCTTTGAAACCCATAATATCCAATCGCAATATGGGTTTTTAAAATGCTTCCAAAACCTTTGGATATGCCCTCCACCTAAACATTAAAATACTTATAATGCAGATACAAATTCGATAGCATGCGCAAAAAGTTAGTCATAATAGGTGTAATAATATTAATCGCAGGAATTGTTGTAAGCGAGCTCGTAACCAACCTTGTGCAACCCCCATTCTACACAGAGAATCTTACGGTAGCTGCGAATGGATATAGTTATATGGAGTTCAATTTTACCAGCTCCGATGCCCTATTCGTATTTGAATCGCTGTTCGAAGCCCCAATGAACGTATATGTAATGAATACCTCCGCCTTCTCTTCGTGGGAAAGCAGCCTCAACAAGTCAACACCGCCCAACGGTTTTGCTGCAGCTGTGTCACTGGAGGGCAACGGGGTTGTCGGCATATACAAAAACATGTCAACATACCTATTGGATTATCCAATCAATTATACGAAGAACGTCGTCTACCTAGACAAGAACTTTGCCAAGAACAGCACCACTAACGGCAACCTGTCAATTTCTAACTCCAACGCGACATATTTCATAGTGTTCAACAACATGAACGGCAACGTTTCTAATTCCGTGCCGAATAAAGTAGATATACGGTACATACCGCCGCTGTCCATATCGAACCTGCAGAGCGACCATGCTGTAGTCAACTACGTCTACATATCGGGCGGTTCTTTGCTGGTTTCTCTTATACTGGTTGTAGCAGGTATCGTCATACTGGTAATAGGGCTTATAAAGAAGCCGAAGATACTCGCCGCAGATGTGCCAGAGGTATCAGGCAAGATATCAGCAGGCAAGCTTGACAGGAAGATAAAGGAGCGCGATGAACTGTACAAGAGCATAAAGGAAAAGAAGCAGAAGAAATCTAATGAGTGAATGCATGGACGAACTCAAGGAGAGGATTGCCGGCGAAATAACGCTGTCAGAGAGCCCTGGCAGCACGATGAAAAAATGGCGCGAGCTCTTCGGCATATCACAAATAGATTTGGCAAAGCACATAAAGATAGCGACATCTACAATAAGCGACTATGAGAGCAACAGGCGTCTCAGTCCGGGCGTTGGGGTAATTAGCCGTTTCGTAGACGCACTCTTTACTATAGATGACACAAGGGGCGGGAATATAAGGAGGAGCCTTGAAACCGCAACTAACAACAAGCCCGAGAAAGTGCCATTCTACACGTTGAAAGATTTCAACATTCCGATAAAAGGCACCGATTTCACTAGGATAATAGAGGGCAAGGTAATAGCGAACCCGAATTATCTTGACAACATAAACATATTTGGGTATACTGCATTGGACAGCTTGAGGGTAATACTCGAGATATCGCCGCAGGAATACCCGAAGCTCTTCGGCGCTACCCTCGAAAGGGCATTCATATTCGAGAATGTATCTACTGGAAGGTCGCCAATGGTTGTAATACGCGTGGCACCCATAAAGCCGCGCATAGTTGTCATACAAGGCATAAGCACGGTAGACAAGCTCGCAATAAAGCTTGCCCAGATAGAGAAGATACCCCTACTTACCACAAAGCTAGAGATGTCCGAAATATATGCAAGGCTTGCAAAGATATGAACCTAATCTAGGTATCAGCCCCACACATCGGCCTTGACCTTGCTCTGGTCAACATTCAACGCTGTCAAGGCGTTCTTCATCGCTTTCACGAACTCAAGCGGTCCGCATATATAGACGGTGCGATCATTGAGGTCCTTTACGTATTTGGCTACCATATTGGAGTCTATATGGCCCTTCTCGCCCGTCCAGCCATCGTTTTCCTGCGGCCTGGTCACAGTAACTACCATGTTCATACCTAACCTTCTCCTGAGATCTTCGAGCTCTGTCTTCCTTATTATCTCGTTGGGGAACCTGACGCTGTAAAGCAGTACTATGTCCGTCCCGGACTTCTGCGCATCTATCTCCTTGAGCATCGACATGAATGGCGCCAGCCCTGTGCCGCCTGCTATGAACAGCACTTTCTTGTCCTGCGAAGGGATGAACCTGAACTGCCCGTATGGGCCTGTCATGTAATACACGTCACCCACTTTCGCGTCCTCGAGTTTCGATGTAAGTCTGCCATGAACCATATGTATGAAGAAATCAATTGTCTCGGAATTTGGTGCAGAGGCTATTGAGAACGCCCTAGTTATCTTCTCATTCGTAGACTTGTCAACATACGTAAGCATCACGAACATGCCCGGGTCAAATGATAGAGTCGAACCGTCCTGGGCCTTGTACCTGAACACATCTACGTCTGGCGTATCCTTCAATATTTCCGTAAGTACATACGGTTTTTGGTTTATCGATATATTGTGCGGCGATTCTGCCATTTTACCACTGAAGTCTTGCGAAATATAACGGCAATTATGAAACCAACAAATATTATACGCAATGTTTATTAGATTGTACTGGTTTATATAAATATGGCAGCAAGTGGGAAAACATCTGTGCATCGAAGTGTAAAGGTATACCTCGAAGAGCACAACGATCTCATAGAGGAGATAAGCATAGAGGCAACCGAGCTGGAATTCCCGAAAGAACACGTGCCAATACTGGAGATGCACCTGATAGGCAGGAAGATGACGCGCAATGACATAAAGCGTGCGTTAGCCGAAGTATACGAGGCAACTGGTAGCTCGCTCTCAAGCGAAGACGAAGAAGCCTTGGTGAGGTCCATATTGGCTGCGAAGAAGAGCAGCAGTGCCGCAGTATGAGGCATGTATGGATGCACAGCTTATTCAACAAAGTCAGCTATGATGCTTGCAACTTCCTCCGGATTCGTATAGTGCGGATCATGACCAGCTCCGTCAATCATCCTGAACGAGCTCCCCTTGATGCCCGATTTGAGTATATCTGAATAAGATATGTCGACGACCTTGTCATCGCTTCCCCAGATTATCATGCACTTGCATTTTATCTTCGAGAGCACAGCGCTATCGAGCCATCCGGAAGTTTCTGCATCTGCATTCATTATGCTCTCCATCACATATCTGTCGTTGCCATTGATCTCAAGCAGCACCTTCAACATGCTCGCCTTGTACCTATCCTCATCGCCCCTGTCAATTATGTCAGTGAAATATTCTTTTATGCCTGCAGCATCTTCGAGCATGATCCCGCGCAGGCCCTCGTATTCAGCAGCATACCTAGCCGCAATCCACCCTCCATAGGAATGGCCAAAGAGGTAGCAGTTTGATACCCCTGATGAATCAAGGAATTCATGGACTGCCTGCACCTGCGTGTCTATGTGGTACGTTATGTGCGGCTTATCCGACTTGCCGTGTCCAAGCAGGTCAACAAGATATACGTCTGTGCTATCCGGTAGGAATCCTACGAGCCTCTTCCAGACGCGCGAAGACGCCCCGACCCCATGAAGGAATATCACTCGTTGCGCTGCGCCTTTGTGGTACTTGTAGTATATATTGCCTAAAGAGGTCGATGCATAGCCCTCATCAAAATCATTGTCGTAGTCCATGCACTTGCCCTCAGTGCTTGTTGTCCCCGTAATAGAAATGTATCGGCCTCCCCATCGCGGCCTCCGCTGCTTCCTGGATCGCCTCGCTATATGTCGGATGCGGATGTATCGTATCCGCAATGTCTTCCACGCTCGCGCCCATCTCTATGGCAAGCGCAGCTTCAGCTATCATTGCGTTGGCATCATCTGATACTATCTCCACGCCTTTCACTACCTTGTTGCTGTCATACGCTATCTTTACGAAGCCCTTTGTGCTGTTCAACGCTATCGCCCTTCCGAGGGCGCTCAATGGGAATTTTGTAACAGATATACCTTCGCCTTCAATCGTTCCAGCTATGGCGATCTCTGGGTCGGAAAATATAACTGCAGGCACGACTATGTTGTCGTATCCAGAATTCTGGCCTGATGCGGCTTCCCCTGCCACAACCCCCTGGCGCATAGCCTTGTGCGCCAGCATCGGCTCGCCTACAACATCCCCTACTGCATATATGTTCTCGTCTGCAGTCCTGAGCGTTCCATCAACTTCTATGAAGCCCTTGCTGTTGAGCGTTACCTTTGTATTCTCCAATCCAAGCCCTTTCGTAAATGGTGATAGTCCTATCGCACCAACTATAACATCAGAATCTATCTTTGTTCCATCGCTTAGCGTTATTGATGTGCTGTCGTATGAAGATGGGCTTACCCCTTTATGCACCTTTACGCCAAGGGCTTCCATGCCTTTCTTGACAAGTGATGTGGCCTCCTCGTCAAAATGGGACAGAACGTCAGATCTCGCTATTATGTGCACTTCCGTGCCAAGCTTGGCATAAAGCGTTCCGATTTCAACCGCGACATATCCTGCCCCTATTATGCTCATGCTCTTCGGTATGAAGTCCAGCATAAGCGCTTTCTTGTAATCTATTATCCTATCAGAGAACTCGAAGCCCTTCAATACCGTCGGCTCTGATCCAGTCGCAATTATGGCCTTCTTGAAATCAATCTCAACGCCATCAGTCAGCTGCAGCTTGCTGCCCGATATGAACGTAGCTTCTGCCTCGAAAACATCTATGCCATGGGCCTTGCAAAGGAACTTTACCCCGTTCTCCAGCTTGTCCGATACGCCCATCCTCCATGCATACATCTTCTTGGGGTCTACCAATACCTTCCCGGTTATGCCGAACTCTGCAGAATTATTTGCATCATGCACTATGTCGGATATGTGTATCAGCGTCTTTGATGGTATGCAAGCATAGTTCAGGCAATGCCCTCCCATCTTACCCTTCTCAATTATCGCAACGCTCTTTCCCAGTTCGGCGGCTCTTATTGCCGCTATATACCCTCCAACACCCCCTCCTATGACTGCAATATCCACGTCCTCAGGTATAGAACCCATGACCATCAAAAACACCTACAGCATTTCAAGGAACTCGGGGTCTTCCAGATAGCCCTTTATCGCATTACCGAATTTCACTGCCTCCGCGCCGTCTACAACCCTATGGTCGAAGGTCAGCGAGAAAGGCAGCACCTTGCCTATGACTATCTTCCCGTCCTTTACTACCGGCATGTCCCTTATGAGGTGCACTCCGAGTATTGCAACATCGGGATAGTTTATCATCGGCACGGAAAGGTATCCCCCGCCCAAGCTGCCTATGTTGGTTATTGTGAACGATGTATCTGTCATCTCATCTATGCTTATGCTCTTGTCCTTCACCTTTTTGCCCAGCCTCTCTATTTCCTGGGCTATTTCGATTATGCTCATCCTGTCTGCTCCTTTTACTACTGCAACCCTGAGCCCGTCATCTGCCTCAGCGGCCAAGCCTATGTTATAGTACTTCTTCACTATTACTTCCTGCCTCTCCTTATCGTAACTGGAATTGAACCTTGGATTCTCCTTCAGCGCCTCTATTGTGGCTTTTATTATGAACGGCAGGAAAGTCAGCTTCACACCAGCATCCTTGGTCTTCTGCTTCTCCTTTTCGACTATATTGAACAAGTGCGTTGCATCTATCAGGTCCATATGTACTGCCCTGGGTATGGTCCATGAAAGCTCCATATTCCTGGCTATTGCCTTCCTGACCTGGCTCATGGGCTGCCTTTCTATATCCCCTTCGTGCGCCTCCTCCTTCACTTCCGAGAACTTAGGGACTGGAACGCTGCTCGCCTTTGAAGCGAAGGCCCTGACATCGTTCTCTATTATTCTGCCACTTGGACCTGTGCCAACGACTTTAAATATATCAACATTCAAATCGCGCGCAAGCTTTCTGACAGCCGGAGTGGCAAGCACCTCCCTTGCTTCTGCAGCCGCCGCAGGTGCGACTGTTTTCTGAATAGCTGGCTTCTGCTGTGTTACAGAAGGAGCGTTATTCTGTGCAGCTGAGGCAGGTGGCAAGGATTTCAGCTCGTCTGCAGTGCCGAAATATGCAAGCATATCGCCAACCTTAACATCGGTGCCGGCTTTAGCCACAATCTTTATCAGCCCCGAAATGGGCGCGGGCAGGTTCACCACGGCCTTATCTGTCTCAACCTGCACCACAGGCTGGTCCTCCTTTACTTCCGAGCCATCTTCTACAAGCCACTTCTGTATATGCCCCTCAGTTATCCCTTCTCCAACATCAACGAATTTGATTTCCTTCATCTAAAGACCCTTAACATCAAGCGCTCAGCAGCCTGTCTATCGCTGCGGATATCTTCTTCTCATTCGGTATGTAATAGTTCTCATATCCAGGCATCGGGTATGGAAAGCTTGCGGACCCGACCCTGATTATCGGTGCGCTCAAGTCGAACATTGCCTTCTCTGCAACCCTTGCAGCTATCTCCGCACCTACGCCGAAGCTGAGCACTGCTTCGTGCACAATCAACAGCTTCCCTGTCTTTTTGACGCTCTCCAATATAGTAGCTTCGTCAAGCGGGTTTATGGTCCTAAGGTCTATCACATCAGCCGAGAGCTTTTTGTCCTCGACGACCTTGTTCACCACCGGCACCATGGTCCCATATGTCACTACCGTAAACTGGTCGCCTTTCTTCACGTAATTCGCTTTGCCAATCGGTACATCATATTGCTCTTCCGGCACATCCTGCTTGAACAGCCTGTACAGCTTAGTGGGCTCCAAGAAGAGTACCGGATCATTCATCTTCAGCGCCGATGTTAGCAGCCCTTTCGCATCGTACGGGTTCGAAGGCTCTACTACTATGAGCCCTCCCACATGCGAATAGAATGCTTCTGGGCTCTCGGAATGGTGCTCCAATGTCTTGACGCCACCGCTCACCGGAGTCCTCACTACCATAGGCACTGTAAGGTCACCCCTGGTCCTGCTCCTGAATCGAGCGGCATGGTTTATCAGCTGGCCGAATCCGAGGAACATGAATCCTGCAAACTGTATCTCGGGCACAGGATGAAGGCCAGCCATTGCCATGCCTATCGAAGCCCCTATTATGCTCGATTCTGCGAGCGGTGTGTCCAATACCCTGTTCTCGCCGAACTTGTCTAGAAGCCCGTCAGTCACCCTGAATACTCCTCCATCCTTGCCTATGTCCTCGCCCAGCAGCACTATGCTGTCGTCCTTCCTCATTGCAAGATCCAATGCGTTGTTTATCGCGCCAACCATATTAATGTTCATTCAACCACCACTCACATCCAGAAGTTTGATTTGACCGCATCGTCCTCCTCCTCCTTCAAAACCTCCGGAATAAAGCTGTATACATTCTCAAACATGCTCTTCGGGTCGGGCTTGAAAGCCTCTGCCTTGGCAACCGCTTCGTCTATCCTCGCCATCTGTTCATCCGTGGCCTGTTTCTCCTTGGCATCATCCCAAAGGCCCTTTGCCCTGAGATACGCACCCACCCTTTTCAGCGGATCCTTTGCCTTCCATTTGTCTACATCAGCTTCAGGCCTGTACTTCGAAGGGTCGTCAGAAGTTGTGTGCATGCTCATCCGGTATGTCAAGCACTCTATCACTGTCGGCCCGTCGCGTGCATGGTCTATCGCATCCTTTACCACCTTGTAGACCCCTATCACATCGTTGCCATCAACCTGCACCCCCTTTATGCCTGCCGCTATGGCTTTCTGGGCGAGCGTCTGCGCTGCAGACTGCCTGTTCCTTGGGACCGATATGGCCCACTGGTTGTTCTCTATTATCGATATCATAGGCAGCTTGTTCACGCCTGCAAAGTTTATCGCTTCGTAGAAATCGCCTTCGGAAGTTCCTCCGTCCCCAACAAAAGCTACTACTGCTACATCCTTATTTCTATATTTCTGTGCATACGCTATGCCGGCAGCATGCGGCATCTGTGTGCCTACCGGCACTATTACAGGAAGTGCGTTTATCTCCTTAACCTTTGAGTTGCCCTCCTCATAACCCTTCCAGTACAAGAAATAGCTCTCCAGAGGCAGCCCCCTGGCGAGGTAGGCTCCATGCTGCCTGAAGTTCGGTACAAGGATGTCGTCCTTCCTCATTGCGAACGCCGTGCCTATCTGCGTTGCTTCTTCCCCAACCAGCGGCGCGAACGTATCCGCCCTGCCCTGCCTCTGCAGGCTGAGCGTCTTTGCATCGAGGTTCCTTGCAAACAGCATGGATTTGTACATCTCAACAATCCTGTCATCGCTAAGATCCTGCGGATAAAGTGACTTGTCTATTGCACCATTCTCATCCATCACTTGAAAATAATCTATTGAGCCTTCAAAAGCTTTGTTCTGCATTTAACCACTCTATTCTATGACTGCCAATAAAGTAATTTAAGTATTTGCGACCCTAATGGGTGTGCAAGATACAACGAAGCAGGACAAGCAAAGCGCGCTTGGTTCAAAGCGGGTCTGTGCTCTCCCTTATCTCTTCTATCGCCTTGTTGTCATGCGAGTATATATAGGGCGACAGGTCCAGGTCCTTCGGGCTCTTCTGCAGCTTCCTTGCATATGTGTCGTGCAGGTGCTTTCCGACTTCGTCGCTGTATGCTTTCCAGTCTATTCCGAGCGATTCGACATACAGCTTCTCTATGCCATCCGCTATCTCATGCGCATAGGGGTATTCATACGCATCATCCGTGAGCCATTTCTCTGTTAGCTCGTGGTGCCTGCCTATGCTCTCAAGCGTGCTGACCTCCTTTCCATTTATGTTCAGGTTTTTCGGGAAGTTCCTGTCAATGTATATGGTCTTGCCATCGTTTGAATAACCGCCGGTATATTTTATGTCATAGTCAGTGTTTATCTTTATTTCAGAGCCCAGCCTCTTGGTAAGCAGCTTACCAATCGTCGCCCCTTTATAAATGAGATTATCCGCATCGAGCTGTACTGTCTCTCCTTTCTGCAGAATCTGTTTCGAAGTCGCCCTTATGTATGTTGGTAGGACGTAGTTCAGTGCCACTATTATGTACTCTCCTTCCTTCTCCTCCTTATGGACCCTGTGCTCCACAACCGTGTAATCTTCCATAAAACCTAGGTTCTATCCCTGTTAAAACTTATATATGTTTACCTGCCTGCATGCAAAGAGTCGCGTT
Organism: Microcaldota archaeon; assembly: GCA_021797575.1. Classification (GTDB taxonomy): domain Archaea; phylum Micrarchaeota; class Micrarchaeia; order Micrarchaeales; family Micrarchaeaceae; genus JAMCYB01. The sequence goes on from JAJZZN010000003.1 coordinate 115,259, forward strand.
CATGTACAAAAAGGTTATAAAGATATGCAATCCTAAATGCAATCATATGGTGGATTTTCAAAAGGTCGACAAGGGGATGCTTTCGCGCATATGCTCAAACGCAAAGCTCAATCTGACCAGTTCAGAAGAAGAAAGGTTTGTCTCTGAGATGGGCGAGATTCTAACTGCTTTCAGGGAGCTGGAAAGCGTCGATACAAAAGATGTACAGCCGGCATATCACGCTACAGAGATAAGGAACATATGGCGCGATGACAAGGTGAAGAAGAAAAGCGTCGACATAAAGAAGAACACAGAGGCTTTGGAGAATGGATACATAATCGGGCCCAAGCTCGTTTGAAAAGGGTGGTTATATTAATACGTGTAAAAACATTCCTGGAAGAAGTGAAATCCGGCAGCATAGACACAGATAAATTTGTCTCAGATGTTAAAGCTAGTTCTAGCTCTATGCAGGAGAAATACGCGCCCTTCATAACCCTGAATGAAGGTTTTGGCAAAGCAACGCCGCAGAAAGGAGCGCTGCAATATCTTCCTGTTTCTGTGAAGGATTGCCTATGTACCGAAGGCATAAGGACCACTGCAGGCTCGAAGATACTTGAGACATACGTGCCCAATTTCGACGCCACGGCAGTAGCGAAGGTGAAGGCAGCGGGCGGCATGATACTGGGGAAAACTGCTCAGGACGAATTCGGGTTCGGCACATTTTCTACAAACTGCGCCTACCAGGTGCCTAAGAACCCATACGATCCTGAAAGAACTTGCGGAGGCAGCAGTGGAGGTGCGGGATGTGCTACTGCAGCAGCAGACTTTCCCCATATAGCAATAGCAGAATCTACCGGGGGCAGCATAACTGCGCCTGCCGCATTCACAGGCACTGTGGGCTTGACACCAACATACGGAAGGGTATCAAGATACGGCCTGATAGACTACTCAAACAGCATGGACAAAGTAGGTGTAATATCCAAGGAGGTATACGATTCAGCCCTTATGCTTTCAGTAATAGCGGGGCACGATCCGCTCGATTCGACCAGCCACAACAAGGGCAGCGAAGATTTCACAAAGTATATCGGCAAGGATGTCAAGGGCATGAAGATAGGCGTGCCGAAGGAATATTTCAGCAGCATAGACAGCAACGTCAAGAAACTGGTGGAAGATGCGATTGCCAAGCTTGAAGGGCAGGAGGCAGAGATATCAGAGATTTCATTGCCAAGCACAAAATACGCGATTGCTGCATACTACATAATTGCAATGGGCGAAGCGTCGACGAACCTGGCCAAGTACTGCGGCATGCGCTACGGCAAGCAGGATAAAATAAGCGGCGAGTTCTCTGAATACTTCTCAAGCATACGCTCCAGCGGCTTTGGAGAGGAGGCAAAGAGGCGGATAATATTAGGTACATACATGCGCGCCGCAGGTTTCCGGGATGCATACTATATAAAAGCGCTGAAGGTGCGCAGCCTACTGATAAAGGAATTCAAGGCAGCATTCAAGGGCGTGGATGCAATAGCGACCCCGTCAATGCCCATGCTGCCCCCAAGGTTTGATGAGATAGCCAAGCTCTCGCCTCTGGAAATCTACAACATGGACAAGATGACCACCGCGCCCAACCTGTGCGGCTTCCCAACAATATCCATACCTGTTGGCACATCGCAAGGCCTGCCTGTGGGCATGCAATTAATAGCTGATCACTTCATGGAGGGCAGGCTTATAAGCTTAGCCGCAGCTGCAGAGGTGATAAAATGAGTATAATGATAGGATTGGAAGTCCACTGCCAGCTCAACACTGAGAGCAAGCTCTTCTGTTCGTGCGAAGCGTATCCCAGGGATGCGCAGCCCAACAGCTCCACATGCGAGATATGCCTGGGATATCCCGGCACAAAGCCCGTCATAAACAAGAAGGCCATAGACCATGTCATAAGCATAGGGCTGGCATTGGGATGCAGGATAAACCCAGAATCATACTTCTCCAGGAAGACATACTTCTATCCTGACATGCCTAAGAACTATCAGATTACGCAATACGAAGTTCCTATAGCGTCCGAAGGCTCGATAGAGGTCAACGGGATGAGGATAAGGATAAGGAGGGTGCATCTTGAGGAGGATCCTGCAAGGATAGTATATGCAGACGGGAATCTTGAGACAGCAAGCCATGTGCTTGTGGATTACAACCGCGCCGGCACGCCCCTGGCAGAGATAGTGACTGAGCCTGACATGAAGAGCCCCAAGGAAGCGAGAGCTTTCCTCGAGAAGCTCTCAACGATATTGGAATACCTGAAGGTGTATGACCAGTCGAAAGGTGCATCGTTGCGAGTTGATGCGAACATTTCGGTTGATGGAGGGGAGAGGGCAGAAGTGAAAAACGTTACCGGATTCGAGAATGTCGAGAAGGCATTGAACTACGAAGCAGTTAGGCAGCAGAACATAGTGAGGCTGGGGAGGAAAGTAGAGAGGGAGACGAGGCACTTCGACGAGGTCGCAAAGACGACAAGGACATTGAGGAAGAAGGAATTCGAGGAGGATTACGGATACATATTCGACCCCGATCTTCCTGTGCTCGACATATCAGACGAGTGGAAAAGCAAAATAGAAAAAGGAATGCCGGAGCTGCCCGACATCATGGTGAAGCGCTTCTTAAAGCAGTACGGTATAAGCGAGTACGATGCAAAGGTTATAGTTTACACTGGCAAGGATTTCGCATCATTCTTCGAGGACGTATGCAGGATATACAGCAAGCCGAAGGCTGCATCCAGGTGGATGATAAACTACCTCCTCAAGAGCCTCAACTGGAGGTCGGAGCGCATATCGCAGTCAAAGGCATCGCCCGATACCTTCTCTGAGCTGCTCACCATGATAGACAAGGGCGAGATAACAGAAAGATATGCCAAGGAGCTCATAAAGGAATATGTTGATACAGGCTTGCGCCCCTCAGAGATTGCATTGAAGTCCGGTGCAAAGCCCTCATTGCAGGGCCTAAGGGATATAGTTAAAAAGGTTATAAAAGATAATACCAAAGCCGCGTCTGAATTCGCCGCAGGTAAAAACGATGCGCTCGCATACCTGATAGGCGCGGTGCTCAAGGAGACAGGCAAGCGGGGAGATCCAAAGGAAATAGCGAGAATGATAAAAGAAGAGATATCAAATGCCTCTGTAGCTCAGTAGGTAGAGCGAGCGGCTGTTAACCGCTAGGTCGTAGGTTCGAGTCCTACCGGAGGCGTAATATTTGGGTAATGTCATGGAAGGCACAGATGGCTGGTCGAGGACATGCAGGCTTGGAGAAGTAACTAAGGAGATGAATGGCGAGCCAGTCACGGTTATGGGGTTCGTCAGGGAGATACGCGACGTAGGCAAGCTCAAGTTCGTACTTCTTGCTGATATAACCGGCACCATGCAGGTAACATTCAAGGAAGGCACAAAGGCCTTCAATGCTGTAAGTGATATTACTAGGGAATCCGCTATAGGCGTAAAAGGCACGGTAAGCGCTGGAGGCAGGGCAGCATCTGGCATAGAGATAATACCGGACGAGATAAAAGTGTTTTCAAGGGCAGAACCAAAGCTGCCCATACAGGTCTACGGCAAGACAGATGCGCTGCTTGATACAAGGATGGACTGGCGCTTCCTAGACATAAGGAAGCCGAAGAACGCGCTAATATTCAAGGTGCAGACCACTATAGAAGCAGCCATGCGCGAATACTGGATAAAGCAGGGATTCATAGAGATACATTCGCCGAAGCTGATGGGAGCGCCGAGCGAAAGCGGTGCAGAGCTTTTTCCGGTGATATACTTTGACAAGACTGCGTTCCTTGCACAGTCGCCGCAGTTCTACAAGCAGATGGCAATATGCGCAGGCTTGGACAGGGTATTCGAGATAGGCCCCGTATTCAGGGCAGAGCCATCAAACACCACGAGGCATGCCACGGAATTCACCTCTGTAGACATGGAGATGGCGTGGATAGAGTCGCATGAGGATATCATGAAATTCGAGGAGGAATGGATTGTGCACGTGATGGGCAGGGTAAAGGAAGAGCATGGCGACGAGATAAAAGACTTGTACGGGCTAGAAGTTAACATACCAAGCACACCATTCCCAAGGATATCATTCAGGGAAGCCAAGGATGTGCTCAAGCAATCCGGAAAGGGCTCTAAGGAGGAGAATGACATATCCTCAGAAGAAGAAAAGGCAATAGGCGAAATGGCCATGGAAAAATATGGCAGCGAATTCATTTTCGTCAAGGAATATCCATGGAGCATAAAGCCTTTTTACCACATGCGCAAAGAGGATGATCCATCAGTAACAAAGGGCTATGACTTGCTCTATAAAGGGCTTGAGGTGACAACGGGCTCGCAGAGGGAGCACAGGTATGATATACTGATGAAGCAGGCGAAGGAGAAAGGCCTGAGCGAAGATAATGTAGGGTTCTATACAGACTTCTTCAGGTACGGAGCTCCGCCGCATGGAGGCTTCGGCTTCGGCCTCTCAAGGCTGGTCAAGCAGATGCTTAATATAGAGAACATAAGGGAGGCGATGTTCGCTTTCAGGGACATGAAGCGCCTTTTCCCATGAGCCGCAAGTCCTGCAATAATGGCAAAGCATAATAAATGTTGGCTAAAATAGTAATATGCTTATTGCGCCTCGGTGGTGTAGTGGTTAGCATACGAGCCTGTCACGCTTGCGACTCGGGTTCGAATCCCGACCGAGGCGCCTTATTTTGCAGTCAGAAAAGCTGGTTCGAAAAGCCCATCATCTATTCGTTAGAAAATTTCACCTTCTTGCAATCCTGTGATACCTGCCTGCCCTTTCGGGCTCTGCCACTTCCACCAGCCTGCTTATGAGCTCGTTCTCTGAATACTTAGTTGTTCCTATCATACTGTAAACCATGTATGGGTCTACTCTCCTGAGCAATTCATAGCTGATGCGCACACGCTCCAACATAGACTCTAATGCTACCTCTGCCTTCTTTTCAACTATGAGCTCGTCGCATATATCGCGCAGTTTTACCTGTCCTCCATTAAAATTGTTCAGCCTGCGCGTCAGGCTTCCTTTGTCTTTGTCTGTTATCAATATCAAGTAATAAGCCTTTGATACGTCAGATTCCTTGAACAGCGTCAGCTTTTTTATAAACTTGTCGTCGAAAAACGCTTTGCCATGCGGTTCCAGCAACACGGCCTTGCCATTTACCTTTGCATCCTTTATGAGAAAATCAGGTGTGAATGTTATGGCCTTGCCGTAAAGGATATAGCTAAATACAATTACCTCCCTCTCATAGCCTATGCCAAGTGCATCCAATATATCAGAAACCCTCCTCTCAAAATTACTCTCCCTTCTATCCTTTTCTGCATTTACCATAAACCCCCAGGGCCACAGCAATCCACGACCACAGCATTTCTTCAAGAAATAATAAATACCCTGTGCCTATTTTTATTTATACGTATGAAGCGTAAATGCAGCAGCATAGTGGTGTTGTGTAGTCGCACTGCTCTGTCTGCGTATGCCCTTGTAGTATAACTTGGATAGAACACGGGCTTCCGGAGCCTGTGATCCGGGTTCAAATCCCGGCGAGGGCGCTATGCGCAGAACATCTGGAATTGGCTTGCGGCAAAAAATGCGCACCCAAAATGTACGTGTCACGCGCTAGTCCATAATTCGCTGGATATCTGTCAATACCTCAAAACATGGAAAGGCAGTACGAGTTTGTCCTGTGCTACGCTCAGATATACGTCCGAAATCCATTTTACAAGCTCAAACGCGTGCTTTTTCTGCTCTGCTCCCATGTTTTCTTTCGAGCATTCCCTGTTGATTGGTTGGACCATGTTCATTACCTTGACCAAGAACTCCCTAACCCTGAGCAATTCTGCGTAGTCCAGCCCGCCAGATTTGATGCTATCCAGATCTTTCTTCAATGCGGAGCTTGCATCTGCCAAAACTTTCTTTACCAAATCAATGACCTCTCCCCTCGGCGTATTGAATAGCTTTATTTCATCCATAAACAGCATGCGCGCATCGCTTATCCTTTCGAAGGCCTTTTCAAGGTCATCATCTAGTCTGCCTGTGTACTCCGAACCTGCCAATGTCTTCAGATAGATCCCGGTGGCAACATGGTATCCTAGCGGGGTAAGATAGTAAACGGTAGTGCCTGACTTGCACTCGTCAGCGCCCACTGTTGAACGTTCTACCAAGCCATGCAGCATATCTACGTCAAACCCTGCATCATCCAAATCGGCTGCATCATAACGGCTCGACAGATACTTTATATCGCCGTAATGCTTGAAGTGCGAAGCCAAATCATACTTTTTGAAATAATCCATTTCAAATCTGTATCCGTTGCGGTATACTCTCATAAGGAGTTCAAACTGCATCTTTGTGCTCTTGCTGCCATTCGACGCCTTTTCAATAATATCGGCAGCCAAGCCACCGAGCTTATTTGAGTAAGCTACAAGAGTCTCAGAACTAAGGTCTTTGACTTTGGAATTAAGGTTCTCGCTCAGCTGGCTCTCCTCCATATCTGCAGATCTAGATGCATTACTTATTATCGCATCCACGCCCCCGTATACATCATGCTTATTTTTAGCCGTTGCCATAAAATCACAAGAAACCATGCCTATAGCCAGATATATATAGCTTGCGGACTTATGTGCATGCAGTGATGCCCCGCATCCAAAAAAAAGCGGCAAGTGACAGCTATTCACGCCAAAATAGCAAAGGAGGCCCCGGTCTCCAAAAAATCCCCAATGCAAGTTATGTTCAGCGGATCTGCACCCTCTTCAGATCCCTGATTACTGTTGCAATCTCCTTTACCCTGTCCTCAACCGAATACTTGCTGAACCTGCCCTTGGTGTCTATGAATTCATAATCCTTGATGTCTTTTGTCACTATGTCCGATATAATGAAGATCGCACCCGCCTCCACCTTCATTCCCTTCTTCCTGTAACTGTCAACTATCGCAAAGAGGGCTGCAGATTCCATCTCCACAGTCAATACACCTTTCTTTCCATAATGCCTGATTTCATCTACGGTCTCCATATACGGTGCATCTATGGTCCAGCTAGGCCCTGCTCTAAATTTCATGCCGTTCTTTCTCATAACCTTCACAATGCTCCTTGTGAATTCTTTCGTCGGGTACGCGTACATAGCTCCTCTGGCATAATGGTGTGAGACACCTTCGTCCCTTATGGACTTGGTGCATACGACGACGTTTCCGTGGCCGATGTCATCATTAAGGCTACCGGCAAATCCAACTATAAGGAAGCGCCTGACGCCCTTGGCTATCAGTTCTTCCGTTGCCACACCAGTTATCGGTGCACCGATTGGAAGGTATGCCATTATGAAGCCCTTCTCTCTGTTCAGGTATACGCCCAAGGAATTGAACATCTTGTCTTCGTACGATGCTATCCTCGTGCTTCCGAGGATCTTATCAATTCCCTTCCTTATCCCGGAAGAGTAGACCAGTATGGCCGTATCTGGCATTCTTAACTTCATATTTCTGACGAAATATTGCGGGCTAACAGAAGGCCTTTTCGTGTACTTGCCCCTGTAGTGCGGAAACATGCGATTACCCAATGCAAAATGCCTTGGTGCAAATAAGTATTTATCCGTTCTCTGCTATGCGCCGGATATGCGTTCCTGCATCATCTTAATTTAGCCGTACAGTATTTGTTGGCTCAATTCCATTGTGCAGCATGCATTTTAGAAAGGCATATAAATATGAGTGCAAATAATATTCAGAGAATGCTGATTATAACTTCAAAGCACAGCATATAATATCTAAGGTGTATTGTTGGGAAGCATACCCAGGAAATGGAAGAAGAAAGGAAGGATGCGCTGGAAGTGGCTCAAGAAGAGACGCAAGAGGCTCAAAAGGGCACAGAAGCGCAGAGTAGGAAAGCTCTGATCGACTTTTGCTGTTGATTCTGAATGCTTAGCCTAGCTGCGCCCATCATTGCATGGACGCAGAAGAGAGTGAATAACATTTGAATAGCCCAAGGGCTGCCTACTTACTTGCTAGAGCTAAGCCGCAATAAAAAGGCGGCGAAAGCCGCAACGCTATTCCTACTTCGTTAACTTGTCCAGTATCGGATACGTATCGAATAGCCTCTCCTGCTCAAGCTGCTGGTACACCATGTAGATTATGCCTACGGTAAGGAGTATGCCCATGCCTGTGCCCATCGCTCCAGTGAGCGTGGCTACCGCTGCAAGCAGCCCTACAAATATACTTCCCAGTACGGTTACCGTGGGTATATACCTATTGAGCACGTTCTCCACTATCCTCGGATCCCTCCTGAATCCTGGTATCTGCCAGCCCTGGTCGCCAAGCTGCTCGGCAACGTTCTTCGGGCTCTGCCCTGTCATCTCTATCCAGAACTTGCCAAAGACTATGCAAAGGCCTATCAGCACCAAGGTGTAGATTATTGCATGCACCCACTCAGGCACGAGTATGAACCCTCCGGCAGGCAGGTACAGCCTGCTCGTCTGAGTGAGAAGGAAGTTGAAATAGTTGGCATAGCCTCCTACTCCTCCATAGGCTGCCGAATAGGGCAGCGGGAATGAGGGGGATATCAGGTAGGTTATGCCTCCTGTCAGCTGCAGCGAAGTGCCTCCTGTTGCTGTGCCTACCGGCTGGTAGAACGCTATGAACTTAGCCAGTCCCGCCAGGCTTCCTTTGACTCCCGCAAGGAATCTGAACCACACTGTCATGCTGAGCTCTAGAGCTGACGCTAGTATGACCGGCAGCACGCTCACATACAGGAATGGTATGGGCAGCCTGCCGCCAAGGCCCCTGAGCTGCTCGAAAGACAGGGGCAGCTCGACCTTCGTCTCATATGCGTATATGCTTATCAGGAATATTATTATTGAGAAGAACAACGGTGCGAACACCAGCACTGTATTAGATATTGCCGCAGCACTGCCCGCAGCTATAGCAGATATTGCTTCGGGTATGAGTATCTCAGCGGTTCCCGCTACTATGGCGTATGACACGCCGCTAGCTATGAACATGTTTATGCCAGATGTTATGCCGTACTTGGTCATCAGCTCGTCCATGAACACTATCGATATTGCGCCTATGGCAAGCTGCAGTATGACTATGCCTAGGAACGATGCAGACTCTACGGGCACGAAGCCTGTAACCGCATATATCACCGACTCGACTATGGCTATGCTGATTGCAAGAAGCTTCTGCAGCGCCTGGAAACGCGATTTGTCCTGCACGTTGTTCAGGTCCACCTTTATCAGGCCAGAGCCGTTTATGAGCTGCAGCAGTATGCTTGCCAGCACTATAGGGCCTATGCCTACAGTTATGACGCTGCCTATCTTTGCTGCGAACACTATGCTTATCAGTTCCAAGGAAGAAGACACCGCAGCAACATTGACCCCATAGGCATCTATGTTGTATAGTATGAAATAGACGCCTATTATGACTGCAGTCCAGTACATCTTCTCTCTGAGCGAGAGCGGCCGTGCCGGTGGCTTAATGCTTGGTATAAATTTGGCTATTTTGTCCATGAATTCTAGAGCCATCGTCCGACCTCATAAGCACTTATTTTCTATGCGCCTTCCTAGTATTGCGTACGCCCTGTGCGGCTTCCCTTACATCTATCGTGTATTTCCCAAACGAGCTTCGCTGCGTCTCAATGAGCCTCTTGCCCAGGTATGCGTTCAGCATGCCGTTCATGAAGTTCGAAGCGAGAGCAATCATGTCCTTCTTTGCCATCAGCCTGTCGAATTCCATGTGCAGCGACATCGGGGCGCTACGCTTAATAGTTATATTGCCAAAGTTTAATAAAGCTATCAATTCCTTGAGCCTCCTTATCCTTGCTGCACCGCCGATGCCTTCGTGCTCCTCCAGAAGCCTTCTCCCCAGCCCGCTTCCAGCTATATACGCTATGTCGCTGATTCCTTTCGCATATTCATTGTGCAGGAGCGATTCAGAAGCGAGGTAGTAATACTCATAGTTGATCGAGCCGTGCCTTCCATCATCCGCGCTGCCAATTACATAATTGGAGAATTCCCGTATCCATTCATCCGAGTCTAAGCGCTTTTCACCCATGCCTGTACCTTCTACGAATATGCACGAATCCGAGCCATTGCTCCTGCACTCAGATTCGGTGAATGTCGTTATCCTCCTGTATTCATTACTCATAAAACCTGATATTATGCCAGCTTCGAAAGAATGCATGTTCACCCCCAGCTTCATGCGCGGTGCATCAGCTATCTCAAATTCGTAACTGCCGCCCCTGAGCCTGTAAGATATATTGGAATAGCCTGCGTTGCCAAAGAACTCCACCAGCATTGGCAGCATGGTGGTAGCAGCATTTCCAGCAATATGCTTAGCCGACCTGTATAATATCTCGCCCACCCTGAAGCCGTGTGAAAAATATACATCCCTAAGCTTAGGGGTTAGACTTGCCAATGCACCGGTCAGTGCGTACACCTGCCTGCTCACGCCTCCATTACTGCCTCTGATTATATCCTCAAGCAGTGTTTCCTCATAGGACAAAGGTATTGTGCCCATACCCAATGGCTCTACAACTCTACTCATCTTATTTCTAGGTGCATGCCTGTGGGCGCTCCGTCTAATGCGCTTCGCCTTTCTATTAGGCGCCTTTTTAGTGCCTGCCTTTGCCCTGCTTCTTCTTCTCATGTTCCGGCCTCTTCAGGGCGCACTTCGGGTTTGCGAGCTTGTTTAGATAGTATGCCGCAAGCCCTATGTTTATCAGTATGAATGCAGTGAAAAGTTCCACCTGGTAGTTTATGAAGAACATGTCGAACGATACGAACTGCGAACCCAGCCCCAGCGGAGCCAATATGCCAAACAATAGCGGTGACGTGCAACCGCATCCTCCTAATACCCCTCCAAACGCTGCTGTAAAAGTGCCTGTGAATGTGGCCGATACCTTTGCCTGGTTGTTCCTGCTATTCTTTATCGAGAAGACAGCTATAGTCAAGAGCATTGATGATGTTATTACTAGCAGGTATACCAAATATGCCGGCGGCAGGTTTATATCAACTGATAATCCATGTGTTTGTATCGATAGCAGATACTCATAGATCAAGTAATAAACAACCGCCGCTACAATATTCACTGCTATATAAACCGGCTTTGTGTAGATTCTCTTCAAAACATTTTTAATGCCCATAGTCGCACCGTTAACCTAGGTCCATAACTTTTTCAATGCTCTTGATCGCCGGGAGCGAGCATATTGGAGGCTCTGCGCTGCCAGTGCTGTTAAGAGTGCTGCAAATATAAGCAATATAGACGTCAGCCCCTGCATATTCTGTCCATCCTATCTGGTCATTTGGGTTACTGAGCTCGTTGTACATCTGCGCGTGCGTCATGTATTCGAGCGTCAGGTTGCTTGATGAAGACGAATTGCTGAAGTCGACCGCATCGGCTCCTCCAACAAGATATTTGCCCCAGAAGGTAAATGGCGTGCCCTGGAACTGGTTTGTGCTATTCATAAATTCCATCGCTTTAAGGTACGTCTGGTTAACTGATGAAGCCTTGCTGACAAAATAGCTCAAAGGCTGCACTTCAAATCCCTGCACTATAGGTGATTCATAATCAGCGGATATGAAGTTTATGTATTTGCTTGTATAGCTGTTTCCGAATCCGACATTCTCTGGCGTGGTGTAATTGTCTGCTGTCCAATACAATGTAGGCACATCATGATCGCCAAAGCTGCTGTATCCTGTGTACAAATTGCTGAAGTTTCCAAACCTTCCGAGCGCCAGAGCCATCGCCCATCTATTCTCGCCACAGAATATGCACGATATCGCACCTATATATATAACTGTGGGCTTTCCATTTATCATCAGGGGCTTGAAAATTGAAGAATTTGAGACCGGCACATCCATCACTTGGTTGGTTATGGAGCCGTTCAGCAGCATCTCCCCGGCGGTTTCAAAGTATGAGTTAGGTGCGAAATTGAACACAGCCAGTGCGGACGAATTGAGCGGCACATCTATGTTTGTCAGCCTGTGACCGAAATTATATTTCGAGGTATTGGCTGTTGAATGGTTGGTCAGCGACGTAGTATTCTTGATTATGGTGTTGGCCGGCTGCTGATATACATAAGCCGGCTTGAATAGGCTCTGGTATGCCATCAGCGCAACTACTATTACCAGCAATGCAGTTATGATGTAAAGCGTTATGCTTATTGCGTCAAGCTTCCGCGCAATTTCTCTCCCTCCGATTTCGTCTTTTGGCATTTACGACATCCCTTTAATAATTTTATACTACCTATAATTTAAGGAATTCAGGTATTTATTCATATACCTGAAACGTATAACCTTTGATATTGCAGGCATAGGCATCATAAGCACCATATGTGTGTTCGCATGGCAACCAAGCAGCTCACGAAGGAGGGATTGGAGCTCAAGGACATTGTGGAGCTAGCTGATGCGCATTCGCACATAGACCTTATAACAAACCCAATTGTAATAAAGGACGCGATAGAATATGGGGTCAAGACAATAATAACTGACGGGGTAGATACAAGGTCGAACATGGAGTGCCTGAGGATCAGCGACAATGTCAACATATTCGCTGCAATAGGCATAGATCCGGAGCACTGCATGGCGATGAAGGATGACGAGATTGAATTCAATGTCTCGCTCATAAAGGAGAATTCCAAGAAGATTGTGGCGGTCGGCGAGATAGGCCTGGACTACAAGCTTGCCACCACTGCCGAAGCGAGAGAGAAGCAGAAGCAGGTCTTCGACATAATGCTTGACACTGCCTTGGACCTGGACCTGCCAGTATCAGTGCATTCGAGGGAGTCTTTTGCCGACGTTTTTGGCATGGTGCGCGATAAAGGCATGAAGAAGGTGCATTTCCACTTTTTCGATGGGGACGAGGCCCAGGCGAAGGAAGTAGCAGAATCCGGCTATTATATATCGGTGCCGCCGTACAAGTCGCAGAAGCGCGCCAAGGCCCTTGCCGTGATGCCATCTGGCCGGATAATGGGCGAAACTGATTCGCCAATAGTCGGGAGCTCGCCGAAGAGCGTCGAGAATTCAGTCATGTTCATTGCAGGCATAAAGAAGATGGACTATGCCAATGCCGCCAGGCTCACCGTTGAAAATACAAAAGCCTTTTTTAATATTAGGTACAAATCTAATCAGTTGAGCGGATTGGGGCGCAGGCAATAGGGCCCGTAGCTCAGCTTGGATAGAGCAGCAGCCTTCTAAGCTGATGGTCGCGGGTTCAAACCATATCCTGGCACAGCGTGCTAGTGTGTGTGGAAATCCCGCCGGGCCCGCCTCATGCTATCAAATGCGGAAGAAGCCTCAGCCTTCTAGTTCCTCTAGGTCGGTATACTCTAGCCTGCCATGCCTTCCCAGGGCTTTTATGAGGAAGCCCGATATCGGGTTGTAGTCCTTCCTTATGAGCTTTATCCTTTTATCCGTACCGCCTGTCCTTATCAGTGCAATCAATGCCGCCAGCTGATTATCCTCAACCAGCTCTGTCTCGTCCGCTTTGCGGTTGTCAAGCTTATTGAACATCCCTGTGTGCTCCACTTCGGCGTGAATCCCATGGTACTCAAGCATGGATCTCTCTTTCTCTACATCTACATTTGTGTTGGCAGTCTTTATTCTTACTCCCTTGCCCTTGCCTTGTACATCCTTCATGTACCTCTCTGCTTCAGAGTCCAAGCCCTCATACTGCTCTAATATCGTCTTCCTTTTCATAGGCATAAGGCTAAGCGATACAAATATCAGTTCCTTAAGTGCACGTTCAGGCAACGAATTGCCACGCCTGAAAACGGTATTAAATTTCATATTGATATCGTCTATAACGATTCCGTCCCTATCAACTACCACTATTTCCTTGCGTCCGGCAGTTCCTTTATCTTTGTTCGCCATTGTATCGCAAAGAGGCTTTCAACGCGAAGGTTTATATATACCTATTCGGCATTCAACGATTGTCTAATAATCAGATAACGAAGTCCACCGGCATGAGAGCTTCGCTGTGCCTCATTGGTTGTGTATTTATATTTTGCAATAAATAAAATTAGCGATGGTGGTAGATTGCTGGACAGCAGGGTAGCGTCTTTTGCGAAAATAAAGTTCAACGAATATTACCGCAAAGCCTACATACCAATAAGCGAGCTGAGCAGGAGAGAATTCGGCTTCGGAGATTTCGAGAGCAAAATAGTGAAGAGGCACATATCTTTCCGCACGTTCAATGAGTTCAAGAGCTACATACTGTCTGATACCCCCGCATTCATATCAGTGTCAACATCAATATACAGATACCCGAGCGCCAGGCCTATGGAGAAGAAGGAAAGGATAAGGTCAGAGCTCGTCTTTGATATTGATTCTACAGACCTTAACCTCAAGTGCCAGCTGGAGCACGGAAGGTCGTGGGTGTGCAGCAACTGCCTCGATGCTACAAAGGAGGAGGTGTTCAAGCTCGTAGAAGATTTCCTGATACCTGATTTCGGCGTGCCTGCCGATAAGATAACAATAAACTTCAGCGGCAACAGGGGTTATCACGTGCATGTCATAGATGAAGAGTTCATGAACCTCAACGCCGATGCGCGCAAGCGCGTGAGCGATTATATAACCGGCAAAGGCATAACCCTGAGCAGGTTCTTCCCAAACATAGACGACCCTAAGAAGCAGCTTAGAGGGCCTAAGCCTGACGATGCTGGGTGGGGCGGGAGGATAGCGAGGGGCATGATATCGGCCCTGAATTCCGGCGAGGAGCGGCTGGTGTCACTGGGGATAGAGAAGCCGCTCGCCAGGAAGCTTCTGCGGAGCAAGGCCGATGTTATAATGGGCATAACAACCGGTAACTGGGACAAAGTGAACCTGCCAAAAAAGGCTGAGGTATGGAACAGCATACTGAAGGCGATGTCGATAAGCCAGACAACATTCATAGACAAGAACGTCACAAGTGTGATGGACCACCTCCTCAGGGTGCCTAATACTATACACGGCGATACAGGCCTGATATCAAAAAGCGTAGAGAGCATCAAGGCACTGGAGAAATTCGACCCCATGAAGGAAGCGGTTCTATTCAATGGCGGCACTGTGGCGGTGCATGTCAATGAATCCCCGGTGCTGGAGATAGGGGGAAGCAGCTTCGGTCCGTACAAGGACAAGGACGTAGAGCTACCCACTTATGCCGCGCTCTACCTGATGCTGAAGCGCGTGGCGGTATTCCAATAATATCGGCATATATACGTGCACTACGAAAACATTTATAATCCTACAACACAATCTTTATTTGATGTGATATCTTGCCCGAGAGACTCCTAGTATTGGCTGTCGATATAGACAACGACCTCTACCGGAAGACAAGGATTACTGGCCCGGTGGTAGGGAGAGAGGACAATCTCAAGGCTGCGGCAGCACTCGTACTTGCGGACCCGCAGGATACCGATGGGAACACCATGTTTGAAGCCGTCAAGAAATACGACGAGCTCAAGAAGCAGGGCTACAAGGTGAACATCGTCACAATAACCGGCGCTGAGAAAGAGGGATACGTGGCTGATGCGGAGCTTTCCAGGCAGATAGACATAGTGCTCGACAGGTTCAAGTCCGATGCATGCGTACTGGTAACGGACGGGGCAAGCGACAATCGCGTCCTCCCGCTGCTGAAGACGCGCATAAAGGTCAACAGCGTCGACATACTTAGGATGAAGCAGGCGGAGCAGTTCGAGAACACATACTTCACCATATTGGAGAAGCTTAAGGAGCCCCACTACGCAAGGATAGTGTTTGGCATACCTGCGGCAATATTGTTGCTTTTTGCAGTAAGCTACTACTTTCATTTCGGATGGCAGCTACCTGTTGGCCTGATAGGCCTGTACCTAGTGATAAAGGGCCTAGGCATAGAAGACAGCCTTGTGCAATCATTCAAAGGGCTCGGCTTCAGCATAGACCGCTTCAGCTTCATATTCTACGTAGGTGCGATATTGTTCTTCTTCATAGCAATAGCAGTAAGCTACGGCAGCTACGCCAGCGCGGTGAGTGCTGTATCCGGCCCCCTGACAACAGCAGCATATACCATAGAAGGGTTCCTGATAATATTCCCGATAAGCCTGCTGCTCTATGTTGTAGGAAGGATCATGGACCTGGAGAACAAGCGCATGGTATACAAGGCGATAAAGCAGGGCACGTACATGGGCTATGGCATAATAGGCATAGCTCTGCTGTACATAATGTCCGCATGGTTCATAGGGCAGATATACTTCTGGCAGCTCCTCGTCTACAGCCTTGTCGGTATACTGGCTGGCTACGGCGTTTCGCTGTTCAGCAGCAGGCTCAAGAGCGACGCAATACGCCGCGCCAGGATGAAGAACAAGCATGTCATAAACGACATCGGTGCATACATAGGCAAGGTAGTGAAGGTGCAGCCTGCGAAGAGCCAGATTTTCGTAAAGACCAACTATGGTACTGTGATATCCTATGACGTCGATAGGATAGTCAGCGTAGCGGATAGGGTAGTAATAAGGTAATGCGCATATCCACTTTGCACATAGAAGCCGTCAGACGCTTATATGCAGCACTTGCCTCACATACGCTCCAAGCAGTATCGTCACTACTGCCGCTCCGAGCGATATTGCAAGGGTGGTCGCAACCCTCCTGCTTATGCTTTTGTTCGTTACAACCGCTATAAGCGCCGCGACTACGGCAAGCACTATGGCTGTGAGTATCATAGAGTAGGCTATGCCTGCAACTCCTCCGAATCCGAGCACGAATGGCGCGAGCGGGAATGCCGCGCCGAAAATATATGGCAAGCCGACATAGAAAGCCGATCCTATCGGCGATGAATGCATGTTCTTGTGCTTAGCCCTCACGCCGCTTTCGTACTGCGTCGATATATACGCTCCTCCTGCCATGGATAATGTGCCTGATACTGCGACTATAAGGCCGCCTATGGCTACCAGTATGGGTGTCTGGAGAGCCGCGCCCAATCCAACCGTAGCGGCGAGCACCTCTACCAGGCCGTCATTCATGCCGAATGTTATATCCCTTATATTGTCTATGACCTTGCTGTACTCGCTTATCCTCTTCTGGAGCGGTATCTCCCTCTTCAGCTCGTCGGCCTTTATCTCCGATATTATTCCCTTCCTTTTCTCGTCCCCCCTGAAGAGGTTTGCAGCGGAGCCTATCTTTTCGTATAGCTCCATCTCCCTGTGCTCTATCGCCTTTATGGCAACGGAGAGGCCGAACAGCCGCCTCAGCAAGCCCAGCACTAAGAAGGTGGACTGCAGCTTTAGCCTTGAAACGCCGGATCCTTTCACATCCACCAGCTGCGACCACAGTGTTGCATGGTACGATTCGACACTCGACAGCTCGCTTAGCACCGTCTTGAGCTTCCTGTCCTTCTCTACTGATGCAAGCTTACTGTACACCCTCTTGTGCAACACCTCCTCCTTGTAAAGGCCCAGCAGATAGCTGTCCCTTTCTTCTGCTTTCATCCAAATCAGATTCTATACCAGGTTCCTGGAGTCGAGCACCTTCTCAAGCTTGGCTTTGTCGAGCACCTTGCGCTCCAGGCACACCTGCATTATCGTCTTGCCGGTAGAAGCTGCTTCGTTGGCTATCTCCGCAGCCTTTGCATAGCCTATGTAAGGCGTCAAAGCAGTTGCAAGAGACAGATTTTCCTCGAGCGTCTTGCCTATCCTTGCATCATTGGCGGACACTCCCCTGAGGCATTTGTCGTTGAACGCATATATTGCGTTTGACAGGACCTTTATTGCAAAGACAATATTGAATGCAGCTATGGGCATGAACACGTTGAGCTCTAGCTGGCCTGCATTTGCCGCTTCATCTATAGTGGCGCAGTTGCCCATCACCTGGAAGCATGCCATGTTCAGCATCTCCGCCATGCTCGGGTTCACCTTGCCAGGCATTATCGAAGAGCCGGGCTGCACGGCAGGCAGTATTAGCTCGCCCAGCCCCGCCCTAGGCCCAGAGCCCATCAGCCTAAAGTCGTTCGCTATCCTGTTGAGCGTAACGGCGCACGTGCGCAACGCGCCGGAAAGCATAAGTTCTTCCTCTATGTTTTGCATTCCGGCAAACAGGTTGGTTTCCGCAATGAACCTGATGCCCGTAATGCCTGAAAGCATGCTGGCAGCCAGCTTAGGGTACCCGGCAGGCACGTTTATGCCTGTTCCAACTGCTGTGCCACCGATAGGTATGTGCTTCAAAAGCGAGAGCGCGTAAGATATGTAATCTATGCATTTTTCAACCTGGCCCGAATAGCCCCTGAATTCATCCCCTAGGGTTATTGGAACAGCGTCTTGCAGGTGCGTCCTCCCTATCTTTACTGTCTTTGAGAACTCCCGGGACTTTGCGTTGAAAATCTTCTCCATCTGCGTGAGCGCTGGAACAAGCGAACCGATCATTAGATTTGCCGCAGCTACGTGCATAGCTACATGAAAAGTGTCATTGGTTGACTGCGACATATTCACATGGTCATTAGGATGTATATACCTATACTCGCCTTTCTTCCTGCCGATCAATTCAAGTGCCCTGTTGGCTATGACCTCATTCAGGTTCATGTTGGTGCTGGTGCCTGCTCCTGCCTGCAATATGTCAATAACGAAGTATTTGTCGAGCTTTCTACCAACAATTTCATCTGCAGCCTTCTCTATGGCTTTTGCAATCCTGCTGTCTAGCTTTCCCAGCTTGGAGTTAGCCATGGCCGCTGCTTTCTTCAGCTGCGCGTACGCCACTATGAAATCCATCGGTACTATGAGTCCTGATATCTTGAAGTTTGATATGGCCCTGGCGGTTTCTGATCCGTAATAAGAGTCGTAAGGTACGTCTACGAACCCTAGGGCATCCTTCTCTCGTCTGTATCGGGGTTTCATAGTTCAACTACGCAAACAACATTTATAAAATGAACTGCGTATCAATGCCCCCTATGTCTCACCACATGCGCATTATGGGCATCATAATGCTATCGATATCACAAGCAGAATGAATCCCAGCGCCACTGAAACTTCGGTGAGCCCAATG
Organism: Microcaldota archaeon; assembly: GCA_021797575.1. Lineage (GTDB taxonomy): Archaea > Micrarchaeota > Micrarchaeia > Micrarchaeales > Micrarchaeaceae > JAMCYB01. Next base: position 134,228 of record JAJZZN010000003.1, read on the forward strand.
CCAAGATTGAAGTATTTTTCAGCCAATCCTGCGATGAACATTATCATTACTGCTGCGAAGAACAGCGGATACCTGAATCTTGTCGGTAAAATCCTTTTCACCAAGTCACCTAATGTATCAGAATCTTGTCTATTGGCAGCCCTGCGGCCAGCCCCCTCAGGTAAAGGTCCACAAATATTATGAATATAAGGCTCAGCCAGGCTATCGCCTCATGGTGTGCATTGAGCCTTGATTGAGCCCTATACACCTTGTTGACGCCCTTGCCTCCTGCCATGCAGCTGTAGCAGTCCTTCCTTCCGCCTATAAGGCTCCTGAACGAATGGCACGAGAGCACATACATCGTTATGAAAAGAGCATTGAGGAGCAGTATCACGCTGCCCAGCCTCAATATGAAATACCCTGCATAGAAAAGCGATATGTAGAAGTCGTAATAGAAGAAAGGCAGTATCGCTATCGCAGCATATAGGAAATACCTGTGAAGGTTCTCGGCCTTCATGAACATGCTAGTCTCGCCCGTGTACTTCCTCGTGCTGTCGTCCATCCTGCCATATGCAGTGCATACGAGCGGATGCTTGAACACATGCCTGTTGTAGTCCTTCCTGTAAGCGTAGCATGTAAGCCTGTAAAGGCCCACAAAGGGCAAAACAAGTATTGTCGGCGAATAGAATGGGTCTATATAACCCTTGAACTCTGCTACCGGAAAGAGCACAAGCCCGGCTATCGCCACGGCGAGCAGTACCATAAATGAGTACAGCCTGGCGTTGCTCTCGAAGAATTCGCTCGGTATGTACCTGTAGAGCTTGCTGCTGATACCATCCAGGTTAGCATCCATGCATCAGTCCCTCTTCATTGCGCTATTGTCAGCGCCTTTATCCTTGCCCCTGAACCTTGCAACGAGGCCCATGATCGGGTCGTAGAAATTGTCCACCGACCTCTCCTTCTCGGGTATTATTGCGTTGTCAGTTATGCGTATATGCTCCGGGCAAACCTCCTGGCAGCATTTCGTTACGTTGCAGTACCCCAATCCCTGCTGCTTCGCCAACGTTCTAGAGCGGTCTACAGAATCCATCGGGTGCATATCCAGCGAAGCGGCTTTGACAACGTGCCGCGGGCCTATATACTCTGTATTGTGGCTGCGCACCACGTGGCACACATCCATGCAAAGGAAGCATTCGATGCATTTCCTGAACTCCTGCGACCTGCCCACGTCTATCTCATCTATTATCCACGGTTCCTTCTGGTCCTTCTTTGGAGAGAAGGGCAGCATGCGCTTTTCTATCTCGTAATTCTCAGAAACGTCAGTGACGAGGTCCTTGACTAGCGGGAACGCCCTCATGGGGGTTACAACCACCCTGTCCGGCAGTGTCTCGAGCCTGGTCTTGCACATGAGCTTGGGCACGCCATTTATCTCTGCAGCGCATGAACCGCACCTTGCGGCTTTGCAGTTCCACCTAACAGCAAGCGTCGTATCATAATTGTTCACTATGTAATTTATGGCGTCAAGCACCACCATGCCTTCCTGCACTGGCACCTCAAAATCCTGGTAGGTCCCGCTCTTGCTCACCGCAGGATCATGCCTATACACGCTTATTTTGACGCTCTTAGGTGCATTCCCATCCTTCCGGCTTTTTGCATCGTCAATATTATCTGGCATCAATACACCTCCTCCTTGACTATCTTTGCAAGGTAATCCGGCATGTCTGGTATAGGTTTCCCGCTGAGCACGACCTTCCCGTCTTCAAGTCTGCACAGTATGTTGAGCTTGTATTTCCTGTCCTTCTTCGGGTAGTCGCTGCGCGTATGCGCGCCCCTGCTCTCCTTCCTCTCCAATGCGCTCATCACTACGCATTCCGCTAGCGTCAGCATGTTGTCTAGCTCGAAGCATGTCATGAAGCCCTGGTTGAATTTTATGCCTCCTGCAACCCCTATCGCCTTGCTCCTCTCTTTCAGCTCCCTTATCCTGCTCAGGGCCTCATTCAAATCCTTTTCATTGCGTATTATACCTACCTTCTCCGACATTGTAGTCCTGAGTTCCTCTACCAGCGGGTATGGGCTTTCAGCCCCCTCTTTCAGGTAGGCGTTCATCCTCTCTATCTCACCCTCTATTTCTGCCTTGCTAACTCTTTCAAGCTGAACGCCTCTGGAGTACTCTGCTGAATCCAACCCAGCGCGCCTCCCAAAGACCAGTATGTCTGCAAGGGAATTGCCGCCTAGCCTGTTCGCTCCGTGCAGCCCTCCCGCCGCCTCGCCGCACGAATACAATCCGGGTATGTTCGTCCTGCACGTCTCAGCTTCCACCTCTATCCCTCCCATGAAGTAATGGACGGTCGGTGCAACCTCCATCTTCTCCTTGGTGATGTCAACTCCTGCAAACTCCTTGAACTGCTCGTACATTGCAGGGAGCTTCTTCTTTATGAAGGCCGGGCCTTTGCTGGTGATATCCAAATACACTGCTCTGTGCTCTGTGCCGTTGCCATTTTCTATCTCGTTGTATATCGCTCTTGCAACAACGTCCCTGGCATCGAGCTCCTTCTTCTCTGGCGAATATCTGAGCATGAAGCGTTCTCCCTTAGCGTTGAGCAGGATTCCTCCCTCGCCCCTAACTCCCTCGGTAACCAGAAGCCCCTTTACTCCTGGCGGCCATACCATGCCTGTCGGGTGGAACTGCACCATTTCCATGTCCCTGAGCACCGCGCCTATCCTGAATGCAAGCGCTATGCCATCCCCGGTGCTTTCCCATGAGTTCGATGTGACTTTGTAGAGCCTTCCCAATCCGCCGCTAGCCACTATGACGGATTTGGCGTTGAATACTATTATTTCGCCGGTGCGCATGCTGAATCCAATGGCGCCGGTAACGCGCCTGCCATTTGAGAACAGCCTGGTTATGAAGGTTTCGTCAAGCATCTGTGCGCCTTCCGTATGCAGTATTTTGTCTTCGAGCGTGCGTATAAGCTCAAGGCCTGTCTTGTCGCCTACATGGCATAGCCTCCTATATGTGTGCGCACCGAAGGCCCTCTGCATTATCTTGCCATCCGGTGTCCTGTCAAAAAGCGCCCCATACCTTTCAAGTTCATAGACCCGTTCTGGCGCCTCCTTGGCAAGTATCTCGGCCATGCGCCAGTTGCCTATGTACACCCCTTCAATTACAGTATCAGAAAAATGCACCTCCCAGCTGTCCTTAGAATCGACATTGCCAACAGCTGCAGCTATGCCACCTTCTGCCATGACTGTGTGGGCCTTTCCCAAGAGCGACTTTGATACGATTACGACTTTTGCACCTCTTGACAGCGCCTCTATCGCAGCCCTCAGCCCCCCTCCTCCAGCACCCAATATGAGTACGTCTGTATCTATCTCCTTGTAATCCATCCGTGCACCTGCAACTATACCTTTTTGCACCTAAGCAATTTATGCCTTACTCTTGTTTATCCTTGCTGCCCACAGGGCAAGGTTATTTATGAATAATAGCAGCAGCCTCTTCAGCTCCTCATCTTGGACTTTTCCTCCTGCAAGCTTCTTGCTTATCCCAGATATGAAGAGCTGGGGCCTTTCCATAGGATGTGCGTTAAGGAAAGAGAATATCTCGCGCAGATGATATTGTGCTACTGCAGTGCCGATCATGCCATCCGTAGCGCCTATTGTAGCTACTGGTTTATCATCAAAAGAGTTGTCGTTATATGGCCTCGAAGCCCAGTCTATCGCATTCTTCAATACGCCTGGCACCGATCTGTTATACTCCGGTGTTACAAACAGTATTGCATCGGCTTCCTTTATCCTTCTCTTGAAATCCCTTACGCTCTCAGGCATGCTCTCTGGAGTATCAATATCCTGGTTGTACAGCGGTATCTTGTCGAGCTCGTAAATCTCTATCTCTATGTTTTCAGGGGCGAGATCGGCAATAGCCATGAGCAGCGCCCTGTTGTAAGAATCCTTCCTTAGGCTTCCAGCCACGCCCAATATTTTGGTCTTATTTTCCATATACATCACAATCTTGAATACAGAGGCGTAAATGAGATAACTGCATCATTGCTCATATCCTGGCTGCTGTGAGCACCATGGCTGCGATGTGCTTTAATACATGGTGCAATCAGCACAGCCATATCCGAAAAGTAATAAAGCAAAGTATAAATTTATGCCTTTTGCAATATTAATGTGAATATGCATGCACAAAGGCTTAGTGGCTTACATAATAGTAATAGCCATAATCATACTGCTGTGGTACTTCTCTACAGGATTTAGCATACCCCAAGTAGGGCATGCAACTACCACCATAGCCAAGAAGACCACCACAACGACCATTACCATAATCAACACTACCAACAGCACGACCAAGAACTATACGAACAAGACATACCTATCTTGTGCCACTGCTGCCTATCTATACTCGTCGGGCTCCAATACCACGCGATCCGTTAAATGCTCATGGGTGGGCGGAGAGCTCGGTCTATGGGTGTCGAGTATAAACAATTCATATGTACATGTTAATCTGGTCAATGCCAATAATAGCACAATAGTTAACAGGAACTTTACCAATGTGTGTCCCATCCTATACAAAGACTACAACCTCTCCGCAGGCACATATTCGCTGACCATGCAAACCGGACCTGCACCATCCGTTCCAGTAAATAGCAGTTCACCATGCTATTTCTTCCTAGCCACATTGAACACATCGCTGCTTCCGCGTAACAACTCAGTGTATACGAACATTTTCAATGGCAACTTTTCAACCGGCAGTTTCGCCGGATGGAATGTGACCGGCTTAGCATTCAAGAAAAAGCCCCTAGACCTGCCTGTTGCAAATGCCAATTCGTGCTATCCTGAGAGGACTCCCTGGGGCGGCTACAACGCTACATACTATGCATCAACCTACTACTGCAACATAACGACGCAGGGCGTCGGCAACTTGACGTCATCGCAGTTCACAGTTACCCAGCCGTTCCTGAATTTCCAGATAATAAGCTATTACAGCCCATACATATACGTGGAGATATTGCGCAACAATACTCCAGCAATAAAAGCATATTTCAATACGTACAGGATATCAAACAGCAGCACGCAGACTTTTATGCTGCGCAATGCAACGATACCTCTAACTACCTTATACGGGAAGACTGTGCGGATAAGGCTGGTAGTTACAGAAGTCCAGGAGCACGAATACATGGTGGCGGGAGACTTCAGGCTTTCTAGCACCCCCAACCAGCAGCCCGGAATACTTGAGAACCTAACTATAATCTGACTGTGGCTCGAAGCCTTTTTATGCCTTTTTTTGATAACCTAATATGAAGCACATGGAAGCTTTTCGCAAGGGAAACTCTCAGAGAGAGTTTCATCAGAGTTTCAGGTCTCAGTCAGCAATGGAGTACCTGATGACCTACGGGTGGGCGATACTCATCATTGCGGTGGTTCTTGCAGCGCTTTTTGAGTTAGGTGTATTCAACCCAATGACTTTTGCGCCCAAGGCATCGCCTGGATCGTGCCAAGTGGTAAGGCCGGAAGGGCCAGGCACGACTGCATTCATATCGCTTGCAGGTGAATGCAATGGCGAGATACCGCAGTATGTGGCGAGTTTCAACGGAGGTAGTAGTACAGAGATAAACGTAGATTCTATGGTCGTATCAAATACTGCTATTGCTTTTACAGTGTCTTTATGGATATATGTTCCACCTTCTGCACCAGATTCTTCAATGCTTATCGTTGGTGAAACCAGTAATAGTATTGCTGATGGAGTTTGGGGGCTTTCATTTGATAACTATCCAGACTTGTATTTTGGCTATGAATGCGATGGAAACGATGGTGCAACAACTGCAGTAAAGCAAGGCACGTGGTATTATGTTGTTGGGGTTTATAAATCTGGTCATGGAGCAACATATATAGATGGTATAAATGAAACAAGCGGAAGCTTTGGTTTGGATACTAATCCTGGCGCATTGTCAACATCACTTACTATAGGCAATGGCGCAACATGTAGCTATGCTCCACCAAACCCATTTATTGGCTATGCGTCCAATCTACAGATTTACAACACACCTCTCTCCGCCAATGACATCAAGGCTCTC
>JAJZZN010000002.1 GCA_021797575.1 Microcaldota archaeon
GTCTTCTCAAGCCGCCCAGCTCTTTAAAATGCACATATCTTATGCCGTGTTTCTTAAGCCTCGATGCTAGCGCAGGCCCGTTGAATCCCGGCTGGTGCCTTGACTTTGGTATCGTGCGGACGTCTATGAGCATGTTTACGGAATGCGCTTTGAGCAGGCTTATGAATTTCGAAACGCTGAGATTGGAGTATCCTATTGCATATATGGGGTTTGCGGCTTTAGGCATAATGCAGAATCGCAATTAGCATTAATACTCTTGCTGCCATATTTGCGTAAGATGATTACATGACCGACTACGACAAAGAGTTCCTCGACTACATGGAGAGCAAATACCATATAACCGTAGAAGACGCGACTAACGGAAGCGAAAAGGCCATATTGACCTTCACTGTGGCATGGGACATATGGAAGCAGGCAAAGCGCATCTACTCGCAGAAATGAAGCGATGCAAAATCCTGTCGCCTGATCAAGCCTTTACTTGCGCGCCTTCCAATGACTTGCTGCAGCTGCATGCCTCCCTTTTTTCTGGGATGTCCTTGACTATCGCAGCTATAAGGGCTTTGAGCTTTGGCACATTCGCCGCGAACATCTTCCCCACCTCATTGTAATCTACAGGTTTTATGTTCGGATCGCCCTCCAGTCCTGAATCATAATCTGTCACCAAGCCTATTCCTAAGTAGCACATGGACTTTTCCTTAGCCAATGCTACCTCAGGATACAGGGTCATGTTTATCATGTCGGCACCCGCAGCCCTGAAGTATTTTGATTCCGCTTTCGATGAAAACCTAGGGCCGTTGATCACAGCGACAGAGCCGCCGCTGTGCATGCCCAAGCCCGATTCTGCGGCTTTCCTTGAAGCTATGCCCCTTAGCTCCGGGCAGAACGGCTCAGCTGTGCTTATATGGATAACATCTGGTCCGTGGAAGAAGGTATCATCCCTTCCGCTCGTGAAGTTGATGAACTGATCGAACAGCGCAAAATCACCCGGCTTATAGCCCGGGTTTAGCGAGCCAACAGCATTGGTTGCTATTATCCTTTCAACTCCCATTCCATTCAGGGCTTCGATGTTGGCCTTATACGGTACCTTGTGCGGCGGTATGGTGTGGTTTTTCCCGTGCCTCGGTATGAACGCCACGTCTACGCCCTCTATGCTGCCAACGCTTATGTTGTCGCTTGGCGCCCCGTACTCTGTCTCCTTCTGAACCTCATCCGCATTCTCGAGCAGGCTGTACATGCCCGATCCACCTATTATTCCTATCTTCACCATGCACTCACCCATTGTTGCAATATTACCTGTGGCCCGTCTGCGCCCGCAGCCTCTTCTGCACTCTTTCGCTCTTGAGCTCGCTGATGACCGACTTGGCGATCCACTGCGCAGACTGTGAATCGCTCTTCTGCAGCTCCTCGGCAATGCGCATCGCATCACCGTTCAGCGTAATGTTTCTTTTGCCTATCTCCCTGAGCGCCCAGCTGACTGCCTTCTTCACATAGTTGCGCTCATCTGAGGATGCATCTATGATGCGTTTGAAGAGCATCCTAAAATCAGAATTCGATGCATCTGGGTCGCGCAACGCCTTGTACGCTATCATCACGAATCCCGCGCGCTTAACGTATTCTTCGCTGCTCGCTGCCCAATCCCATATCTTCTTGTCCGCATACACTGTTTTAGAGAAAAGCTCGCCGCAGCAAATGTCGCACAGGTCCCATGAATCCACCTCTCTTATCAGCGAATCTACTTTGTTCTCGGTTATAGAATCTGGATCGTATATCATCGATGCCAGAATCCTAGCTTCATGCACTCCGGTCTTCCAGAGCTCATCAGCAACACCCTGGTCTATTCCAGTACGTTTTGCAATCGACCTTAGTGCAGGCATAGGCACTCCATAAGCTTTGCTGATATTTATGCCGAGCTTCTCCTCGCTGGCCCTGAAGCTTGGATCAGCATTGGCCTTGAGGTCCTTCATTATCCTGTTGACCGTGTCGGATACCACAACTGCGCTTTTCCTCCCATGGCCATGATTTTTGTTCTTCATCTACATACCCAATATATTCAGTGTTGAATGCATACTGCTATGCCTGTCATCTAATTGTCCATGCTTTCTGAGATCTTCCTAAGAACTGCCTCGGCTTCCTTCCAGTCAGAGACTGCGAAAAGATTGTCGGATGCGTGCTCATCTATGAATTTCAGGTTCCACGGCTGTTTGATCATAACTATCTTCTTGTTGCTGCTTATGGCCATGTCTGCAAGTATGGGGTTGTCATCAACAAATATAGGTATGTTGTATTCTTCGCCCAACCTGAGCTTATCCTTTGAATGCTCTACCATTATAAGCTTATCATACCTGATGCCATATTTGTTCAACCATGCTACCACCTCCTCCTTCTTTCCTACGGCTGCAGTAATTATGAAAATCTCGAATGCGCTGCCCAGATCCTCAATGGTTCTAGGTATATGGGGATCGATAAGCGGCACGTTCTCATAATGCCCCCATACATTCTTAAAAATTTCCATAATAGTTTCACGGTCTAAATCCACAACATTCTCCAGGTGGTATTCCGTAAGCTCCTCTCTCTTTATCTCCCTGCCAAGCTTGGCGCTCGCTTCTTTGATCCATTCCTCTATGGTGCCTGCTAGGGTGTCATCCAAGTCCACCGATAACCTGACCTTGCCCATGCAATCATTCCATATTCTGCGCGAAAATATAAAAGTTAACAGCCCGCGCATCTTCCATGTATTTAAAATTGAGGATGCATATATGTATATGCATGCAAGCAAGGAAGAGCTGTCCAATTTCTACGAATCAAGGTTAGGGAAAGCCTTTCTAAAATCAGAGGTGGCGCTTCTTCTTCACGAAATCCACAAAGGCGAGAAAATACTCCATGTAGGTTCGGGCTTGGGCTTGATAGAGAAGTATATGACAGGAATAGCGATAACAGGCATAGAAAGCTCCGAGGACCTTCTATCATTTGCGCGCCGCAGCTCTAATGCGCTATTTGTAAAGGGCAAGGCGGAAAACCTGCCTTTCTTGAAGGAAACATTCGACATAATAGTATTCTCGCCTTTTCCTAACTCTATAAACGACTATGAGACAGCGATGAAGGAGGCTGTTGCGGTCCTCAAGCCCCGGGGCAGAGTAATGCTGCTGACCATGAACAAGAATTCTGTGTATTATGCGTCGCTGCGCAAGGAGAACCCAAATTATGCAGATATGATGCGCATAGTGGATCTGAAATATGTAGAAAGTGCAATGCCAAATACGATGAAGCTGACCGGCTTAAAAAGGATAAACATCCTCGGCAACGCATCGAGCGAAAGCGATCCGGACATGTACTTTCTTACGTATTCGAAAGCGTGATTTATGCCAGCCTCTTTATTATGTGGTAGCCGAACTGCGTCTTCACTATCCCGGAAACCTCGCCTGGCTTCAGCACGAAGGATGCATTCTCAAACTCCTTCACCATGACTCCCCGCCCGAAGAACCCTAAGTCGCCTCCTCTCCTTCTCGACCCGTCTATGGAATACTCCTCGGCAAGCTTTGCGAAATCCCCTCCATTGTTGAGCTTCTCGAGTATCTGCTTCGCCACGGATTCCTTTTCGACCAATATGTGTGCGCACCTTATCTTTTCTGCCATTGTTACACCTTAGCATTATAATATGATGCCCTTAAATCAGGGCTTGAGTATAGCTTCTACATCCTTCTTGTCGAGACCGTAACTCGACTCAAGGGCGTCGTATACATCATTCTTGTCCTCCGCCAGCTTCAGCGCGCTCCCTATTATCTCGCGTATGAGCGGCAGATATACAGACACGATATCCCTTGTGCTGGCGTGTATGATGCGCTTCAGCTTGAGCGCCACGCCTTTGTCGGAGCTCCTCGATTCCTTTGTCGCGCTTAGCGACGATATGGCTTTGGGGAAAGAGTACCTTTCGGCATTTGATGGATATTGCGTTTTCGACAGCGCCACTCCGGCAGACATCATGACGTTCATGTACCTCCAGTAGCCATAATGCTGCGACCTGAATGCGCGCGTATAATACACAGATGCGAGAGCGAGGTTTGCGAACGCCTCATAAAGGTCGTGGTTGTCCTTGTACCTCCTCGGCACGTTCTCGTCTATCCATTTGATCAGCATATCCACATCGACATCCGAATCGGCTATGGCCCTCAGCGCTGCAGATATCGTATTTGAATAGAACACCTTGTCAAGAACTGCAAATATGTCGCTCTTCCTGTCGCGCATGCCAAGCGCATTGTAGACTATTTCATCATACATGTCCCCCGCACCTTCGATAACCGCAAGGTCGTTCAGCGCGCTCCGCATATCACCGTTGGAACGCGAAATTATCGCCTTGACTGCGTTTGCATCCACCCTTATGCCGTTCGCCTTCGCTACCTTCTCTATGAATGACGAGGAAGAAAAGCCATCAACCCTCTTGAACGCCACCGGTTCAACCTTTGCGCGCAGGAATGATATCTTCCTGTCCCAGAAATCGTTAGCGGTGAATACTATGGGGCATTTAGCTGCATCTATAAGCTCCGATATCGCCCTGCTGGCGCCGTTGTCGAACCTCGCTGCAAGCTCGTCCACTTCGTCCATCAGTATCATGTTCATCTTGCCAAAAAGGCTCCGTGACATTGCTGCGGGCATGAGCTTTGTGAGTATCGATGCACTGTCGCGGTAGTCGCCCGCATTAAGCTCGACGAGGTTCCAGCCTGCATCCCTGGCTAGCGCATAAGCAGTTGAAGTCTTGCCTGTGCCGGACGGCCCGAACAGCATCAACGGCTTCCTCTTGATCCCCCTGCCGATGTCCCTGGCGTAGGCTTTCACCGAAGCTACCGCTGCAGAATTGCCTATTATGTCGGAAAGCCCTTCAACCCTATAAAGCTCGAACTTGTACGCCATGGACAGCACAACTACATATTTTTATGCTTTATTGCGGATAATAGTACCGAAAATGAAGTTTAAAAGCCGGCACGACCGCCAGTATATGTAATAGTGAAAAGTAATATAAATTCCTATGCATTTAGATATATTTAGCTTGAGGCAATCCGATGAACGTTAATAAGATAACCAATCCTCCCGGTCATATCGCTATAATACCAGATGGGAACCGCAGATGGGCACGGGAGCACATGCTCAACCTGTACAACGGCTACAACCTCGGGATAAAGAAGTTCATAGACGTGAGCATTTGGGCCAAGAAGCTGGGCGTGCGCACGATATCTGTGTGGGCGCTATCTACCGAGAATCTGGCAAGCAGGAGCCAGCAGGAGCTCAGCATACTGTACTCTCTCTACAAGCGTGCCGCTTACGACAAGAGCCTGCTTAAGAAGCTTGATAAGAACAAGGCAAGAGTAAACATAATAGGCGATTCGAGCAAGCTGCCTAAGGACCTTAATACTGCTCTCCAATCGGTGAAGGAGAAGACCAAGGACAACAATGAGCTCTCCATAAACATACTGCTGGATTACGGAGGAAGGGATGACTTTCTATATGCTGTGAAGAAGCTGATGGGCAAGAAGGGCAAGATAAAGCTGACTTACGATACAATAAAGCAGAACCTTCGATCAGCGCTAGTGCCTGACATAGACCTGGTGATAAGGACATCGGGCGAGCAGCGCACTTCAGGCCTCCTGCCATGGCAGACCAGCTACTCGGAATTCTACTTCTCCAAGAAGTACTGGCCCAGCTTCAACCGCGACGACCTGCGCGCTGCGATAGAGGACTTTTCCAATAGGCAAAGGAGGTTTGGGAAGTGACCCATTGGGCCCCGGCGCTCGCCGGTTTTGTTCCAATCGAGTGTTTTGATGGCTAAAGGATCTACTAGCATAGGCAGCTATACCAAATTGTTCGCAAAAGGCCTGCCTGACACAAAAACAATACTCGCGTTGCTGGTCTTTATATCGTTCATATTCAGCATAGCCTCTGTGGCACTGGTGAACCATCAGCTGATAGACACCGATTTTATAGACATCGCCATAAACGGCTTTACCGTAGGTATAATAGCCATAATACTTCCGACCATCCTTGCTGCAGTGTTCATAAAACTGGCATTGAGGAAGGTATCAGCCAAGCACCTGCTGTTCATATCGTTCATAAGCAGCGTTGCTTTCTCGATGTACCTGCTTCTCGGCAGCATAATATACATTCTTCTCGGCACAGCCATAGCCGTGCTCGTGATAATAGTCGGCATAGCGAGCATATTCGGTTGGCAGATGATTGTGAACAAGATACTGCTGCCAAAGTACAAGAGGGTGGTGCCTCTCGCACTGGTGCAGCCCACGTTGTACCTGCTGTTCTACATACCTACAAGCAAATTCGTCTTCGGCATCTACGAGCCTACCGGCCTGCTCCTGATCAAGCTATATGCCGGAATAGCGATATTCGCAGTTGTCATATACGCCATAATATACACGTTCAACAAGCCTATGAAGCGCAGCCTTGGGTTTGGATCGATAGATGCATTCTCCGAGATGCTGCAGGACTGGCTGTTCGGCATAAGCACAGCATCATCGTTTAGCAGGTATGGGAAAGCGACGGACATACCTGTTGACGTGGTGCTGCTGAACGGCAAGAAGGGCCCAAAGGCTATGTTTTTCGTGCCCAACCTGCACTATGGCGTTGCGGGAAACATAGGCGGCAGCAATTTTCCGTACCTGCTGGAGAAATATGCCGCATCGAGGTACAAGCTTCGCCCGTTCATAATGCACACCGCAGTGAATGAGGATTTCAATCCGGTAAATTCGATGGACATATACAAGCTCAAGAAGGTGATGAACAACGCAGTGCGCGAAGCCAGATACGTGCACTGCCCTATGCAGGCCTCCTTTGGCGAAAGCGGAAAGGCAAAAGTCATGGAACTCACATTCGATAATGTGTCGATGGTGACGCTTACCAGGGCTCCGAACGTTACGGAGGATGTATCCGCGGATGCAGCGATACTGTTCAAAGAGCTCATATCCGCAAAATATGATGACGGCAGGCATGTGGTGCTGATAGATGCCCACAACTCCAGGTATGAGACCGCACCCGAGAAGGAGCTCGATGGCATAAGGATGGGCACGGAGTTCGCAGATGAGTATGTGCAGGCGATAAAGAATGTCAGAGAGATTCACAAGGCCGCATCAGTCAAGCTTGGCACATCAGGAGTAGAGCTGTACAACGCTCTCCACGCTCCCAAGGATTTGGCAATGGGCTCGCTCAACGTGGCAATATTTGCGTTCAACGGGTACAAGCGCGCTATGCTCCAGTTCAATGCCAACAACATGATGCCATCCCTAAGGACGGCCATCACAACGCACCTGCGCTCTAAATACGGCATAGATGCAGAAGTGTATACCACGGATACGCACGCTGTGAACTCCCTGAGCAAGCCTGCGAGCGTAGTGCTGGGCAGGCATACGAGGTTCAAAGAGCTTAAGCCATTCATAGACAGGGCAGTAGAAGAAGCGCTCGGCAACATAGAACCAGTCACAGTATGGCACAAGCAATACGTGATGAAGAACTTCCTGGTATGGGGGCAGAACTCGCGCGACCGCATATTCACAGTCCTGCGCTCTATAATGACGCTCGCCAGGGTGCTTGTGCCAGCAATAATAGTTGCGGGGTTCCTTGCTGCTGCCTGGGTGATACTTCTCATCTGACGCGCTGCGGAAAGTAAGCAATAAATATGGTAAATCCTCTATAACTAACAGTGACGATTGCTGAATGATGGTGTGAATATGTTGAAAACTAGCGTGAAATCAGTGCCCATATCAAGGGCCAAGGCAAGCGAGAGCAAGGAAGTTGTAATAAAAGGCTGGATATACAGGAAGCGCAGCAGCGGCGGCAAGATCTTTGCAGTGGTGCGCGACCGAACAGGCATAATCCAATGCGTCATAGACAAGAGCGCGATGAGCGAAAGCGCATGGAACGCCATCGATTCTGCATATCTGGAATCAAGCATAATAATCAAGGGAACCGTGAAGAAGGACGAGCGCGCCCCTGACGGCGTAGAGATGGAAGCGAAGGACGTGCTCGTTGTGCATTCGGGCGAGCAGTTCCCTATAACCGAGTACCAGAGCCCCGAATTCCTGCTCGACGTGAGGCACCTGTGGCTGAGGAGCCAAAGGATGATAATGGCTATGAAGGCGCGCTCCTACGTATTCCGGTATGCAAGGGAGTTCCTGGACAAGCAGGGGTTCTTTGAGATCACGCCGCCGCTCATAACTGTTGCGGGTGGCGAGACGGGTGCAGACCTGTTCGAAGTCAAGTACTTCGACCAGAAGGCATACCTGACGGAATCGTCGCAGCTCTATGCCGAGGCTATGATATACTCGCTCGAGAAGGTATACTCGTTTGCACCGTCATACAGGGCGGAGAAGTCGAGGACGGTCAAGCACTTGGCGGAATACTGGCATCTCGAGCCCGAGATGGCGTACTTCAACAATGCCATGAACATGAAGTTCCAGGAGAAGCTCGTGAGCGGCATCGCCAACAAGCTTGCGAAGGAGCATCCGGACATACTCAAATTCTTCGGTGTTGAACCGGACAGCCTCATGAAGATAAGGCCGCCCTTCAAGCGCCTTAGCTACGACCAGGCGATAGCGCTGCTTCAGGAGAAGGGCTCCAACAAGAAATGGGGCGACGACTTCGGCGTTGAGGAGGAGAAGCTGCTGACCGAGAACGAGGACAAGCCAATATTTGTCTATAACTGGCCCAAAGAGATAAAGGCGTTCTACATGCCTGTTAACCCTAAGGACGAGAGGACGGTTCTTTGCGCGGACATGCTCGCGCCACACGGCCACGGAGAGATAATAGGGGGCAGCGAGCGCGAGTGGAGATACGAAGAGCTGGTAAAGAGGATGAAGGAGCTCAACATGAACCTTGACAATTACAGCTGGTACATAGACCTGAGAAAATACGGCTCGGTGCCGCATGCCGGCTTCGGCCTTGGGATAGAGCGTGTAATAAAGTGGATGCTCAACCTGGACCACATACGCGACGCCATACCATTCCCTAGGGTAATCAACAGGCTTACTCCATGAATGCAGCATTAGCCTCGCAAGCCGTGCAGCTTGCAGCCTTCATTGTCGCGGTTGCCATAGTGTCATGGCAGTCCTACGTAGATAGAAAGGGCAAAGAAAATTTCAACATATACCTGCTTGGCCTTGCGTATACCTTTGTTATCGCATCTGTATTTTCGCTCTTCTTCAGCCATGCGTACAACATACTGATTATTTTCGGAATATCGCTCGTATCATGCTCTTCTGTATACCAGTATCTGAGGCACAGGGCCATATTCTCCATATCAATGCTGTACCTGCTCGCAACGATTTCATACTTCTATGTGGCTGCTTCTGTATCTGGCATAATTGTAGTTTCGCAGTCCATATCAATAGGCCTCATAGCCGCTTTCATAGCAAAGAGCCACACGCCTAGGAAGGTAAAGCCTGCAAGGAGCAACAAGCGTGTAGAGATAAGGCGCGATGTGTTTGAAATGGTAATGGGCGCCGTGCTGCTACTTATAATAGTGCTGGTGCAATACTACAGCGCAATATACATAGTGGTGCTGCTATCGCTGCTCGGGTACTCAATCAGCGGCTTGGTCCCGCATAAAAGCAGCATGTACGCGTTTCTGAACAGCTTGGAGAGGACAGGCGCCTTCTTCGGCGAAGGCGCAATATACCTGGCTGTAGGCACCCTGCTCATGGTGAGCTTCATACATGCACGCCCGCTCCTTCTGACCGGCATAATAGCGCTTTTCTTCTCCGATTCGCTTGCTACAATAGCAGGTGTCACATACGGGAAGCACAAGCTTGCGTATAATCACGGCAAGAGCGTGGAAGGTGCGCTGGTATTCTGGATCAGCGCCTCGATTCTTGCATACCCCCTCATAGGCTTATACTCGCTGCTGATAGGTGCAATACTGTCAATAGTAGAAAGCGTGAGTGGCTCTCACACTGTGGATGACAACATAAGCATAGCGATTGCAATGATAGCAATATATGCAATCGCTCTATTTGTCTATCCTTTCGGTGCATAAGCCTCAATACCGCATTCTTCCAGGATCTTTGACACTGCCTGCATGTTAGTATTGTCATCACCATCCTTGTTCTCTGGAGTCTCCATGACAAAGCAGTCTGTTGTAAGCCTCGAGCTTCTGAAAAAGTTGGCAAATCCTTTCATGCCAATATACCCTTTGCCTATGTGCCAGTGCCTGTCCAGGCCGCTGCCCAACGGGAATTTAGCGTCATTGAGGTGCACTAGCTTTATCTTGTCTATGCCAAAGCTTTCCTCTATCTCGTCCATCAGGCCGCGTGTGCCCTTCTTTGATGCTATATCATAGCCAGCGGCGAAGGCGTGGCAGGTATCGAGGCATACACCGACTCTTCCGCTCCCTATCCTGTCGATTATTTTTCCTATCTCTTGCATGTGCGACCCTACACTGTTGCTGTACCCTGCAGAATTCTCCAGCAGTATATGCGTAGAAGCACTCCTGCTCAGTGCATGCATTATTGTGTCAACGAGCCTATCGCTGATTTCATCGAATCCCCTGCCCAGGTGCGAGCCCATGTGTATGACCAAGTACTTTATACCTAGCGATTCGCAATTGCCTAGATTCTCAACAAGCATCTTCCTGCTCTTTGAATAAACATCTTCATTTGGGGAGCCCGGATTGCATAGATATGGTATATGCGCGAAGGGTTCGAGCGAATTCCTG
>JAJZZN010000024.1 GCA_021797575.1 Microcaldota archaeon
CGTGAGGGATGTCAAGAAGCTTTCTTCAACAGAGTCTTACAAGAGGACCTACGGCAGGATGATAGACTATTTCGCACTGCCAGTCAACGGCGGAAAGCATGTTGCCAACTTCGCCAACGAGAAGCTAGCAGAAACCATAGAGCAGGCAGTCAAGGCATAAATGCGGGTGTGATATATGGATACAAGAGATGAATCTGCTTCGAACGCGCCGCGTTATAAGCAGGATTTAGAACAGCAATCTAAGCAGAACATAGACGATTCTAAGAACTGGATAGTTGAGGAAGGGAAGAAATTCAGGATGCCATACAAGATGATAAAGCAGGTGGTATTCTCCAATTTAAGCAAATCAGATATGATAGACCAAGAGCACGCAGCTAGGCTTCAATACAGGCTCCTGCTTCTAGAGCCAGTGATAAAGGCATATGTTGAGTTCCAGAAGGGCAGGATAACAGTCATATACAATCCAACAGGCGCAGACAACATAAGGGAGAAGATGAGCCTCGAAGACATCATAGCATTCCTTTCTAAGGAGGGTATAAACGTCGACAGGAGCGCGATTGCTGAGAGAGATTACGACTACTACAAAGAGTTCTATTCTTATGCATTCCACCCGAAGGTCATACGCGAGCATCCTCCGTACGGCTACACATTGGAGCAGTGGAGGAAGATGAAGCCCAAGTGGGAGCAGAAGTCGAAGGAGTACGAGAAGAAGAAATGGCTTGACTTCAAGAAGTACCAGAAGAGCTACGAGGAGAAGCATCCGGAGGTTTACGCAAAGCCTTCGCAATGATGCTTAGCTCTTTTTTCTTTTTATGCGTCTTCCCTGAATTATTTAGTATTTTATGTCTTTTATCAGGATCAGCTCCAGCGCCGCTACTGGTTCTTCTATCTTGAAATTGTTGAGCACCGCTGGATGTATCTCGCCGAAAAAGCCTACTGTCTCTCCGTTCACTTCTATGGCCGCGCACCTCCCTTCTATGAAGCTCGGGTTGGTGCCCGCCTTTATTTCATACTCCATGCCAAGCGAGCCCATGATGCTTTCCGCTACGCTCTTTATCTCTGCGAATGTTGCCTTTGAATGCTCTGTTGCCATGGCGAGCGATATGTTTTCAAACACTTTGCCAGAATTTATGGAGAAGGTTTCTCCTACCTCGAACACCTTCTGCGGCAGGGGCTCGCTTGTAGATATGCCCAGGGATTTCAGCAGTGATGGCAGTACGTCTGTGCGCAGCATTGTTGCGTTTTCGGTCTTCGAATAGGCAATCCTTATTACCTTGTCCTTGTCTGGATTGCTTATGCCCATGTTTGTGAAGTTCGTCTCCTCGTTTGTCAGGACCTGGTTGATCTCCTCAGTAAAGCCATGGCCAAGCGCCACATTGGCTACAAAATCACTTAGCTTTGTTATTTGGCTGGGGTAGCTTGGAGCTATGGGGTGGAATATGGGTTCTGGGATTATGTTGTTGTAGCCATACGATATCGCTATGTCCTCTATTATGTCCTGCTCGTTTAGCACGTCAACCCTATATGGAGGGATGTAGAACAGTACGGAATTGCCGTATTGCGCGCCCGGGTATCCCATCATCTCGCCCAGCCCTATTGCCGAAGTATTATCCATGTTTATGCCCAACGTTGCCTCTATCTTGTAGAGCCGCAGCCTGAGCTCCCTGTATTCCGGCGAGGGCGTCGTCACCTGTCTCTTGCCGTAATCTATCTCACACCCGTATACTTCGGCACCCATATCCATGAATGAGCACGCGAATATGTTAGCGGTATCGTTCACAGTTTTCATGTCTGTGCCGGTTATGTCCACCAGTAGCGACCTTGTGGATTCTGTGACCTTCGTAATCTCAGAATTTGTCAGAGGTATAACAGAGAGCACGTTCTTCGAATCTGACAGGAAAGGCACCAGTCCAGCCTTATTTGCGATTGTATTCTTGTACTGCATTCCCTTGCGGTTTTCCTCCATAACTTCTGAGAAACTCATTTCTTTAGTGCCTCCTAGCGGCATGATCCTGCCTTCGGAAGACGCGCCATATACAAGCCCGCTGCTTGCATCTATCGTGTCTAGATTGTGTATGCCCAGCGCCAGCTTCCTCCTCTTCCTTCCATAGGTATCCGACAGCTTCTCAGAGAAATCTATCAGGTACTTGAGCCTGTTTCCTGAAAGATCTATGTTCTTCACCACCATAGCTGCTATGTACGGGCGCACCTTCTTTACATCTGCCGAAACTTTTATGCGCAGGGCGGTGCCCTCTTTCAGCCTGTACGCATCCTTGTCGGGCTTTAGCTTGCCAGACATATATGATAGGGCCCTTATTAGGCCGTTAAAATCCAGTAGGTCGGGCCTGTTCGGTGTTATATCTATACTTATGTCCCTGTCTGTGATCCCTTCTATCTCCATGCCAATGCGCTCTGCTAGCTCTGCAAACTTATCCTTGCTTATGTGCTTCTCTATGTCGCCCAATGCGAACGTTATTACTGCCACAGTATCACATGCTCTTCTTGTACCTGAAATTCCTAAGCCAGCCCACCTGGTTCCGGTATATCTCTGAAAGGGAGCTGGTTTCAACATAGTCGAACATCATCCTGTCCAGGCCCATGCCCCAGGCAAGCACGGTCTTATTGGTGCCCATCGCCTTGGTTATCTCCTTCCTTATTATTCCGCCGCCGAAGAGCTCTATGTTGTCGTTGTGCTCCTTGTTGTAGTAATATCCCTCCATGCCAGGCTCTACGAACGGGAAGTAGGAAGGCTTGAACTTGACGTCGATGCCTAGATATGAGTAGAACTCCCGCATTGTGAATATCAGGTTAGACAGGGTGAGGGAATTGCCTATTATTATCCCATCCAGCTGGTTCAGCTCGTTCAGATGCTTGTAGTCTATGCTTTCGTTGCGGAACACCTTGCCAAGCGAGAACAGCTTCACCGGATAGACTGAGCTGTCAAGATTCCCGTATTTGAGTATGTTCTTCACCGAGACTACGGTGTTGTGCGTGCGCAGTAGCGCCTGCTTGGCTAGGCTCTCCTTCCATGCGCTCTTCCAGCCCTTCTTGTGCATGCGCCTCACCCTGCCAAGCACCTCTAGATCGCTTATGTCTATCTCCTTTGGGTTTGAAAGGAAGAATGTGTCCTGCATGTCGCGCGTAGGATGATCCTGGGGGGAGAATAGCGCATCGAAGTTCCAGAACGCATTGTTTATTATGGGCCCTTCAACTTCGGAGAACCCCATGCCTGAGAACACGCTGCGTATGTAATTGAAGAACCTGTGCGACGGGTGCATGCGCGCCGGATATGCACGCTCTGTAGGATCCGATACGTTGTAGCTCTTGAACTTGCTGCTCTTCCATGCACCGGACTTTATTATGTCCCTGCTGAGCGATGTAATCATTTCTTCTGGCTTGCTGGCAAGCAGTTTCCTGCCTTCGTCTGTTATTGATATGGATGATATCTGATTCCGCTCCTTTATTGTCACTAGGCCCCTCTTCGAAAGCTCGCCTATTTTATTCTTATCCTCTTTTATGAGCTTTTCTATGAGCGTGCTGCCTGCCTCTTTTTCCAGACTGCTGAGAAGCTCACGGTATGGATAGGCCTTGCCAACAGCAGATTTGCCGCTGTCAGTGAGTTTTAGGGTTCCACTCTCAACCGTGACCCAGCCGTTCTTGCGGGCCCATCCAAGCGCTATGCTATCTATGCTGCCCGATATCTTCAGCCCGTTGGATTTGGCAATGCTGCCGATTAGGCGCTCTTCAGGAAAACCCTCTTGTATGTCCTTCTTGCCTTCTTCAGTCAGCTGTATGTCGTACTGCTTTGAGCGTTGGATCGATATTGCGCCAAGATTCTCCAGGCCTTCCAAATAGCTTGCTGCGGCGCTCTGGTCTATTCCAAGAGCCTTGCATATATCTTCCATGCTGCGCTTGGCACCGCCCCCGAGGTAGGACAGCAGCATTGATTCCTCTTTAGATATTCCTTCTGGCGCGCGTACCAACAAAACACCGTCAATGCACTTTCATGTACGTGTAGAATATTATGAGAAGCACTATGGCAAGCACTATTATATACGTGAATATGCCCAAAGCAGAGTAGATAGAGCTGAAGAAGTCTTTTACCTCTGTCAGAAGACTTTCCTTCACCTGGAACGTCAGGTTGAAGTTGTACAGGGGCTCGCCGCCGAACCATGATACCTCCGATATGTTGGCCTGGCTTGCAGCGAAATTGCTCGGATAGTCGGGCAGCGGGTATATTGATAGGATCTTTGAGTTTTTAGGCAGTATTATATTGAAACGCGTGTCCTGCCCCAGGACAACGCCGCCAGAGCCGTGGGCAAAGTTAAGCACATCGTCATTGAACTTGAATCCAAGTACCCTTGGGCCCGTCTGGTTCACTGTTGTGACGTTATAAACGTAGTAATTCATGTATATGGTAGCTATGCCGCCGTAGCTTGTCCGGTTTATTGGGCCGGGCAGCAGATGGAAGTCGTAAACTCCGGTCCTTGGGTTTATTATGTGCTGCACGAGCCGAGGGCCCACTATTGTCTGCCAGTTGCTCAGAGTGAGATTAAGGCCGGACCGGTCTATCGTGTATTGGGCCAGCGAGGAATTAGGCAGTATCGTAGTAATGGCTTCGCTTATGTACGCACTGCCGTTCAGGTTTATCGAAACTGTAGTGTTGATGTTGCTTATTCCATAAACTATGCCTGACGCACCGGCAACCGATACCATAAAATAGGCAAGCAGTACTGTAAACGCGGCATATGGCAGAAGCTTCAAGCAATGCACCGATTCTATTGCTGAGTTCAATAATAAATAACTTGTTATATCGTTGCGGGTACGGCACTGATGCTGCCTGCCTAACCTATTTATACTTATATCTTTCTAAACTTAATAAAGCAAAGTGGTAACATGATAACGGGATTCACAGTATCAAACGTAGAAGGCAAGATCGAGTCTATGGAAGCCCTTAGCAAGCAAAGGTTCCCAAAGATAAACGTTAACCTTGAGGAGGTCAAGTCGTCGAATGACGGAGTCACTGTAAAATACAGCTTCTTAGCCGATTATTTCGATGGCGATTCCAAGGATGCAAAGAGCGTCGGGCAGCTGAAGCTGGCTGGCACTGTGGATATAAAAGAATCTGCCGAGGGCGTCAGCGCGATAATGAAGTCGTGGAACGAGAAGCACATACTCCCAACCGCACTGGCTGAGGAAATAATGAACGGGCTCAACTTCAGGTGCAGCGCTACTGGAACCCTTGTAGCGTATTCGCTTGGGCTGATACCGCCGCTGGGCATAAGCACCATAAAGATACAGGAGCCAGAAGAGAGCAAGAAGTAATTGCTCCGGGCTTTTCTATTTTCGTTTTGGCAGAGCGACAGCCTTGAATATTTTCTGGCGGACCTGGCGGGAGTTGCATCGCAATAGCCCTTGCTAGGGCGATTTTGAACCCGCAGCCGCGTGGTCCGAAGCCACGCGCGCTATCCAAGTTGCGCCACAGGTCCGCACTGTTAAGCTGATGTGTCGCCAAAGTTAAAAAGCTTTGTCTGCCTTATGTTCCCAAGCGTCTTCCAGTACTCGCGTATGTGCATGCTAAGCTCCTTGTCCTTCATGTTCTTGCGCACCGCGTCTATGGTGTGGTAATCCGATGGATAGCCAGAGCCCAGTGCTATGGAAAGAGACGCGCTGAGCTGGTCCATCGCCCTGTCGCGCTCGACCTTCGCTATTATGCTTGCAGCCGAAACAACAGGATACCTGGAATCGGCCTTGTGCTCGGCCACAACAGTGGTGTATTTGACGCCCCTGATGCCCCTGGCGCGTATGCCGTATACCTTGGTCGGCTTGTTGCTCAGCATGTTGACGCGTATGCCGAACTTCTCGGCTATCACATCAGGGGAATCGAGGTATAGAAAGTTCACTTCTTGGTCGAATTTGTCAAAAAGCTTTGCAAAATGTATGGCTTCAAGCTCATTCAGTGATATTCCCGCCTTCATTGCGGAATTAATCTCTGCAGGAGCTATCCTGTCTATCTTAACGTCCTCCGCTATGTCAAGTATAGAGCCGTAGAGTTCGTCGCGGCGCTTCCTGCTCAGCAGCTTTGAATCCCGCACCCCTATCTCGGGCAGCTTGTGGACCATCGCCTTCTTGACAGAGACTAGCGAAATCACGAGCGGCCCTATCAGGGCGCCCCTCCCCGCCTCATCCCCGCCGCAAAGGATTATGGAATCACCGCGTTCATAGCCCCTTGAGGTCGACCATTATGTAGTCTGCCACGGCGGTGACGGAATTGTATGGTATCTTTACGTGGCCGTCCTGGGCATCGAGCTTGTTAGATATGCTGCTGTCCATGTTCGGCTCAACAAGTATGTAGTTTATCTTGCCGGTTATTTCGTTAACATCGGCATCTATAAACCTGCCAACATCAAATCCACTGACACTTATCACTTTCTTGCCGACTAGCTGTTTCGCTATGATAAATTTTACCATGCACGTCACCTATACTAGTTTCTTACCGAAACTAATTAATATATTTATGTATTGGGATATATACGTGCAGGTAAAGGGCATTATTTGCATATTGCCCCGCAATGCTGCCTTTTTGTGCACACGGAGTAATCCATATGGAGAATATTTTACTCAGGGAAAAGCAGACGGACATACTGGTCGCGCTTATGGATACGTCGCAGAGCTGGTACATATCAAGCCTGGCTAAGGCCGCCAATACGACCTATGTTCATGCCTGCAACTTCCTCGTTGAATGCGAAAAGCTTGGCCTTACATCCAGCGAGAAGCACGGCAAGATAAAGACGATAAAGCTCACCGAAAAGGGCAAGGAAGTGGCTGAGCGCCTGAGCGACATATACAAGGCCATAAGCCCCGAAGCGCAGGAGGCTGCCAAGCCAGCCAAGGAGGACGAGGCTAAGGTCAAACAACCTGCACAGTAGTGCGCTTCTTTATCGCATTTATTATGTGCCCGTAATCGCGGTAGTGCGCTATGGCTGCGAGCGATACTGTGTATTCGCCAGGATCGGCATCGGTGCCGTTATACACATTAAGGCCGATTTCTTTCTCCTCTTCCGGGGCCAATTCGCCCATGCGCACCTCTCTCTGCTTCGACATGCCTATCTCGTCGAAGCTCAGCTTGTTGGGCAGTTCAACCACGAGCGACGTGAGCAGCACCTCGTTGGTAAGGTTCTTCAGCTTGACCTTGAGCATGACGCTGCTCTTCCTTCCGGAAAACATCTTGTACGGCGTCCATTCCGTGACCAGACGGTAAGGTATGTTCTTCGTTATGTCCGCGCTCACATCCTTTTTCCCGAAAATGTTGAATATTGCCATGTTAGTCGCCCCGATTCAATCAATATTCATAACAAACATATATATTTTTATTCAGTGTAATTATTTATTATAAATACCGACTATTCGGGATTTATAGGGTTGTGTCATGCCGATAAAACATAATTTGACTAAGTATGACATCTTGCAGGAGAAACTGCATAAGCTCTCGCAGAAACGCGAGAGCGAATACACGGATGAAGATTTGCAGTTGAAGAATATTGGGGTGCTCATAGCAGCATTTTCCTCTGGGCTTTCGTGGAAGACGCACAAAGCGCTCTCAGATAACCAGTATGAGTTCAACAGCGATGATATACGGAACGAATTCTCAATGGCGAAAACCGCAAAATGGAAGAATGTTACCGCCACGGATATATACGAGGTATCGCAGAAGAGCATACCCAAGTCAAAGTTCGCCAGCTGGATGTATTATACGGTAAATACACAGGAGCACAATACATATAAAACGGCGTGGGAGAGATTCAATTCATATATCCTATCGGAAGAAAACGATGGTATAGAAACGGAAAAATCATATTAGAAAAGCAACCTTTTTAAATACGGCAAGCCGCTAATCGGTCTTTACGACAACAATACTTTTTAGTAGTGGAAGTTTCCATACATGAACGGCTACACCGATACCGCATTTGATGCAATCTGCTATATAAATCTTATTTCTAAAATTGTAAGTGCCGAGGGGGTTAAAATGGCGACTAAATTTGTGATAAAGAGGAACGGGGAAAAGGTGGATTTTGACGAGAGGAAGATTGAAAGCGCAATAGAACGCGCTTTCGCAAATGTTTATCCGATGCAGGAGGCAGATGAGAACAAGAAAAATGCGCAGCTCGTAGCCGAAAGCGTTGTCAAGAATGTCAATGATCTTGGGAAGGAGGAGATTGGAGTAGAGGACATACAGAACATAGTGGAAAAGGTGCTGATGGAGAATGACCCGAACGTTGCAAAGGCGTACATACTTTACAGAAACAAGCGCGCTGAGATAAGGGCGGCAAAGAAGGTCCTTGGTATACCTGACGATGAGCTCAAGATGCCGATAAACTCGCTGATAGTGCTTGCGGCGAGGTATTTGAGCAAGGATGAGGACAGGAAGATAATAGAGACGCCGAAGATGCTGTTCATCAGGGTAGCTAAAGCTATAGCAGCAGCCGAGAAGAGCTATGGCAAGAGCGACGAACAGGTCAGGGAGATAGAGAACCAGTTTTACGAAGCGATGACATCGTTCAGGTTCATGCCGAACTCGCCAACGCTATTCAATGCTGGGAAAGAGCTTGGACAGCTGAGTGCGTGCTTCGTACTGCCTGTAGGCGATTCTATAGAGGAGATATTCGATTCAATCAAGTACACAGCAATAATACACAAGACCGGAGGAGGCACTGGCTTTTCATTCTCAAGGCTCAGGCCCTCCAATGATGTGGTGCACAAAACAGGAGGCATAGCTTCCGGTCCGCTGTCGTTCATGAAAATATTCGACGCCGCTACTGAGCAGATAAAGCAGGGAGGCAAAAGAAGGGGCGCGAACATGGGCATATTGCGCGTCGACCACCCGGACATATTGAACTTCATAGTTGCTAAAGAGAGCGAAGGGGTTCTAAGGAATTTCAACATATCCGTTGCAATAACGGACAAGTTCATGGATGCGCTCAAGAACGATACTAACTACGATTTGATAAATCCTAGGAACAAGAAGGTTGTTGGGATGCTGAACGCCAGGGCGGTGTGGAACCTGATAATAACAATGGCGTGGAAGACCGGCGATCCTGGAGTCGTGTTCATAGACAGGATGAATTCTACATACTCGAACCCTGTGCCCAAGTACGGGCCGATAGAGTCTACAAATCCCTGTGGTGAACAGCCGCTTTACTCGTATGATTCGTGCAACCTTGGATCCATAAACCTAGCGAAGATGGTCAAGAGGACCGACCACCATTACGAAGTTGACTGGGACCTGCTGCGCGAGACAACAAGGTTGGGCACGAGGTTCCTCGACAACGTAATAGACATGAACAACTACCCGATACCACAGATAGAGCAGGTGAGCAAGGCGATAAGGAGGATAGGCCTCGGCGTAATGGGATGGGCTGACATGCTCATAAAGCTCAATATAAGGTACGACAGCAACGAAGCGCTCATGCTTGCTGAAAAAATCATGTCGTTCATAACAGAGAACGCGAGGAAGATGAGCGAAGAGCTCGCAGTGGAGAGGGGACCGTTCCCGGAGTTCGAGAACAGCATATGGTACAAGCTCGGGTATAAGCCTCTTAGGAACTCCACAGTCACTACTATAGCGCCCACAGGCACGATAAGCATAATATCCGGAGGCGCTTCGCAGGGTATAGAGCCGATATTCTCTGTAGTTTACATGAGGAACGTCAAGGACAGCCTTGGCTCGAACCTCATAGAAGTAGACAACGAGTTCGAGAGATATGCGCTTGAGTACAACTTCTATTCTGACGAGCTGATGCAGACGCTGGCAGGCAAGACGTCCATACAGGACGTGGATGCGATACCAGAGGAAGTGAGGAGGCTTTTCGTTACCGCGTATGATATAGCTCCAGAATGGCATGTGAAGATGCAGGCAGCTTTCCAGAAGTATACGGACAATGCAGTGTCAAAGACGATAAACTTCCCGAGCTACGCCACTCCCCAGGATATAGAGACTGCTTACACCATGGCATACCAGCTCGGCTGCAAGGGCATAACAGTATACAGGGACAGCAGCAAGAGCGTGCAGGTGCTCTCCGCAGTAAACAAGGAAGCCACGCAGCTGGGGGGCGCAAAGAAGATAGCACATATGAAGGAGGAGAAGGAGAGGAAAGGGCAGGAGATATCAATGGCGGCGATAAAGGAAGGTGCCACGACATACGTGCTGTCGCCCCATAGCGAGAAGAAATGCCCCTCATGCGGCACAGAGATGGTAGCTGCGGAAGGCTGCTTCACCTGCCCCAAGTGCGGATACAGCGAATGCAGCTGAACTGCGCATTAGAATAGAAGCGGCAGTGCCAAATGGAGATAGAAGATTTCATAAGCAGCAAGCTGAGGGACGTTAAGGACTACCCAAAGAAAGGCGTGCTGTTCAAGGATATAACTCCGCTGCTTGCCGACCAGCAGGCGTTTCCACTCGCAATAGACTACTTGGCCAATAAGGTATCTGGCCGCAAGATAGACAGGATAGTCGGGATAGAAGCGAGAGGCTTCATAATAGGCGCTGCGCTGGCGTATACGCTGAAATGCTCTTTCGTGCCGATAAGGAAAGCGGGAAAGCTGCCTTACGAAAAGATAAGCACGGAGTACGACCTTGAGTATGGGCACCAAAAGATAGAGATGCACAAGGATTCAATAAGCAGCGGCGACAATGTGCTAATAGTGGACGACCTGCTCGCTACGGGTGGAACTTCCATTGCTGCGCTCAAGCTGGTGGAAACATTAGGAGGGAATGTTACTGGTTTCGCCTTCATAGTAGAGCTTAAAGACTTGAAAGGGAGGGAGAGGCTGCTGCCTCATGACGTAATCTCCATAGTCAGATGCTGAAAAGGCCGAAATACAGCGCGCTTGACAGCAGATACGCTATGAGCGCGAGTGCCATTGCGCCTAGGCTTATGTTGCGCGCCGTATCGAAAGCGCCCTTCCTTGAAATCCTGTGCTTTTTGATGTATATGGCGCTCACGTAGAGAAGCAGAATGTCGGTTATCGCTATAGGCACAATGTAAACGAGGTTGTACCTGAACGGCATCCTGAACAGGAACATGAATATGCTTATAGCTATTGCAGCGATGTAGAGCACCAGTGCTGCATATGATGAATCCTTCAGGCCTATGTAATACGGCAGGTTCCTTATCCTCCTCGCTTTTGTATCGCCGTGGTAATCGCGTATCATGCCGTGTATCTCACGGGCCGTCCCGCTCAGCAGTATGACCAGCGTTATCAGCACTATGTTGATGTTAAGGCCAGTGGACATTACATAGTCGCCGAATATGAAAGGTATGGCCATGGAGAACGCTATGTAGATGTTACCCACAAGGAGCATCTCCTTCAGCTTATAGCTGTAGAGAGCAGCCAATGCTGCGAATATGAGGGCTATGGCGAACGCATAGGGGTTTATCAGTGCACTGGCAGCTACGCCTATCACAAACGACGATGCAGCGACATACATGGCGCCTTCCCTGCTGATTGCTCCGGACACTATTGGGCGGCTTGTCTTCTTGTTGAGCCTGTCCACTTCTACATCGTAATAATCGTTTATAGCGAAGGAGCCCATGCTCACGAATATCGGCACTATGAGGCTGAGCAGCAGAATATATGCATCTGGCAGATGTCCAGCAACTATCAGCTCTCCGGCTAGGACCGCGATGACCAGCATGGCGCTGTGCTCTATCCTTGTGAGCTTGAGCACTGCAACGAACTTGTTCATGTGTGATTACCCTAAGATTTTTCATTATACCTTTTGGCAGGATGCATTTTTATCCTCTTCTTTTGTACAGTGCCTTTTCCACTAGCGGTATGGATGTGTCGTACCTGTAGCTTATGTTGATATGAGAGTCCTTGAACTCTGAATACATGTGCTTGACATTGAGCCCGGAAAGCTTTTTGTGAAGTGCCCGAGAGCCCTCCAGCAGGTTGAACTGGTCGTACAGGCCCACGTCTATGCCCAGGAAATCAAGCTTTTGCAGCGCCTTGTAGTGCGTATCTATCATCCTGACAGGATCGTTTGATAGCCACGTGCTCCATACATCTTCCCTAATCTCTCCTGTGTGGAGGTCGAACGGAAGCCCTATCTTTCTTCCAATTGGAGAGTAGAAAGCCGCCATCGCTATGATGTTAAGCACCGCCAGGTCATCGTTGCCTTTCTTGTTCGGCTTCCTCGAGAAGCTTGCGAGCCATGCTTCGGCGCTGCCAAAAGGCTCTATTGATCTTCTTGCCTTTGGAAAATCATGCATGTAGCAGTATTCAAAGTACGAATCCCCTGAATGATCCATAGCCGCGTTTATTGCTTCGGGATGCTTCATTGCCAGCGTTATCGCGCCGTAGCCTCCAGACGATTTGCCCAATACTGCAACTTTCTCTGATTCGTACACGCTTTTTAGGTACGGTATCATCTCGTTTATTATGAAGTCTTCGTAGTTGCCCGCTACTGCAGAGTTTGTATATTGGCAGCCGCCGAACTTTGTCATCAAGTCAGGAAAGACATAAATCGATCCCTTAATCCTGCCAGATGCATAAAGCCTTTCTATCCTCTGCTGCATATTCTCTGTGAAGAAGTCGTCGTTGAACAGCATGGATTTGCCAGAGCCCATCATGCCTGCCAGGAATATCAGTATGGGCTTGCCCTTGGGGCTTGCAGGCTCCATCGCGTATACTCTCTGCTCGCTTTTCCCTTCCAGGTTTTTCGTCGCTGCGCTCTTAATCTTGAATTCCCTGATTTTGAATTTAGGCATCTCAACACCAACAGGTATATCAACATTTTGGCTTAAAATGATTCTGTATAGTTTTTAGTTACTCGTTGAGAAGCCAAATCGGTGATTGCATATCTTTCGCTGAGATATTTACCATAATAATCATTGCTGTGGATTTTGTCATATCCATCTGGGATGCATATGCGGGCGGCTTCAGCCTTGGCATGCTGAAAAAGACAAACGACAAGTCGAAATTCAGGAAAGCAAGCGCCATATCAGCCGTAGGCCTCGGTTTTGTCGGCTCTGTATATGTGATAGCTACTGTGCTAGGCTTTGCTGCAGCCTGGCTGGGCTACATATCGTTTGCCACATTGGAGTTCATACTCAGCTTCAACCTCGTGTTCCTGGGCATCCTCATAATAGGGTTCGGCTTGATAATAACGATACAGTCCATCATCATAGCGGCGCAGAGGAGAAATGCATGGAGCATACTTATAGCCGTATACAACTCTTTCGCACTAGGTTTTGACATATGGATGTATGTATCTGCCTTCAAGGAGTCAGCTGGCATAATAACGCGCAGCACAAGGAAGTCGCAGGGCAGCGGGCTTGTAGTGATAATCGTTGCAGTGCTCATAGCCTTCATCATAGTGCATGCTGCATACAAGCATGGATACAAGAAAGGCCTGAATGGCATGCAGGGAAAGGCAGGCGCCATGCATTCTAGGGCTTGAAGAGAGCTCGAAGAAGGAGCAGGTTTTTAGACTTTTTATTGCATAGAATCATAGAGCTGGGCTATGGCAAAAAGCTTGGCACAGGAATCGGCATAAACCTGGTAAAAAGCTTCTGATGATAGAAGTGCGCAGCTTATGGGCTAGTCTCGAGCGCGCAGCTTATATGCACCAAGGCTTATAGTCATTGCGCACAAATTGTATGATAAGCCAGAGGGCATTTTCTGGACAGGATTCAGTGTATTTGATGGCGGCAAATAAGAAGAAGGAGACGCTGTGGCAGCTCATAGTCAAACAGAAGAATCCTTCCAGGGAGGCGTATTTCAAGCTGGTGCGCAGGGTCATTGGATTTGTAGTCATACTGCTGGCAGCCAGCTTTATCGTCTTCATAGGCATTGCCATATTCTCTAAGGGCGGCCTGCTCGGGGTTATGGGAGTAATAGAACATGCCAATGCCCTCATATACCTTCTCGCATTTTTATTCCAATTCCTCAGCTTCTTTGTGAGGTTCTTCAAATGGCGCTATTACCTGCGCATCCTGAAGATAAAGATATCAGAAGTCAAGAATTTTGTAATCTATCTGTCGCTCTATGCGATGAACCTGACCCCGGGAAGGATAGGTAGGGTCGTATCGGCATACACTGTAGATAGAGTATCAAATACGCATTTCATAGAGATACTTCCGATAGTGAGCGTGGACATATTCACCGATTTTCTTGGTTTCGTTGTGCTGAGCCTGATATTTGGCATGCTCTTCGTCACGTATCTGCCTTTCATACTGGTTGTGGATTTTGTCATACTGCTGCCATTCATATTTATACTCAACCCGTGGCTTTTTGACATACTTAAGAAAAGGATATTGAGGGGCAAGTTGTCAGAGGTGTTTGCGCTGTATGGAGACGAGTATTTCGCCTCTCAAAGCAAGCTCAACACGCCGAAGGTATACTTGCTTTCGCTGCTCTTCACGGTCCCAGCATATTTTCTGACCTCGCTTTCGCTCTATCTGTCGCTCCATGCGCTTGGCATTAATGTGCCCGTGCTAAAAAGCGTGCTGGTATACATAGTGTCGGTGCTCATAGGCATTGTATCGTTCATACCCGGCACCGTTGGTTCTGCCGACGTAGCCATGGTGGCGCTCATATCGAGCACCTTTGGTATCAGTTCATCGATAAGCGCAGCTGCGACAATAATGACCAGGCTGGCGACGCTGTGGTTCGGCGTTGCTCTGGGCAGCGGCTTCCTGTTTTTCAGCTTCCGTTATTGGTTCAGCAGCAAGAAGCTCATCAGAAGGCGCAAGCCTAGTAGAAGAGTAAAATCTGCCAAAAGGCACGTATAAATCATTCAGCATAGAAGGTACTATAACTGCTTTGTGGTTTTATGGAAAATAGTAATAGAGAAGCGAGCAGCGGCAACTCTGAAGGGGCTGGCCAAAAGCCAAATGAAGAGATCATGCATCCTTCCTTCATAAACACGCTGAACACGCGCGACAGGATAAAGAAGAAGCTCTCAAGCATAAAGCACAAGATAGGCGTATACAGCGCAAAGGGAGGAGTGGGCAAGACCACCATAGCGGTCAACATCGCTTACGAGCTTTCCAAGAAGGGCTTTTCCGTAGGCCTGCTCGATGCAGATATAGACTGCCCTAACATCACTATGTTCCTTGGAATCAATGAAATGATGGATACCGCTTCATTTCCATTAAAGCCGCTTGTGAAGGAAGGCGTCAAGGTTGCTTCTACTGCGATGCTCGTGGACGATCTTAAGAAGCCAATAATATGGAGAGGGCCCATAATAGTCAAGATGCTGTATGATTTCTTCGAGAACACAGAGTGGGGCCCATTGGACTACCTGATAATAGACCTGCCTCCTGGCACATCGGACGCGCCCCTGACCATAATGCAGGTGCTTGACATAGATGGTTTTGTCATAGTAACAACGCCGCAGAAGATTGCAATGCTCAATTCAATACGTTCTGCTATGATGGCAAAGAGGCTTGGCAAAGCGGTGCTTGGCGTGGTCGAGAACATGTATGAGGGAAGCGAGGGGAGCATAGACGACCTGCTAAAAATATCTGGCGCCAAGCTGGTAGGGAGAGTAGCGAGGGATAGGAGATTCAGCGAGGCGAGCGACAATGGAGAGATTGCCGTATTGAAATATGATGACATAGATAATACATTCGGCGGCATTGTTGACGGCCTGTTAGGCTGAGATGGGGCAAGCTATAAATATCTTATCTGCATATATAGGGCTGTGAAGTGTATTAATACATGTAAATGAAATATGCACTTCGCTGACGTTAATTACATGCATGTTATTTTCTTGTAGAACGATGCGATAAATCGATTTTTGAACTAAATCATTGATGCTTAAAGGGTGAAATCATATGGCAGAAAATCAATTGAATGGACAACAGGTATTGTACCTTCCTGAAGGTGCGAATAGGATTCTTGGAAGAGATGCGCAGAGGACAAACATAGCGGTCGGAATTGCGGTTGCGACAGCGATAAAGAGCGCTCTTGGACCAAAAGGAATGGACAAGATGCTGGTTAGTGATCTAGGCGACATAACCATAACAAACGACGGAGCCACGATATTGGAGGAGATGAATGTCGAGCACCCGGTTGCAAAGATTATGGTCGACGTCGCCAAGACGCAGGACAAGGAAGTAGGCGATGGGACTACAAGCGTAGTGGTAATCGCGGGCGAGCTTCTGCGTGGGGCCGGAGACCTCCTGGAGCAGGGAGTGCATCCCACAACGGTCATAAAGGGCTACAAGATGGCGGCAGAGAAGGCGTCATCGATACTCAGGGAGAAGGCCAGAAAGGTAGACGCTGCAGATGAAGCCATACTGCAGAAGATAGCAATGGTTTCTATGGGTTCCAAGAACGTGGGCGACGACCAAGTCAAGGCTTACATAAGCAAGCTCATAATAAAGGCAGTAAAGCAGGTAATGGACAAGGATGCAAAGGGCAAGATCGTCATAGACCATGACCTGATAAAGATAGAGAAGAAGGCAGGAGGGACTGTAGGCGATACGGCACTGATAAACGGAGTGCTGATAGACAAGGAAGTGGCACACCCAGGAATGCCGAAGTCGATAAAGAACGCCAAGATAGCGTTGCTGGACGTAGCGCTTGAGATAGAGAAGACCGAGACAGATGCAAAGATAGAGATAACATCACCTGAGCAGATGCAGTCGTTCCTGCAGCAGGAAGAGAAGATGCTAAAGGACATGGTCGACAAGATAGTGAAGAGCAAGGCGAACGTGGTAGTCACGCAGAAAGGCATAGATGACGTA
Source organism: Microcaldota archaeon (assembly GCA_021797575.1). Lineage (GTDB taxonomy): Archaea > Micrarchaeota > Micrarchaeia > Micrarchaeales > Micrarchaeaceae > JAMCYB01. The sequence goes on from JAJZZN010000024.1 coordinate 16,758, forward strand.
GCGCAGCACTATCTGGCGAAGGCGGGCATATTGGCAGTAAGGAGAGTGAAGAAGAGCGACATGGAGAAGCTGACCAAGGCCGCAGGAGGCAAGATAGTGACAAGCCTAGATGACCTGAGCCAGGATGACCTCGGATTCGCAGGCCTTGTTGAGGAGAGGAAGGTATCTGGAGAGCAGATGGTGTTCGTAGAGGACTGCAAGAACCCGAAGAGCGTGACGCTGTTCATACGCGGCGGAACACAGCAGGTCGTTGATGAAGGCGAGAGGATGGTCACCGACGTGATAGGCGCCATATCGAGCGTGATAGAGGATGGCGAATACGTGCTCGGAGGAGGCAGCATAGAGGTAGACCTCGCAACTGCGCTCAGGAACTACTCCAACAATGTTGGAGGCAGGGAGCAGCTAGCCATACAGAAGTTTGCCGATGCACTGGAAGTCATACCAAAGACATTGTCCGAGAGCGCAGGAATGGATGCAATCGACACGCTGGTGCAGCTGAGGAGCAGGCACAGGACAAAGGATGGAAGCAACACAGGCGTCGACATATTCAGGAACGCCATCGGCGACATGAACAAGCTCGGCGTATATGAGCCGCTCAGGATAAAGGAGCAGGCAATATACAGCGCAAGCGAAGCCGCAGAGATAATCCTGAGGATAGACGACATGATAAGCTCCAAGAGCAAGCCAAGCGGCGGAGCAGGCGCAGGAGGAATGCCGGGAGGCATGGGAGGAGAGATGGATTGATTGATCTCTTTCCTTTTTTTCTTTTTCTTTTCGGTTTCTTTTCCTTTATCTTTTGGCTTTTATGAATTAGTGATTGGTGCGCAGGGGTATTGGCAGCAGACGGCTGGCTTTTTCTTCTACTATCTGCATTCCTGACAGCTCAATCATGGAATTTGGATAGTTGCTTATTAGCATAAACGGATAATACTTTATGCCCGGCTTGCGTTGCTGCAAGGGCCTTGGAGCCGGATTCTTCTTGAGCATAACGTTTATGTCTATCTTTGCCTCTTTGCCGGAATCAATGAGCTTGATCATTTCCTGAGTCGATTTGTCTATTGCATTGACGTGGTTGACAAACAGCTTGACATTTCCGTATTCGCTATCTATTTTAAGCTCGTCTATTTCGCGCCTGAGTGGGTCAGATTTGTTTGGCTTGAGGTAATTCAGGTGTGTTTCAAGCACCATCACTACGCCATAGCGGTCATCATAATGAAGCTTATACCCGCATACCCATAAGCCTTTCAGCCGTGCATATGAACGCATGTTTGAATCGGCATTTGAATACATATCCCATAGGTCGCGGCTTTTTGCAGCAGCCATCTTTCCACCAAAGATAACTTAGTGGTTATTTGAAAGGCATCTATAAAATACTATTGTTCAATATTAGTCTGTGGTTGCATGAAATATGAAGTGATAGGGGGGAGCATGCAGGCGGTGAGGATAAGCCTTGACGTCGGCGAAAAGGTATACTCTGATTCTGGAAAGCTGGTCAGCAAGAGCAGGTCAGTAGTAATGACACCAAGGATGGTGGGCGGGATAGTGGGCGCCATAGAGAGGAAGGTCACGGGCGCTACGGGTTTCCTCACGGAGTTCACAGCCAAGGACGAGCCGGGGCACATTACTGTTGCAGGTGTATTGCCCGGCAAGATATACCAGCTTACCTTAGAAGAGGGAGAGGATTTCATAGCAGAGCATTACGCATTCATTGCTGCGGATGAGACTGTCAAGTTCACAATGCAAACTGTAGGTATAGGGGGCGCGTTCTTCGGGGGTGCTGGCCTCATACTGCAAAAGTTCGTCGGCCCCGGGAATGTATTTCTGCATATAACAGGGGATGTCGTAGAGTACAATGTTACTGATGACAATCCGCTAGAGATCGATCCCGGGCACATAGCGGGTTTTGACTCCAGCCTCAAGTACAAGATAACGTTTGTCGACAATATAAAAACAGCGATGTTCGGGGGAGTCGGGCTCTTCCTTGCAAAGTTCGAGGGCAATGGGAAGGTCGTGGCGCACTCCGTGTCGAGGCTGAAAATGGCCAGCGAGATCTACCTGCAGGGGAAGGAGTCCACGAACAGCAAATAGAAGTGCTTAGGGCTGCATCCAGTCTATCTCATAATACTCATAGGGGCTCTTCTCGAGCTCTATCTTCCTTACCCTGTAGTACGTAACAGCTGTTTCCCTGTCAGCTATTGCTATCACAAGCTCGCAGCTGAGCGACTTCGCTTCGCCTATTATCGCGGACAGCTCGGCGCCGCCTATGTATTCGTCTTCGCTCAGTGAAAGCATTGCATACTTCGGCTTGCTGCTCTCTGGTATGTCTGTGTTCCCGTTAGACCTGTGGTATAGGAAGAAGTCTATGCCGAGCTTCTTCTTCCTGCTCTTCCCAGGTATGGCCAGTATGAAGGTCTTGCGCACCGAATGGGCTACGCGTATGGCTCGCGCCCATTCAGCTATTAGCAGCTTGACGTCCCTAGGGAAGACCTGTATCACGTGCTTGGAATGCACCCATGAGTCCTGCGACATTATGGGCTTGGCACCAGGGAAGTATATACGGAAGTGCGTGCCGAACTTGAATCCGGTCTTTACCACATAGCCCCTGCTCCTCCATTCTGAATATACCGAATAGAGCTTCGGAAAGTCCGAGCGCCTCTTCGATGCCGCTTCAAAGACTTCCTTGGGTTTGAGGTTGCGGAGCTTCAGCACGCCGCTTTCGGCGAGAAACATCGTTTCGTATATGTCGAGCTTGTTGAGTATACCGTGGTCGCTGGACTTGTATGTGCCGTACTGGCCGAACCAGTGGTCGTTGTATATCTTTTCGCCAGAAGCCGGATCGTCTATTATGGTCACCATGTCATCCGGGAAGAATGTGCCTTCCAAGCCATAGTGCTGCAGGTTCAGCTTTTTGGCGGGGTATTTTTTTGATGTAGTTCCCTGCCCTTTTACCTTTATCCCCTCCGGGTGCTTTACTATTAGGCCGCGGTCCCTCCAGTCCTTGTACGTGAAGTACCTAGCCATGAACTTCCTGCTTTTGCTGAATGCTGTGGCTATGTCGTTGAATTTCAGGGCTTCGCCCGTTTCCGGGTTGCGGCATTCTGCTTTCCTGACATCCATCAGGTATAGAGCCTCTTCTATATCGAGGCGCAATATCTGGCCGTCCTTCCTTCCGAAGTGGCCGTTGCGCAGTATGTCTATGGTTGATTGATCTTTAACCAGAGCCGTCCTGGTCTTCTGGTCGAACAGTATGTTCAGGGGCATTGGACCACTTTATTTCTTTTATCGTACTGCACATTCAATAAAACATGCTGCTCACTGCTTCCTCTTCTATGTCACTGAGCTTAGCTGGTATTATGATGCATGCAGGCCCTTTTTCGATGTTGGACTTTTCCAGCTCGGACATGCTGGCATAGAGCTTTTGCTGCTTTTCTGCACCCAGGTTTACCATGGCGAACATTTTCGTGCCTGGATGGATGAGGCCTTTGCCGTAATGGTTCTCTGCCTCAAGGAGTATGCGCAGCGCCTCGGTGAGCTGCATTGAGCTGCCCGCTTCTGGCTCATAGTCCAAGAGCAGAAGCGTGTGCAGGTTGTTAGACTGGTTTGCTGCTATGGACTCGTAGAATGATACTGGCTTATAGCTGTCCGTCCACCTGGATATGGTCGCGACCTTGCCGAACCGGTAGAAGTCCAGGCCTGATTCGCCCATCGCTGCGGTGAGGATAGAGCTCGAATGGCCTATCTTTACCTTCACGCCCTCCTTCTTCGCACCTATGAAAAGTATCTTGTGGGTGGTCGCTATCATCGGGTCGCCGGAAAGTATTATGGCTATGTCGGCATCTTTAGCCTCCTTTATGATCTTGGATGATTCCTCTTCAAGACTGCTGCGCGGCAACTCCACAAGTTCCTTGCCTATCCTGTCCGATATAAGGCGCACCTTGGATTCGCTAATCAAGCTGGTGTATTTCTCGTAATAAACCTTGGAGGCGCTGCGGCAGGCTTCTATAGAACCTATAGATATGTCGCTTTCGCCTATGCCTGCACCTATGAGATAGAGCATATCATCCTTCCTTTTAATCTTTTATGCCTTCGGGGGTTACCTTGATTATGCATTCGCCGTCTGGCATATTAGGAGAATCAGTGAGCCTGACGATCCTCTTGTCCTCCTTGCTTTTACGCATGTAAAGCCTTGTTGTGGCTGCATGGGCCATTATGTTGCCCCCTATGGGCGTTGTGGGGTCGCCGAACAGTATGCCAGGGTTGTCCATTACCTGGTTGGTCACGTATACGGCAAGGTTGTACTTGTCCGCAAGAATCTGAAGCTTGTGTATATGCTGGTTGAGCTTCTGCTGTCGCTCTCCCAATGCCCCCCTGCCTATGTACTCTGCGCGAAACAGCGCAGTGAGCGAATCTATTATTATTAACTTTATGTTCTTCTCGGTTATCAGCTTGTCTGCGCGCTCTATAGTGAGTATCTGCTGGTCTGTGGTCTGTGCGCGCACATACATAATGTTGCTAAGGACCGTATCTGGGTCCATACCCTTTGCTTTGGCTATCTCTTTCAGGCGCTCCGGCCTAAATGTGCCCTCGGTATCGACGAAAAGGACAGCTCCTTCAAGGCCCCCTTTACCTTTTGGCAGCTGCGCGTTCACGCAAAGCTGGAAGCTCAGCTGCGTCTTTCCGCTTGCGAACTTGCCGTAAACTTCGGTTATGGCGTTGGTTTCTATTCCTCCGCCTATGAGCTCGTCCAGGTCCTTTGAGCCTGTTGAAATCTTGCCTATTCCTACTCTCTTATCATAGAATTCTGCGCCGGTCTCGTAGTTGACCGTTGTTGATTCCTGAGCAGCAGCTATGGCTTTCTTTGCGCTCTCCACACTTATGCCCACAAGTTCAGATAGCTCGTGTGGTATGGCGGTGGCAACCTTGTCAAGTGTGTCTATGCCAGCCGCTTTGAGCTTTGCCGCGGTGGCTTCGCCTATGCCAGGAAGGTCCTCTATATCCTTTATTGCTTTCTCCTTTGGCATAATTAGCACGCTCTTTTTATTATAGGCAGGAATAAATTAATATACCCTTGCAATCAATATCTACTAACGCAGTTGGTGCAATGCACAACGCTGTTTACGTCGTATGTGGATGGCGCACCATAAGCTGTAATGCGGATGGTTATAGAGAAAGAGGCCAGCGTGTTTCCACGCTGGCAAGGCGACCAGTTCTTTTCACGACCTTCCTTAGTTAGAGAACCTGAGATTATATAAAAGATAAAACTTAAAAGGCTTTCCAAATAGCGGAATATTTCAATTTTATGAAATGGTTTGATGGAATTTTTCACGTTAGATATGAAAGCCACTGCATCTGCAGTGGTCATGGGCATATTGATAATATACCTTGGCGGCGGATTCGGCCTGTATTTCTTCATAGCAATGCTTATGTTCCTTGTACTCTCGGGCATAGTTAGCTACATAGGGAGAGTATACAAGCAGAAGAAGAGGCTCTTCGAGAGAGTAAGGACCATAAGGAACGTGATTGCCAACGGGCTTTGGCCGACAGCAATAGCGCTCATTTTCTACATATCAGCCAATTGGTTCTCAGGCGCATACGGAATCCTGATATTTGCCGCGTTCGTAGGGTCTGTGGCGGCGATAACGTCGGACAAATTCAGCAGCGAGCTCGGCGTGCTTGACGGCATGCCTACGCAGCTCATATCATTCAAGAAGGTAAAGAAGGGCGTTTCCGGGGGCGTTACGGCGATAGGATTGCTTTCAGGGCTTTTGGGCGCTGCGTTGATTTCGATAACCCCATTGCTTGTATATGGGCAGTTTGCGCGGGCCTTCGGACAGAGTATCTGGTATGTCGTGCTGGCTGCGCTGGTGGGCGGGTTCTTAGGTACTGTGTTCGATTCAATATTGGGCTATTATGAGGAGAACGGGATAGGGAACAAGTATACCTCTAACTTTTTTGCAAGCGTTGCAGGCAGCGTTGTTGCTCTGCTGATTGCTGCCTGGCTTATTTCGCTTTAGATATGCATAAATCTAAATTCTTAGGATACAATGCTTATCTATGCAGCCTAAAAATGCGCACAGGAACGCACTGTCGGGCAAATGCGAGCTGTGCAGCCGCGAAGCAAAGCACACATGCAGGTTCTGCCACAGGAGGGTGTGCGACCTGCATTATGACTCGATGCGCGACATGTGCGTAATATGCGCAGGCAAAGGCAAGGCTCCGTTGCAAGCCGGAGGCAAGGACACGCCCAAGAGGTTGTTGGTGCAGCTTATACCAGGCAGCATATGCGCAGTATGCAGCAAAGAAGCAAAACATGTGTGCAAGAACTGCGGAAGAAGCGTCTGTGACGACCATTATGTGGCAAAGGAGGGCCTGTGCATAATGTGCAACATAAAGAATGAGCGCGAAAAGATGAAGGAAGATGCCAGGCAAAATGCAGATGATGGGAAATAGGAACGTATGATTTATGGCCTCGATATTGCGGCTGTCATGCAATGGATGCCGCCATAACCGCCAGTAAGGTTTTCGACATTGATGACTTCGAAGTCTATGCCGAACTCTCTTCCCATGGCCTTGCCCGGGAATATGTCCCTTGGGCTCATTTTTGAATATTCCTTCTTCATCTCCTTGAACAGCCTTCCGTATGTACTCGCGTCGGCCTCGGCTTTGCCTTTCAGGTCCCTGAGCACCAGAGGCATGTTGCGCGAGGCATCTGCAGCGAGTATCTTGCCATCGCTTATGCATAGAAAATTGGTTGCATAGGACATCTGCTCTGCCAATGAGATGTTGATGATGTTGAAGCCTTTGCCTTTCAGGTAATCATACAGGTTCTGCTTAGTTCTCTCTTTTGAGTACATGCCTTTGGACAATCTGAAATATATATCGACACTGGCGGCCTTAAGCAATGCAGATGGGCCCACAGCCGTAGAGCTGCCGGCAACATTGAAATATGTATCGAGGTGCATGTCTATCATAGGCTCTGCGCTTGCCGGCGGAAGCAATGGATGCCCGGGCCTGTGCACAACAGCGATCTCTCCGTATCCTGGGCCAGATGATAGTAGCTGCTTGACGCCCGAATCGTTGGTCCTGCTGCCGCATCCTATGAGAGCAAAGTCACCCATAGGCATGAAATCGCCGCCCTCTATGGTTGCCGGGGGCTTTGCTGCTCCTGAAATTGGGGCTCCGAGGGCCTTCCAAAGCAGTGAGGTAAGCTCTGTTTCGTGCGCCCTTTGCTGCGAAGACATGCGGCTCATGAATATGCCAGCATTGGAAACCATCTGCTGGTCCCTCATGAAGTACAGGTTGTTCAGGGGCGCTACGCCTATGCGGCTCGATTTTGTGCTCCTAGTAGCGCCCAGTCTTGCATCTATGGTGGGGCGCATGATGAGAATGTCGAGGAAATGGTTGGAGTCATAATATTGCACTTGCGATGCCAATGCGGATTTTGCCGACTCTACCTGCTTGCCGCTGCCTACATAACTGATTGAATTGAGGGCCATGCGCTGCATCTCCGCCCTTATTGATGCGTGCGCGTCTGCTGCTCTCAGTATTTCTTCATCCAGCCTTATGACTTTAATTTTGAATTTTTCTTTCAATACATCTACTAGCGAATCGTGCTCCCTGCGCGCCTTGTACCGGCTGAACGGCCTCTCGTAAAGCGAAGCTATTGGGTCTAGCAGGCCGAAGAACATCTCCATGCCGGGTTTGTGGACCGCAACTTCCCTGAGGCGATTCCATTCAGCGCGTATCCTGCCGATCACACAGACCACAGCAATTATATGCAATGGCGTGTATAAAAATGTTGGTCTAAAGGCATGCACAAGGGTTAAAAAGCGTGCATTGAATATAACATTGTGCTGGCATGCCCGGAAATAATAGCATAATTGTGTCTCTTGGCGGATCATTCATTTTTGCTAATATGGACAAGATAAAGCATCTCAAAACCATGCTGCAGCGCAGGCACTTGAGCGCGGCGCTTGTCACTGGCGGGGGAACGCTGGCAAGGGAATACATAGACTTTGCCAGGGGGATTGGCATAAAGGGGGACAAGCTGCACGAGATAGGCATAAGATCCACCATGCTCAATGCATTCATAATATCAGAGTATTTCGGATGCCGCTATTATACTGGAGACCCCAGGGTTATTGGCAGAATAACCAGAACTGTGGCTATGGGGGGCTACAAGCCAGGGTGGACCACCGATGTATGCGCTGCATATGTATGCGTCTCTTCCGGATCAAAATTTCTGTTCAATATTTCTAAGGAAAGAGGTGTTTTCGACAAGGATCCGGGCAGGTTCAAGGATGCAGAGATGCTGCACAGAATGCGGTTCGATGACCTTTATAAACTCACCAAGAGCAGGAGGATGCCAGGCATGAACTATATATTCGACCCCATGGCAGCAAGGATATGCGAAAGGCATGGCATAGAAGTGGTGGTGACAAATTCAATAAGTGACATATCAAAGCGCATGGACAATAAGAGAATCAGCGGCACTGTAATACATGGCTGACATGCAAGCAGCTAGAGGAAGGTGCCGAAACAGATACAAAAAATCAGTGGAAACATATTTAAAGGTTATCAGAGATGCTGAAACAGGTGAATTACATGGAAGGACAAAACAGCGGTTAAACACTAACCATAGAATAATTGGAAGTGCTATAAAATAGCCAAAAACGAAAGAGGTAAAAGGTGTTGGAAGTATATATAAACGGTGATGAAATGATGGGCGGAACTAATGCAGGCTAAAGCGATTGAAAAAATAGTTATATTAGGGGTGGAAATGACTGGTGGAGCAGGAGGAGTAGGAGACCCATAAATTCTTGTTATGAAGATGTATTTGGCTCGCAGGTTGCTATGAACAATTAAAAAGAGGTTTAAAATTATGGGTGGAAGTGCAGGCGGTTAAATGCGTCCATAAGGTCTAATTGTGGTATTAAGTAAGTAGATGATACAAATGGATGGCATAATGGGTTAAGTTTTAGGATTTGGCGCAAATATTCTTTATCTGCTTTTTGTAGTTCTGTTAATTATATGCATCGTAGGCATGGACTGTTCCTTCTAGTTTGTCGTCAGTAGTAGCTTATGCGCTCCTTGGGTTTGATGACCTTGTTCTTGACTAGGTTCTCATACTGCATGCTGTATGCATTGTCGAATTTCCTGTAGTTTATGCTGCCTATAAGCACTTGCCTCACTACTATATACCTGGCCTTTATCCCGCCGAGTATGCTCATGAGTGAATTGCCAGTATCCTCCATCGACCCTTCCTGGTATACTGGCATTATGTACATTATGCCGTCAGGCGTCTCGAAGTCACATATGTATGAGAACCTGTTGGTGAACACCTCCTGCTCTTCGATTATGTATCTCCTGTGGATATCCCTCGTCTGAATGAACATTTTCTTGTTTATTATGTCGAGCAGTATTATGCCTACGTATTTGAGGTAGGGGTTTGAGAGTGATATCGTAGGGCGCAATATGGCGGGGGGATCCCCGGTTGTTAGCTTGCTATAGGCATTTTTGGCACTGCCAAGGGGCAGCACATACTTCTTGTCTATCTCTGAGAAGCTAGCCGTGCTATCGGCATTGAACTCCCTGAGAATGGCGTATTCCCTATACAACAGGTCGTGCGCGGATGGCCTTGGATTGAGCTTAGATCTTGTCCACACCTTATCCTTAAGCACATCGAAGAACCGGTCCCTGAACGGCACGAAGCCGTAGCTCTGGTCCACTGGCGTTACCGTCCATATTGCCGATACGCCGACGAATGCCTCGTGCCTGCGTATCCTGTCTAGCAATATGTTCAATGTATAGTTGTTCTCGGCTACGCAGTACATCATGAGGTCGTAATCCCCTTTTGTGAGCATGGCAATCTGCACCAGCCCTTCGCTGTCGAGCGCGGCCTTGATGATCTCTGGGCTAGGCTCTGGATCAATGAACTTCACGAATATGAAATAAGTCGAAAAGCCTATTGCAGTTGGATTGATTTCTATTGTGTAATGGATGCCCAGCGAAGCCTCCAGCTTCTTCAGCTTGTAAGGTACGCTTTGGCTCTTCATGCCTGCTATCCTGCCTATCGAACTGTATGAGAGCCTTGAATTCATGCTCAACGCCATGAGTATCTTCGCGTCCTCTGGGCTCAGCCGCAGCTGGGTTTCTGCTGTGGGTGCTTGCGCACGGGCCTTATTTATTTCCGCTTCTAGTGCCTCTATGCGTTTGAGGTACGTGCGCTCGAGCTCGCCCTTGCTCTCTGCCCTATGCCTCGCAGGCACTATGATCCCATCGCTAGTTATCCAGCCAAGGTAGTTGGTTTTCTTTCTTGACCTGCCTATATTGGGATCGTACCTGCTCGTAGCCTCGAAAATGCAGAACCGCTTGTTGAGATACTTGAGCTCCACATGAGCCCCATAAGCGAGCTTCAACGATTCAAAAGCGATTTTTATTTTGTCTGGGGGCTGCATCGGCATCACATCAGGAGCATTAGGTATAGAATGCCATATATTTAAATATACCTATTAATTTCGTACTTAATTATTAGCATGCATACAGATATTTTATTATTATAAAACGATGGGTATATAAATCAGCATGTTGATAATAATGTAGCATTTATGTTAATGAATTGTGAATAGAATTAATAATTTTATTCAATATGTATGATTGCATTTATATAAAAGGTTATTCATAATAATTAATGGCTTTCGGGCGATTGTGGATGTACGCTGATGTAAAAACAGAAGGATATGCTCATGCCTATCCATACGGATTTGGCACGCCTGCTTTTTCTTTCCCACCCAAATTTGCATTTATGCGTTTCCTCGTAAACCCGAAATCTATGGTGCGTGCTGGCTTAACGGCACGCACCGCCACCACCCTTTGAATTTAGTGATACCCATGGGCATATTTAAAAGAAAACCGCGCGCCTTAGTGGCCGAAAATAAAGAAGGCGAAGCGATAAGCATGGTAGTGACAGGCGAGAATTCGTGGAGGATAGTGTATGCGGGCAAAAAGGCAGGGTCGCACAGTGCAAGGGCCGAAGCCAGGAAGGCCATTGCCGAAAATGTGACCAGCCCTTATAGGATATATTTCAATAGATGATTGCTATGGCAAGCCAGAAAGATGCGCCTAAATACCATGGATATGCCAGCGGCGGAAGCAGGATGTACAAATTTGTCATAAATAGCCCGAAGGAATCGGCTGATCCGGAAACCTTAGCCGAATACTTGATACGCATGGATGCAGTAGCTGAAGTGGATGTTTCTGATTCGGACGATTACAGGGGCCTGATCATAAAGGCCAGGTTCCTTCCTGGAAGGGTGCCTTCGGATGTATATGGGTTTATAAACAGCAGGATAAGCAGGAAATATGGAAGGATAGAGAACGCAAGCACCAGATAACACTTTTTTTGAAAAAGGTTTCCCACCCTTATGCATGGCCTTTGGCCATGCAGTTGTTCAATGCATAGCGTAAGATATGCCAATATTATTATTACCCCTGTGAGTATTAGGTCAGTGATGCGCTATTGAAAGGCGAAAGGCATGCAGCTCATTGATTTTTTATCAGGGATGAAACGTAAAGCCCTTGATTCCCAGGAAGCGAAGCTCTATGAGGGCATTGACAGGGCAAAAGGGGTTTTCAAGGTTTTTGCTAGGAGATTCTCCTTCGAATATGATGCAAGTTATGCACATTATTTCTCTGCCTTGGGCCTGAAGCCTACAGGAGATTTAGCTGCTATAAGGGGTGCGTATAGGGCAATAATCAAAAAATACCACCCTGATGTGAATAAGAGCCTCCTCTCCGAGGAGATAACCAGGGAGGCAAATGAAGCGTACAGGTTCTTGAGCAACTACAGCATGCATTCCGAGGGGGAATCGCTGCAAAGGGCAAGCAAAAGTGCATTGATGGACGCGCTTTCCGACGAATATGAAAGGCTTTTGGAGAAGGATTACGACAATCTGAAGAGGTCGCTTGGCGACGGATCTGTAGAGAGGTGGTATTATGATCAGGAGATCGGACGGTTCCTTGACTGGAACAGGCGGAGCTCCCTTGCCGTGGATAATGCAATCGGGGATTATATGGGCTTAGGAAAGAGACTCAAGGCTTTGATAGGCATGGGCAAAAGGCTTCTGAAGCGCGAGAAGGATGAGCGCAAGATGAAGATGCTCCAAAGCAGCATTGCAGAGGTTGAATACCTTTATGATAGGCATACACGCATAAAAAAGCTTGTTGAAAGGGACGTATTGAAGGATTTCTATTCCTCGACAAGGAGAAATAGCGAAGAGTTTAGTAAACGCATCAAAGCTGGAGAAAGGTAAATGTGTGCCTTGCGGATTTCAGGTTGAATCCCTCAATGCATTGATGTATGCCTCCATAGCGAGTTGCTTGTCCTGAACTATGTCAGGCGACGCCGCGAAGTGTTTCTTCGCGCCTTTTCCTTCTATCTTTAGGAAGGATGAAAGCACCATAAAATGTATGTCTTCACGCTTCTGGCTATCGCCGGCGATTGATACCCGGCATAGTGCGACGGAATCGCCGCTGTATGATATGTCGGTCTTTTCGGTTTCTACCCCCAGCACCTTGAACTCCTTGCCTTCGTATGAGAAGAGCAGCCCGTCACTCCCATAACGCGGCACAACCTCTTTCCACACCGTCTTCTTGTAATGCATATTCTCGCCTATTAGTATAGGGGCAAGTATGCATTGCCCTACATATGCACTATGCTAATAATTTAACCGTTTCCATGCGTGGCGTATAACCCGGTAAATGCGTTAGCACCACAATCATACGTTCCTTTTCGCTGCATAGCCTATCGACTCCGCGGCTATCTCTTTCAGCTTCGATTCGGGCAACTCTGACGAGAGGCGCTTGAATGATTCTACGGCCTGCGACACCAGGGCATCTGCATCCTTCTGCGCCAATTGCGTGGCATTGAGCTCGTTGAACAGGTTTAGCACCCATGATACCTCTTCTTCTGTTTTTGCTGGCCTGTCTTTCATGTATATCGATTTGAGCTTATCCAGCTGCGCCTGGCTGGCGTTCTGCACTGCATGCCACAGTATTATGGTCTTTACGCCATCGCGCACGTCGTTGCCAATGCTCTTCCCGAGTGTAGCCTGGTCTGATACGCAGTCCAATATATCGTCCTTTATTTGGAAGGCGTTACCTGCAGGCACTCCATATTCCTTTATAGATGATACAGTATCATCGTCTGCGCCCGCTATTATGGCGCCGCACTGCATTGGGCCGTACACCGAATAGTATGCACTCTTGGCGTGTATCGATTTGAAATAGTCTTCCTTGGTGAACTTTGTTATGTCCTTTACTTCGCGCGTAAGCCTAACGTCGAGGTACTGCCCTTGATGGGTTACTATCATAGTATCATAGAATTTGCTGAAATAGGCATTGCCGCGCTCTTCGCCTAGAGCTTTTGCGGCGTCATGTGCAATTCTCCAAGTTATTGCATGCACCATGCTTCCTGCGGTTATGGCGTGCCTTTCGCCAAATAGAACATGGGCTGCTGGTCCGTTACGCCTTACTGTGTTGCCATCCATCCAATCGTCGTGCATTAGAAAGTAGTCTTCTGATGCCTGCTGCGCGGCGGCAGGCAAAATTGCCTCTTCGTCGACACCCCCATATAGCCTGTTCCAGAGCATTATGTAGCTGGGCCTCCTGTACTGGCCCTTCCTTTCCGTGTATGTCATTGCCATCTTATTAAATTCTGCGGGACCAGAGGTTGGGAAGTATGATACAAGGCGGTTGTATATATCATCCTTATAAAGGGCGATGAATTCCTTGAAACTGCTTACATTGTCAATATTGCGGTTAACTGTCACTATAATCACCACCACCATTTTGTATGCAAATGAATTAATAGATGAATACGAATTCGACTAATGACGTTTTAATTGCTTGTCGAGGCTAATCGGCCATTGTCTTGCTGCCCTTGCCTGGGCGCTTCAGCTTTGAAAGCCTGTACAGTGCCTTCTCATACAGGTAGAAGGCAATAGCACCGGAAATCAGCGTAGACGATAACAATATTATGGGGTCCAGGTATGGCGCTGCGTTGACCGGATTGTGTAAATCTATCTCATATAGCACTTTACTTGCAGCAGGGAAACCTATGGATATGTCTGCTGCGGTGAGATCTGCAGTCAGCATTAGGCGGTTTGGCTTGCTTGACAGTATATCATGATATATCTCCAAAACCGTTGAAGTCAGCTGTTTCCAAGCATTGGTATTGTTGTTTTGAGGCTTTTGCTTGCCCTTGGTTTCCATGTTAATACTGCTGCATTTCCATATATATACTATAATGGTATGAACAACTGCCTCCAGGCTGCAGCGCCTTGCTGCCTTCATATAGTGCAGCAGCTCATCTTGCTGACATCGCTGTAAAATGATATTGAAGCCAGTTTAAGCGCTTCGTTGAGCGTCGGGAACGGGTGTATGGTGTCAATTATGTCATCTATTGTAAGGCCGAACTTCACAGCTAGTGTCGCCTCGGATATCATGTCTGAGGCATTTCTTGCAAGTATGCTTACGCCTAATATTCTGTGCGTCTTGTAGTCTATCACTATCTTTACGAGCCCCCTTTCGTCGCCTATTATGCTAGCTTTTGGCACGCTTGACATTTGGAGCACACCGCAGCTGCACTTTATGCCTGACCCGTTGGCCTCTTCGTCAGTCAATCCGACCATAGCTGCTTCAGGCATAGTGAATACAACGTTAGGCACTTCGTGGAGGTTTATTGTAAGCTTGGTATTTGCGAAGGCATTTTGCGTGGCTAGATTGCCTTCCTTTGCAGCAAGGGTTTCGAGCATGGGATTCCCCGTCACATCTCCAGCAGCATATGTGCCTACCTTGCTTGTCATCATATACTTGTCTATTTTTATGAAGCCCTGTTTATCGGTTTTTATGCCTAGGCTCTGCAGGTTGAGGTGCTCAGTATTGGGTGCCCTTCCGGTGGCAAACAATATTTGCTCTGAATATGCGCGTGACACTTTGCCATTTACTGAAAATTCTACATATTTTTTGCCGTCTTCCTCTCCTATCTTTTTAGTCTCTGCCCCGGTGATAATGCTTATGCCAGATGACTTCATGTAATATGCAAGCGATGATGAGACTTGAGGCTCCCATCCCGGCAGTATGGTGTTGCTGCGCTGCAGTACTGTAACCTTCGAGCCCAATGAAGAGAACATTTGAGCGAATTCGAGCCCCATGGCCCTGCCGCCCACTATCGTAATGGATTTGGGTAGCTCTGTAAGTGACAGTGCTTCTTCGTTGGTCAGGTACGCAGTTTTATTGACGCCCTCTATTTTTGGTATACTTGCCTTTGCGCCTGTTGCTATAAGCGTTTTTTCTGCGGCAATCTCCTTTTTGCCTGCAGATATGGTGCCATTTTCATTAAATGACGCAAAGCCTTCTACGAAGCTGACATTCTCGAGTCCCTTGAGCACTTCTTCGTATTTGCTAGTTCGCATGCCAGATATTAGGCGGTCCTTATCGCACATCAGCTCTTTGAAGTTTATTTCTGGTTTGCTTATTTCCACGCCGCCGAATTTACGTGCACGGCCATCAATCGCGTATTCGCCTGCCGATATGAGCCTTTTGCTCGGGACGCAGCCGACATTCACGCATGTGCCTCCGATCAGAGCTCCAGGGGTTGCATTCTTGCCTATCATGACGGTTTCTATTCCTAATTCGTTGGCCTTTATCGCGGCAGCAAATGCTGCTGCGCCCTGACCCAGTATTGCGTATTTGAATTCTTCCATTCTCCCACTTATATTATCTTTTCCTACTATCTTTCGCTATTATGCCGCATGCCTGCAGGTGTGTTTCATATCTGTCCATATGCGAAGCTATATTTTTCACTATCCGGGCTGCAGCGGGTTCTATGGTGTATATGTGCTCTTTGCCTATCTGCCTGACGTTGACAAAGCCGCAATTTGTCAGGCATTTCATATGATGTGATACATTGCTTTGCTCTAGAGCGGTGAGTTTGGCTATGGAACCCACATTGAGGGGCTTTTTGAGTAATAGCAATAGTATATTGAATCTATTTATATCACCAAACGCATCAAAGAAAAGCTGCACGGTTTCTTTCTCCATATTCATGCCTCATTTATTGCAGCTTCGAGCTGGTTGAGCGTTGCTGACGGTTCGCCGTTTACATATAGTATCTTGCCTGAAGGTGATATCAAGTAGTAGATGTCCAGGTATCCCTTCGGGTCGTACGTTTTGGTAAGGTTATACCCGGAATAGCCTTGGGTTATATATCTGGAGCTTTGGCCTGCGTACGTATTCACAAATTGATTTATTGTTGGGCCTGCATAGCCAAAATCCCTGTATGCTTCCACTTCCAGCACACTGACATTCCTTGAGTTGAAAAAGGCAATGTTTTTGCCCAACGTCTGTGTGCCTTCTGCACACGTCGAGCACCACGTAGTTACTATGTATAGAAGAACTTCTTTGCCTGAATATGCATTTAGGTTTGTATAGGTGCCGTTGAGCAGATAGAACCCTTTGTTAGGTGCACTGCTCCCTGTGGGTATAGAAGACGCATTTGATGGCCTGCCGAAAATCTGTATGAGAATGAATATTGCAGCTAGAATCACCAATGTTATCCAGATATAATGCAATTTTTTCATAATTACCACAATTTAACATCAAGCAAATCATTTGACATTGCAGGAACACAGCTTTACTGAAGATTTGTATATTGCTACAAGCAAAAGCGCACCGGATAGCAGCAACAGCAGAGGCTCGTATGTGGCTATAGGGCCCTGTATTATGCCCGTGGTGCCTATTACAGTAGAGATGGATGCACCTGACAATGCAAGCAGTGATGGCACCAATGCCGTGCAACACATGCTGCTCGGCAACACTGCTGCCAAGAACGATCCTATGGACAGTTTCGCAGAGGCATTAACGCCACGTTTAATCCCGTATATGTTCATCACAATAACGACTGAAAACAGGGCTGATAACAAGAATGATACCATAATTACTGCAACGCTTAAACCAAAGAGGGCAGGACTAGGTAGGAGCGCTATGCTTGAATATGAGAGCAGATAAGCGTACAGCATAAACATTAGCGCAGTTATTACTGCAAAAGTTGCGGCGTTGCGCTTTTCGCTGAATACAATTCTCAATGAATTAACTATGTCGCCTAAACGCGCATACATATGAATCTAGATTCATATGTATATTAGGTTTATTAAATGTTTTGTGGTGTATGGAGCAGCATACTACAACCTAATCATTTAGCAGGGATGCTGCACGCAATGGTTTTATATACATTTTAAATATGCACTTACCAATACATTTGGGTTTTACTTTGAGCATCAGATCCAAGCATATCGTGTATTTTATAGTATTAAGCACGTTGGCGTACAGCATTGGCGGTGTGCTGGCATATATTGGCGTAATAAGCATGCCGTTTTATTCATTCATACTGTTGTATGGCATAGGCATGCTCCTTGGGGTATTTGCAATGGCAGTTCCGCTAAATATGCATTTTGGGTGGAACAGAAAACGTTATGCATTTGCTGTGGCTTCTGGGTTGGTAATCACTACGTACCTGTATGTCCTATTTTTCTCGTATAAGTACTACAAGCTGGCAGCAATATATCCATTGCTATCTATATCGGTGCTGGTTTTCTTCGGATTCGATGTAATCTTGTATAACAAGCGCATACCGCGCGCAATGGGATATTTCATACTCGTTGGGACGCTACTGGTGTCTTTTGGCTCTTTTGTCACAGGAAGCACTGGTTTTTCGTTCAACATCACTTTGCTGCCCTTCATTGCAGTTTTCGCCGTGGGCGGCGGTGCGGTGAGCTACCTTTACTTTTACAAGATAGATAGGTATAGCATAGGGTCAAAAATGCTCGCTTTCGCGATTATTTTCTTGATGTTAGGTATTTTGTATACCGCTGCGAGTGGGTTCAGGTTTGATGTATCTCTTTATGCTTCACTTATTGTGCTGATAGCTGGCTTCATTAATGTCTGCGCGCTGATGTTCGAGCTCCACGCAATGAAGCTGTACAAATCAAGAAATATAGCTGGAGGAGTGGCTGAACGCAATTTCATAAACAATTTTACGTATCTTGATACTGTTTTTGTGCTTATAGGAAGCATAATAATAGGCAGTTTCACATATCAAGAGGTACTTGGTGGTATAATAATATTTGCAGGGGTATTGGTTATAGAGAGGGCGAGGTCGTTGCGTAGGTAGCGCTGCATGTGGTGCAGCAATAGCCTGTATTATGACTTCTTGGGGTCATTCCCCGTTATGGGCGCGCCTAGCTTGCTTACTTTGAATCTGGCCCTTCTTAAAGCGGTATTGCCACCGTCAGTCATTAATTCGCCATTTTATAATGTATGATAATGATCATCGCACGGCAGAATGAAGTTTGCCGGATATAAATTCCTTGTTGTCTGTGAGTATTTAGTATTGTAGCGTATATGGTAAATTGATTTATGCTGTTTTGTGCGCGCACACAAACAAAAAACCGAACAAAAACCGAACTCTCTCTAATTATTTTATATAATTTATACGTAATTATTTGTTTGTGAGCATAATGACAAAGAATCTTCAGACAAAGAGCAGGATATTAAACTTGTTGAAGAAACGCAAGATGACAATTACAGAGATTAGCCAAGATTTAGGCATCTCCAAATCCACAGCGAGCCAGCACATGTCTGAGCTAGCCAGAATGAATCTTGTCGAACAGGAATTCAACCCACATTTCAAGAAGGTTAAATATTATAAGGCAACGGGTTCTTCTAGTAGTGCTTCAAATCAGGAGTATGGCAAGATTAGCAGGGCAATTGTCGGTATTTCGATCGTTGCTGCGCTTGGCGCCGCATTGATATTTTTGGCTCTAGTCGGGTCTGCGGCACACTACCACGTCCGTACAAACACCACTACCGAAAATGCAGGCATCCGGGGTAATGCCCTTTCGTGCCCGGTTATGCTCATATATAACAACCCCAATACCAGCGTTATTTATCACATTGTTAATGGCATAGCTGATGGTGATCCATGCCAGATGGCCTACATAAATGGGAACACATCAAGTTTCACGCAGGCATTAGGAGGACTAAAATATATATCGGACAATGGCACCGTGTATGTGCCTTCGGCAAGGTTCAATTACACTCTGTCCAGTACGCAGGTTACAGATCTCGAGGCCTCTGTTGACAATGGATATTGCTATGACTTGAAGGCGTTGCAGTTCTTTGGAATAAAGTTTTCAATACCATCAGGCACTTCATGCAAGGCCAGCATTTATAGCTGATTGGCATATTGCAGCTGCGCGTAATAAAGAAAACCATTAAATATTAGGATGGGCGAGCGGTATTTGGTGGTGAAATGGTATCAATATTCAAGAAGAAAGAACAGAACGCGAATGAGCCCCAGCCAGTAAATCATCCTGGCAGCCCCAATACTATGAACTTGGACGAGCAGCGTTTGGCCGTATTCGAAAGGATAGCTGGAGATAGCAACGTGAATGCGCATGCGTTCCAGATCATAGTAAGCTACATGCAAACTGCAGCGGATCTGCCGAGATCACCAGAATCTAAAAGGAGGATGAAGGACATAGCAGTTAAGGCGAAGGAAACGCTAGAGCAGAGGCTTAGCATGCCGGACGCCAAAACGGATGTGAATGCAATAAAGGATATGCTGCTGCAGCTCGACCAAGCGATACCCAAGCTTTCCTGATTTGGCTCTGTGCAGGTAAAAATGGGGCATGATGCGTTCAGCTAGATGTTTAATGCTGTTCGTCTCCATCTTTAGGCAACCTGGCCACTAGGCTGAGCATTTCGTTGTAATGTTTTTCAATTATTTTGTTCCCATCTTCGCCTAGTGTCCCTTTTATGTTGTTGCGGCATTCTTCCATGGCTTTAATCATGCCTTCCTTATCAGGGTTCTTGAAGTCCACGCCGCATTTCTTGAAAGCGTCGCCTACGAACAGCTTGACCTTCGCCTTTAGCACCCTTTCAGGGACTTTTTGACCTACCGCCTCGTTGAGTTCGCGGTTCGCATCGGCAAAGCATTTTATCAGCCTGTCCCTAACGTATATGTTGTCTGGTTTTTCGCTCTTGTCCATTCTGCTGCACCGATAGAACATGAAAAATAAGCATATTAAAGGCAGCGGCTGCGACATTTACATGGTTTACAATTGTGCGCATGCCTACCGAAGCATGATTAGCGCATACTATCCTTGACGCAGCTGCTGACTATGCCACGGTTTCGGCGCAAGAACTCACAATAGTTGTTTGCATCATTCATTATCCTTTGATGCTCTTCCTCAAGCAATAGATCATAAAGCCTTGCTGTTTTATCTGTCGCAGGTGATCTCTTTAGGTATTCTTGCATGAATTCAAGCGATTCGCTGCCATATTCTTTTAAGTACTGCATAAATAGCTTGTCAAGCAGATTGGTCTCGTACACGGTCAATATGTATTCAGAGGCGGCAACCAGGTCCTTGAATCCTTCTATAACTTCCGATACCTCAGCCGTACGAAGGTCGGATTCAGCGAAGCTCGGCACGTGCACACGGCCATAGTTAAGCAGCACCTTGTCGCCGAATTCATCATCCACCAAAAGGGCGCTATTACTCTTTGCTGCCCTGATTGCACGAGCGGCATCTAGGTGGTCTAAAGATGCACTAAACAGTTCCTCGGGCCTACTCAGGGGTTTGGTTGCCATGATAAATCACACGGATATCGCGCAGCTCGAGATATATATAGATTTTCATTTGCTGTTCTGCATGGCTGCCATGCTTTTGCCGTGAAAGATGATGCGTTTCTCTGTACCGCACTGGATGCATTTGTACAATGCTGCATGCTCCCTGCCTAAAATCCTTACAGTGCACGTGATGCCAGGTATCAGTAAGGTGTGGCACTTCTTGCATACTGTGTCAAATCTTTTGTCTTTGCCCTTTATCTTATAATGCCTCCTTATTTGCATGGCTAGGCCTATGTACTTTTTTGCAAGTGCGTCGTCAACCCCCTGCGGCGCCTTGCCCCTGTAAAAGCTTTCGGCCATATCTAGCAGTATGCTTATGCGTTCTTCTGCTATGCGTTTAATAGTGCCCTTGTCGTTGCCCATGGGGATTACTTGCAATTATTTAACGCCGAGGCGGGAGAGTACCTCCAGTACGGCTGAATCCATATTGTTGGAATCGCGTATAGTGGATATGTTTTCGTTTATCGCATATGCATCGTTGGTAGGTATGCCGTGGAACAGCAGCACTAGGCGTTTCGCTTCTTCGTCATCAGGCGTAGCTACTTTTATATCTTTTACGATATTTGCCCTCGCAAGCACCTTAACCGAATTGCCTATCGCACACACCTGCTTCTTAGAAGCGCCGAACTTAAGCACAAGGTCAAGGAGAGGCCTGAAATCATAGAGCTTGTACGAATCTATGCCTTTGCCATCCACTATTATTAGGCCGTCATAATCTTCGGTGCTCACAGAGTTGGTGTTTACATCAGGCATGCACACAGCGCCATGGTACCCCCTGCATTCCTTTTTCGAATAACTGCTTATTGCATACTTGACGCCCCATTTGCTGAGCAGGAGCTTAAGCTTTTCTAGTGTCTCGTCCTTGTAATCGTTTGGGGCTATGAATATGAGGATCTTCATTTTATCTGGTAATATCTCAATTGAAAACTATTTATGAATTCTTATTATGGGCGCAACAGAGACATAAATAGCTCATAGCTTTGAGGACACTCTGAGCGACGCCTCCTTTATGTGCTGTGATACCTTGGCAGAAGCTTCGCTGTTGCATGAGAATAGTATGCCGACCCCGTAATACGCAGTATTTATGTCGTCTATGACTATCTGAACGTCTTTTGCATTCTTTGCTATGTATTTATCGCTTGAAAAAGCAGACTTGGCCATTTTCTTGAACTTCTGAAAGTCTTTTTTGATATCGAGCTCTACGCGAACCTGCACGGAATTCGTAACTGCCATGTTTTTGTTGAATATGAGCGCCTGTATCACTATGCTGTTAGGCACAAAAACAGGCATCCCTGTTTTCTCGATTATGGTTGTGTATATGATACCTATCTTATCGATTTTGCCGGTAATGCCAGGGTATATGTTGCCATGTGGATATGTCTGCGCTATGAGGCCGTACTGCCAGGTAGACAGCTCTATTTCATCCCCAGAATGGAACGGCTTTGCATAGAGGAGCATCATTCCTGCAAACAGGTTGCCAAGCGTGTTCTGCGCGGCGAGGCCTATTACTATGCCCAAGAAACCCGCACCTACGAGTATGCCTGTTATGTTTACACCAAGCATATCCAAGATGACTATCACAAGCACTGCATATGCCAGCATTTTGAATACTCCAGATAGCGCTTTATAGTCCTTTTCGGCATTCCTCCTAGTGCCGTAGCCCTCTATCGATAGCGATGCCGCATATATCAGCGCTATGCCTGCAACAGCGGCGAGCATTGCGTAGAGAAACAGGTCATATTGCAGCAGCCATGAAGGCCCGTAGTACTTGAGCATGAAAAATAATGCCGCTGCAATAACAAATATGGCTATCCATGTACTTTTGGTGCTGCTCTTCTTCGCTTCCTGCAATCGGCACCCTCCTTGTGGCTAATTTAGCTCTCCATATACGGAGCTAGGTAGTACGCCACTTGTGCGTCCCCTATCTTGTAGTCTATCTTTATGGGCTCTTCAGTCTTCATAGATAAGGATATGTTGGAGCTTGCAGGGCACGGGCCTATTATCTTGCCTAGGTATTCAAGATTGAATGTTGCCGAAGACCCGTCCGTCACTTCGAGCTTCTTTATGAACTCTGCATTGTTGAGGTGCTCCTCTTCTAGCTCTGCGGCGTCGCCCTTCGCAACAACCCTGAATGAGCCCTTGTCGGTCTTGAAGCTTATGTATGAAGACAATAGGTTGGCATCTTTTATTATCTCTTTGAGCGAATCGCTTTTAACTTCTACCACAGAATCAAAATCTACTTTTGGCTCCTTGTCTGCATCTTTCTTCACGTCTATTAGGGGCAGCTTGTACCTTCTGCGCGTGTTCTCGCCTATGAACTCCAGGGCCAGCTTGTTGTTGTCCTCCTTCATCACTAACTGCTCGCCGTTCCTGGAGCTGTTGAGTATCTTGTTCAGGTTGTCCATGTTTATGCCTACGTTCGACTGCTTGTCTACATTGTACTTGGAGAAGGCCTTGTTAGGTATGAAGAAGGATATCATGCTGATGCCCGATGGATCCATCGCTTTGAGTGATATTCCTTCTTTTGTGATGTTGAATGTGCCCTCCTCTATGAGGCTGTCTATGGCATCGACACAGTTCTTCCAATATTTTGCGTCATCTATTTTTATCTCAAACATTTGCTCTACCCCTTGACTGAATAGTACCTTTATCTATTGCTGCAAATCAATATAAAAGTTCTTGTGATTTCACCGTATATGTGTTAGGCGCTGGTGCAGGAATATGGAAACGCTTAAATATTACCTGATACGCGATAATTATACTACTGATCATCGGTGCTTTATTGCCAATTGCTATAGCCAATAATAAGAGCGAGGTGTTAAAGGGCGTAGCCGATGCACTCAGTGCGGAGAAGGAGGATTATGCCAGGGCATTGGATTCTTTTGTCAGGGCCCCGAAAAGGGTATTGCACATATATATGGCAAATTTTGATTCTGCAATTGACACATATGAAAAACAGCTGGCATATTTAGTGCCAAAAAATCCTGGCACCGCGATGCTCGCGATTATTTCAGAGTACACCGATTCAGTAAAGGGCATAGTAAAAAGGAGCCTGGGCAAGGTAGGGCCTCTTGACGGCATAGAGGAGTTGCCCAAGATATATGAGGCGTATAAGTTCTTTGCAAGCCAGGTGCACGGTGATTTGTGTAAAATGACCGATGAACTAATAGTCAGTTTACAGAGAATGGTAATGCTGAGGCAAAACCAATAGAAAGGTTTAAATATCAAAAAAACCAAAATATGATATTGTTACTGTTCCGTTTTAGAGGCCTTGTTATGGAGAAAAAAACTAAAAATAAGCGTTTCCTTAAAAGTGGCAAGAGGGCGACAAAGAGCATAGTGAAAGGAGATAAAAATAGGGTGAAGGCCAAAGTGGCAAAACACGCTCAGCACACACCAAAAGCAGTAAAAACGAAGGATAGACTGGCGCAGCCAAGGCATAGCGCAACGAAGAAGGTGCAGATAAAGCAGAAAATGGTGCAGAAGAGGGAAGAGAAAGCGAACAAGTATATACCTTCGCCGAAAGAGACAAAAGAAGCGCTGAACATACTGTTTGCAAATGATTTTGCTGTAGATTATTTAAAGAAGAACGTCAACAAGAGCGCCTTGGATGTGCTTTCTCTGCTGCAATCTCCGAATACTGACGAATCAATAGCTATGCAATTGGACATGAAGGTCAACTCAGTGAGGAGAATACTGAACATTATGCAGGGATATGGCATAACCAACTATTACGTGGCAAAGAACACCAATGGGTGGCTCTCTTTTGCGTGGTACATAAACACAAGCAAGATAAGCTCGTTCTTTGACTACATAAAGTCAATGAGAGGCGATGAATATTCAGTGATAAAGGAAGATTGCAATGACTATTTTGTATGCAAGAAATGCTACAAGGACGATAGCATAATATTCACTTTCGACGCTGCGTATGAAGCTGGATTCAGGTGCGGCTCGTGTGGGGAGAAGTTCGATATGATAAGCAAAGAAGAGGCTATGGAGCTAATCAATCAGGACAGGCAGAAACAGGAAGCCGCACTTATGAGCCTAAGAGCTAGTGCAGAAAACCAATCCATAAATATGGCATTGCCGCAGCCGCAGCAGAAAAAGCAGTTCAAGTAGACGTATTTTGCGTGCTATTAAATATTTTGCCTTTATATTATACGTTAGCGTTTTTTGCAATCGTAGCGAGGTAGGGTAGTCTGGAGTGCCCGCCGGGCTCATAACCCGGAGACCGGTGGTTCAAATCCATCCCTCGCTATTAATAGACACAGACCCCGCAGTTCCACTATTCAAGCTTTTATATTTATATATAACAAACAATAAAAAGAACATAAAACAATACCTAACATAAAAAAATTAAAAGCAGGCTTTCCAAATATTACCGGAACTGTGGGGTGTTAATACGGAATCTGAAAACTTCTTTGATACTGTATGGCAAATATGGCAGAAGGAAAAAGTTTCCAACGAACTCCAAGAAGTCCCAAAAGAATTCTACGAGGACAGTATGTCTTTCATAGCTGCAATCAAAGCCAACGATGAGCAATCAAAAACTACCAAAGAAAACACTATGAAAATACTATATAACATATACGAACTGAGAAAAAAGAAGATATTGCTTTACATAGCATATAAGAAACAACTACCTCAATCTGTGCCTAAGCTCGATACAAAACTATACAGCCAGATATCTGAATTATATAACAAAGCCAAGCTTGAGTTTGATTCGGAGAGAAACAATTTTATAGTGTTGCAGCATATACCTAAAATAATACTTCCTTCAGGGGCGCAGATAGGCCCGCTTGAAAAGGACGATACGGTATCAATAAACGACGAGGAAGACAAGAAGTTCCTGCTCAACAATAACATTTGTAAGAATATCTGAAGGGATCTATATGAAAATCGGAAAAGAAATCACAACATTTTGCCCAAAATGCAACAAGCACACTGTTCATGCTGTAAAGCTGTATTCAAAATCTCCTGGGTTCGGCATAGGGCTTAACGTTGGTAACAGAAGGGCACTCAGGAAAAGGCTAGGATACCACGGCAAGGTAAAGGGGCAGGCCACCTCGTACAAGAACTCGAAGAGGCAGAAGGCTATGCTTAAGTGCAAGGAATGCGGCTACACAGTGGAAAGGGTGCTGGGCACAAGGACGAAGAAGAAGCTCGAGATAGCGGCTGCGCAAGTGTGAAGATGGAATACAAACAATATCCACCACCAAACAGCCTCGCGTTGGCCAAGATAGAGAAAATAATGCAGTTCGGTGCGTATTGCAAGCTTATCGAATATAACAACACCGACGCATATCTCCCAATACGCGAAGTGTCGTCAGGATGGATAAAGAACATACACGAATTCATACATGAAGGGCAGACGGTAGTATGCAAGATAATCTACATAGACAGGGAAAAGGGCACCATAGACATATCGCTTAAGAAGGTGACAAGCAAGGAATCGAAGGACAAGATGGGGGCATTTAACCTTGACAACCGCCTCAAGGCGCTATGCCAAAGGGCGTTCAAGGAGGCAAAGCTCCCGGTGTCGCAGCGCAATGAGATAAACGATTACATAATGTCGCAGTTCAAGAGCTACACTAATTTTGTAAAGGCGTTGGGCGAAGAAAGCGAAACTAAAGGCTCTGCCGAAGAAATAAAGGTACCGAAGAGGTTCAAGGAAGCGGTTCTCAGGATAATAGAGGCGAGCAGGCAGAACAAGAAATTCATAGTGGCGTACGACCTCTCAATGTCTACGCAAGACACCATGAACGGCATCGACAACCTGAAAGACGTGCTCAACAGCATAAGCGCCGCAGGGGTAGAAGTGAGCTACGTCAGTGCGCCCAAGTACAAGCTCATAGCAGAAGGTACCGACTACACTGACGCAGAGGAGAAGATAAAGAACGCGGTGAATGTGATCAAAAGCAAGCTAAAGGCAGGCAGCTTCAATATTGAAAAGGAAAAACTTAAGAAAGAGAAAGAAGACATAATGAACAGGCTCTAGCTAACGCTTATGGTGTTAATGTTGTCAGACCTCATGAATGAAACGATAATACTGAAAAGAAAAGGAGTAAAAGTCCACGACCCCATACTTATAGTGGGGCTTCCAGGCATAGGCAGCGTAGGCAAGATCGTTGCGGAGCACCTGAAGAGCGAGTTCAAGGCAACGAGGATAGCAACCCTATACTCGCCCCATTTCCCGCACCAGGTCGTCATGACAAAGAGCGGCGGCATACGCCTTGTGAGCAACAAGTTCTACCTTATAAAGCACAAGCCGAACGACATAGTAGTGCTTACTGGCGATTTCCAGGCACTCTCGCCCGAAGGGCAGTACGAGGTCAATGCAAAGATAGTGAAATTCTTCAAGAACACACTCGGAGGAAAGTTCATATACACTCTTGGGGGCTATGTATCTGGAGAGAGCAACATATCGAGGCCGCGGGTCTTCGGCAATGCCACAGGAAAGGACGTTGTGAAGGAATTCAATGGTAGGAAAATAATATTTGGCAAATCCAAAGGCACAATATATGGCTCAGCCGGCATGCTTCTTGCATTTGCGAAGATATATGGGCTTCGCGGCATATGCGTTATGGGGGAGGTAGGCTTCATGGACTTCGATGCTTCTGCAGCCAAAGTAGTCATGGAAGTAATGGCCGAAACGTTGAAGCTCAAGATTAACATGAAGAACTTGGACGACATGATAAAGAGCGCAGCTAATGCCGTAAAAACTGTAGAGGACCAGATGAAGGCATACTCGCAGCCAGGAGAAGGGAGCGAGGTCAAGCTGCCATATATACGCTGATCCGGTCAATGCGCCAACGGCGTGCGCCAATAATCTAGCCTGGTAGGATCTCAGCTTCCCACGCGCAGCATGCAACGCAGCACGGAAACAGCTGAATGCCCGGGTTCAAATCCCGGTTGGCGCATCAATATATAGCAATATGTGCAAACGCCGGCGATGATTCGATGATAAAAGACATAATATTTGATATGGGCGGAGTGCTCCTTAGGTACCGGGAATTGGAGTATTATCGCTACATTAGCAAGAAATACGGGCTGAGCGAGACGAAGGTGTCGCACACCCTCAATCCAATGATAGAAAAGCTAGAGGTGGGCCAGATGACGCTCAAGCATATGCGCGTGCAGGCCAGCAGGGAATTCGGGATACCTAATGCGGATCTTGAATGGGTAAGGTTCTTCAAAGCCACCGCAAAGCCTGACAGCTCCGTCATAGGCTTGGCTAAGCGCCTCGAGCGCAGGTACAGGGTATCTGTGCTTTCGAATATCAGCCGGTCGAGGTATATTGTAGCGCGCGAGCTTTTCCTGCGCGACCTCGGCGCATACAGGATCTTCACGTCATGCTACATGGGCATGAGGAAGCCCAGCAAGAAGATATACCTGTCAGTACTGCGCGACCTCGGTGCCAAGCCGGAAGAGACGGTCTTCATAGACAACCTGAAGGCGAATGTGGATGGCGCAAAGAAAGTAGGCATAAGAGCGGTGCAGTTCAAGGATTATGAGCAAATACACAGTGCGCTCAAGCGCCTCGGCATCAAAACTGCATGACCTGCCGTGCTAGCAAAGCGCTTTATATTTTTGCTGCGTTCGTATAATGGTAATGCAATGGCAGCCGGATTGGCAGGCAAGGACATAATCTCGATAAACGACTTTTCTAATCCTGAAATAGAGCGCGTGTTTGATGTTGCAGACTTAATGCTGAAAAGCCCAAGGAAGGCATCAAGCCTCCTCAAGGGCAAGCTTATGGCCGCAATGTTCTTCGAGCCCAGCACGCGCACCAGGTTCTCATTCGAGGCCAGCATGCACCGCCTCGGCGGATCTGTGATGGACTTTGCAAACACCGAAAGCACGTCAGTGGCAAAAGGCGAGAACCTTGCAGACACGATACGCATAATAGACTCGTATGCGGACGTGATAGTTATACGGCACAAATACGAAGGCGCTGCGCGCCTTGCTGCAGAGTTTGCGTCGCATCCTGTGATAAACGCAGGCGATGGATCCGGTCAGCACCCGACGCAGACGCTACTTGACCTGTACACGATAAAAAAGGAGAAGGGTGCAATAAAAGGCCTCAACATAGGCCTTGTCGGCGACCTGAAATACGGGAGGACTGTGCATTCACTGGCATACGCGCTGTCCAGGCTCGGCGCTAGGATATACCTGGTAGCGCCAGAAATGCTGCAGATGCCCAGCTACATACTGTCGGACATAAGCAACGGCTCCATAGCTTCAAAGACCGATAAGCTCGAGGATGTCATAGGCGACCTCGATGTAATCTATATGACGAGGGTGCAGAAGGAAAGGTTCGGCGACCTGAACGAATACGCCAAGGTAAGCCGTGCATACACAATAACCAAGGATACCATGTCCAAGGCGCAAAAGGGCGCAATACTCATGCATCCGCTGCCCCGGATAGGCGAAATCAAGCCCGAAGTGGACAGAATGGAGAATGCCAAGTACTTCAAGCAGGCGGCAAACGGCATACCGATAAGGATGGCGCTGCTGAGCATGGTTATGGGGGCGATACGATGAATGCTGAAGATGTAGAAGGGCTGAGCGTCAGAAAGATACGCGACGGCGTGGTGATAGACCACATAGAGCCAGGCATGGCGCTGAACGTGCTGAAGATGCTGCACGTAGACGGCAATACTGCCGATCAGTCAACTGTGAGCGTTCTAATGCATGCGCCGAGCAGCAGGATGGGCCACAAGGACATAGTCAAGATAGAGAACAGGAAGCTCAACGAGGACGAGATAGATGTGATATCGCTTATAAGCCCAAGGGCAACCATAAACGAAATATACAAGTACAAGGTCGTGAAAAAGCTCAACGTCGTGCTGCCCAAAGCGATAAAGGGCTCTATAGCCTGCTCAAACCCAAGCTGCATAACCAACCAGAACGAGCCAGTGCTAAGCGAATTCAAGGTGGTATCAAAGAAGCCCGTGGCGATGCGGTGCAAGTACTGCGGCAGGGACATGTCATACGAAGACATAAGCGCCTACGTAAGCGGCAGATGAACCGCTACCTGTATGCCTCCATGTACTGCTTGCCTATCCTGTCAAAGTCTATTATGCGGCTGTCCTTTGACTCCTGGTCGCGGCACAGTAGCACTATCCTGCTGGGCTTGTGCTCTGCCGTCTCTATATAGCCAGTGAGGCTGGCAAGCTTTGACGCAAAATCCTTGATCTCCTCGTGCTTTGGCATGCTCTCCAAGGAAAGCCCGCGCTGCGGCTCCCTCGACCCGCCAACGAACGAGAATCCCTTGACCTCGACATAGTTCGGCCTGGCCAGCTTTATGAGCTCGGCATATCCCTCCGGGTTGTGCATGTTGAGGCCCTTTATCAATGTCATCCTGAGCACCGTCCTGGTCTTCAGCCTTGACATGAGCTCGAGCGATTTCCTGAAGCGCTGCCACGTATTCTTAGTCTTTGGCCTTGTCACTTTCATGTAGGTTTCTTCGTCGGGCGCCTGCATCGATATGTAGAGCTGCGTAGGCAATGGGTCAAGCCTTTCTATCGCTTCAGGAAGGGTGCCGTTGGTGACAAGGAAAGTGCTTATGCCCCTCCTGTGGAAGCTCTCTATGAGCTTGCTCATCTTGGGATAGAAGGTGGGCTCGCCTGTGAGGCTCAGCGCCACGTGCTTAGGGCTGTTCGCTTCCTTCCATCTGTTCAGCTTGAGCTCCGTATCTGCTATCGATTTGTAGCCGCTAACTATCCTCCTCTGCTCTACTATCATATTGTCTATTATGAAATCAGGGTCGTCCCACTCCCCTACCGCGTTGAGCTCGTTCCACTTCATGCCGTGCTCATCCGGTATTATTCGCCAGCAGAACTGGCAGCTTATGTTGCAGCCTATCGCAGGG
>JAJZZN010000009.1 GCA_021797575.1 Microcaldota archaeon
AGACAATAAATACGCATTCATACTGCTCGGGATAGCTGCATCTTTCCAAGAGGAGTTGTGGATACCGGTAGTACTTCTTGTGGCGCTGAGGTTCAACAGGGGTATAGCAAAGGGCCTTTGGACGGCGGTCGGGACTGCTGCTACGTTCTTCGCAGTCAATGCATATTTCATACTTCTTGCGCCTGGCCTCTATATCAGGGATGTGTTCGCACCTGTCGGCAACCTCCTTTTCCCAAGCCCGTATGGCGTTTTCGGCTACACGCTTTTATATGCGTATCCGATGCCCCTGGGGGCGTTCTCGGTGCTGTTCTATTCAGCCATAATCGCAGGCGCCATAGCGCTGGCTTATTCGGGCAGAAAGCTCCTGGTAGGGGTACTTAGCCTACTGCCGCTCATGTTCCTTTATCATAGCATACCGACGTATTACTTCTTCTTCGGCACGTTTGCAGTGGTTAGCCTGTACATTGGAAAGAATTCTGCCCCAAGCCTAAAGCGCAGGGCAGGCATTATGGCACACAGGAAGCGCTACAGGGCGCTTGCAGTAGCTGCAATAGTGCTCATAGTCGCATTCGATTCGGCATATGTATATGTGCAGCACGAGGCGTATGCCAGTGCAAATCCCTTCAGGGCCGTGAGCGGCAGCATCGTGCATGCGTATAACGAGACATATTATAACCTGAGTGTGCAGTATGATTCAGACATAGGCGCAAACTATTCCATATTCGCATACACGTTCAACAGGGGCTTGCGCATGATACCGGATACCTACGGCCTCTTCAACCAGTCAGTATTGAAGGCAGATGGGTCAGATGAAGTCAATGTGAGCGATTATGCAAGCCTTGTGAATCCGAATGTCGCAAGGTTCCTGCCTGACAGCGAAGCGCATCTGTATCTGGAACTGAATAATTCCACAATAACCACAGCGGTGTGCAACATTTATTATAGGGGTTTTTACTATATATGCCCTGCAACAACCCTGCACAACAGATAAGGGAAAATGATATATAGTGTGCATGACAATACCATATCTGTCAGGTTTTAGCCCTGGATGAGGAAGCATAGCATGTATGTATTGGGAGTATGGGACCAGCACGATGCTGGCGCGGCGCTCATAGACGATAAAAAGGTGGTATTTGCAGCGAACGAAGAGAGGTTTACCAAGCGAAAGCTGGAGATGAAGTTCCCAGTACACTCGATACATGCAGCTCTCAACTTCGCCGGCCTGAAGCCTGGAGACATAGAGCACATTGCAGTGAGCACCACAGAGCTCACCAAGACACTCGAGAGGCTGATGCCCTATTCGAGAGAGTATTATTATAATTTCAGAAGGAGGAAGATACCTAAGCCTATGTTCGAGAACTTTAGGCACAACCTCAAGTATTCGATGACAAGCGTAGGCATATTGCCGGGCACAACCGCACTGAGCAAGTACCTCCTTGCCAGGGAGCTGAGGCACATGGGCTTCAGGAAGTTCAAGCTCCACGTAGTGGAGCACCATGTCGCGCATGCGGCTTCCGCTGCGTTCACTTCAGGGCTCAAGAAGTCGCTTGTACTTACTCTTGATGGATTGGGCGATGGGCTGTCAGGATCAATAAGTGTATTTGAGAACGGAAATCTGGAGAGGCGCTTCCGCATACCGGCCAGGGACTCCCTTGGAATATTCTTCGAACAGGTCACAAACATAGTAGGTATGAGAGAGCTTGAGGACGAGGGCAAAGTTATGGCTATGGCTGATTATTCGTACCCGTTCGACATTGAGGAGAACAAGATGAAGGACTTCTTCAAGATAGAAGGCACGAACATAATGGCGAGGTACAGCCCCGTCAAGCAGTTCGGCATTCTGCAGAAGATCGCGTGGTCGCTGCCAAGGGAGCAGTTCGCGTACATGGCGCAGCAGCTTCTTGAAGCAGCTATGCTGAAGTTCGTAGGCAACGCAATAAGCAGGTACAGCATAGGGGACGTTGTGATGGCGGGCGGCACTTTCTCCAACGTCAAGGCGAACATGATGCTCAGGAGCATAGATGCACTCAAGCGTTGGTATATATTCCCCCATATGGGAGATGGAGGAATAGCCCTGGGTTCGGCGATGTACGTCGGGCACATGCTCGCAGGAACCACATCATATTCGTTCAGCCCGTATCTTGGCAGCTCGTATACCGACGAAGAGACAACCAGGGTGCTTAAGGGCGAGAGGCGGTTTGCAACGCAGGAGGAAAGCCAGGCAGAGCAGGCATCGCATGCTGCAGAGCTCATAGACAAGGGCAATTACGTTTTCTGGTTTCATGACAGGATGGAGTACGGCCCCAGGGCGCTCGGCAACAGAAGCATATTGGCCCCCACGGGCTCTGATGAGGTGAAGGACAAGCTCAATATGTATGTCAAGAAACGTGAATGGTTCCAGCCGTTCGCGCCTTCAATCCTCGAAGAGGATGCAGGAAAGGTGCTCGAATATGATGGCAAAGGTCCTGACAAGTTCATGACTATGGCATACATGGTCAAGAAGGATATGCAGGGGCTGACAAAAGCAGTCATGCATATAGACGGGTCGGCAAGGCCGCAGATGGTTGGCGAGGAGAACCCGCTCTATTACAGGCTTCTCAAGAAGGTGAAGGACAGGTCGGGGATAGGGATGGTGCTTAACACAAGCTTCAACATACACGGCATGCCAATAGTGCTGAGCCCATATGATGCAGCAGAGACCATGAAGAAGACCCGTGCCAAGTATATGTTCATAAACGGCTTTTTCGTTACCAATAAGGCTGGTGTGTGATGTTCAGTGCAGGCGTTGAGGAATACATATTAACGCTCGGTATCATTGTATCGTTCGTGGGCTTCCTATTCTTTACTGCGAGGAGCAGGAAGCCTATATCGCAGGCGTTGAAAAGTTCAAGCATAGACGGCAGGATGCTGCTGGCAGCCATCGCAGTGGTCCTGCTGTTCTTAGCACTTGAAATATCTCTCGTGAAGCCGACGCAGCAGCTCTTCTTTGATGACGTGCTGTATCAGGGCGGAGCGCTTGACCTGCTGCACACGGGCCAGGCATGGCAGTGCAACTTCGGCTCGCCCACGCAGTGCTTCACAGGGCTGGTATTCCACGAACCAATCGGCACGTCATTCAACATAGCAATAGCGTTCGCAGTTGCGGGCGTGCACCAATACTCGGCGTACGGCATGTTCCTTTTTCTCAGCGCCCTCTCTGTGCTGCTCGTCTTCCTCATATCGATGCTAGTGTTCAGGGAGTTCCTATACAGCATATTCGCCGAGCTAATTCTTGCATTGAGCCCGGTTCTGCTGGTCTGGGCGATGCCGACAACTTCCGATCTCATCATGCTCGCCTATTCACTCATCGCAGTTTTCTCTGTGGTGCTGTTCACATACAAGAAGAACTTTAACACGTTCGGCATGCTCATGTTTTCCATACCTTTGCTGATGTACATGAAGGTTGATGCTGCAATATTCCTTGCCCTAATACCCCTGATATACATAATGCTTGATGACGAATCGCTGTCAAAATCAGTGCGCAACAACCTAGGGCGCGTACGTGATAATGTGCTCAACACCAAAGTGCTTATCGTTGTGCTGTTTTTCGTAATAGCGGTCTCGGCGGAGTTCATGTACACCGTAGGCGAATATAGTGTTGGTACCTATCGCTACAATAATACCGTTATACCTAACACCTGCACGCCTATTGGCCCGGCTTATGTGAACGTAACGCACAACATCGACTTCCAGAATTTCATGGCGAACGTATGCGCCAATACGTTCTTCTGGTTTGATGCATTTCAGGGAGGCAATGAATCCTACCATATAATCCAGCCAGTGTTCTTCACCTTCCTTGCTGTGATAGGGGTGGTTGCTATGCTCGCCTACCGCAGGAGGCAGGCTGCAGCGCTCATGATATGGTTCTTCACCTTCTTCATTATCTACACATCTTTCTATGCTGGGGCGGTGACATATGGGGTGGACTGGAGGTTTGCACTGAGCATGATAGCCCAGGTTAGCATGTTTGGAGGATTTGGTGCCGGTGCCATTATGCTCGCGGCAAGAAGATGGGCAGGTAAGAGGGGCTTTGCCATCTCCTTGGCAGCGGTGGCGCTGCTTATTGCGTATTCGTTCTATACAATAGCACCAAGCTTAAGCGTGAGCCCTTCATCCATACCGCAGGCCCAGCAGGCGCGGTTCTACCAAAATTTCGTATATGGCAATGCAAAATCGATACCTGCATCATGCCTGGTTTTCAGCTTCGACCCCGAGCTCTTCAACCTTAATAATAGGAGCGCTATACAGTTCGGCAACATAACTGGCGCTTATACCAAATCGGGCCTCGCTGCCTACCAGAACAAGTATCCATGCCTGGTGGTCGATTACGGCTATTGGTGCTATACTACAGGATTTGAAGGGATTTGCCACACGGTAAGCAGCACTTTCAACCTGACACCGATAGCGACTGCCAGGGACAACTACTCCGGCTTTGTGTATACCTACGGCTTCTACAGGATAGATGGATTGAAATAGAAGCGTTCATCCTATGTTCTTGAGAATCGTCCTCAGTATCCTGAGCCCGTCCCTTATGGTATGCAGCTTGGCTTCGCCGTTCTCACGCTGTTTCTCATAGCTCGGCACCTCCAATGTCCTGAGGCCGCTCTTCTTCGCTTTTATGTTTATCTCCGTCTCTATTCCGAAGCCCTTTTCCTTAAGGTCCAGCTTTCTCAAGGCTTTCCTCGAAAAGCTCCTGTAGCCGTAGCAAAGGTCGGTGTATCTTGTGCCATAGAGCAGATTCACTATATGCACGAACGCCTTGTTGCCCAGCACGCGCAGCTTCGGCATGTCTTCAGATCCTCCGCCAGTAAGGAACCTTGACCCCAGGCATACGTCATACCCTGATTCTATGCCCGTCACCAGCAGCGGTATCTCCTTGGGCTTGTTTGACAGGTCAGCATCCATCGATATTATTATGTCGCCCTTAGCTGCATGCATTCCCTTCACCAGCGCCGAACCCTTGCCATAATGGTCGTACATGATTTTCGCGCCCATTGACTTGGCTATGCGCACCGTTCTGTCCTTTGAATGCCCGTCAACGACTATTATCTCGTAGCTGTACCTGGCGAGCTCGCCCTTAAGCTTGAGCATCAGTTTCGCTATGTTCTTCTCTTCGTTGAGTGTTGGTATCACTATGCTCACATGAGGTTTCAATGTATGCACCGGTTGTGTACCTGCAATGCGGTTGCGTTGCTGCAGCCCCATTCCCTTGTATATAATGCCTCCTTATGTATATATTTGTTAGCCTTCTATTCCGACATACTTAAATATCTAAAAAACAGAGTATACCGTGTGAATATACAAGAGGAGGGTGCATATCTGAAATGTCTGTAGAGAGGATGATGGGCTTGGGCATGACCGCCCTCGAATCAAATTTCCGCACACTCAAGAGGCCGTATAAGCTAAATTTTGCAGTGACATACTGGTGCCAGTCGCGCTGCCTCACGTGCAATATATGGCAGATGAAGCCCAAGGGAGAGCTCAGTATCGACGAAATACGCAGCTTCGCGAGCAAGAATCCGCACTTCAAATGGATAGAGCTGACTGGGGGAGAGGTATTCATGCGCAGCGACCTCGTCGAGATTGCCAAGGCCTTCAGCGAGAACTCAAAGCACCTTTATATACTGACAATGCCTACGAATTCGCTGTCCAACCATGACTTGATGTTCAGGGAGCTTGATGAGATACTCGCTCTCGGCATACCAAGGGTGGCGATAACTGTCAGCCTTGATGGCTACAGGGAACTGCATGACAGGATACGCGGCGTGCCGGGCAACTACGACAAGGCCATAGACACGTTCAAGAGGCTGCAGGAAATGAAGAAGGAGCACAGCAACCTGTATTTCGTTTTCGGATACACAATGAGCAAGTTCAACCAGGGCGAATTCGCAAAGACATTCGAGGCTGTCAAGCGCGAAATACCCTCTATAAGCTATAACGATTTTCATGTCAATCTAGGGCAGATATCTGACAATTACTATGGCAATTCCAATCTTGATATAAAGCCGAACGATTCGAAAGTTCTTGAGGAGTTAGGATCGATAATAAGGAACAGAAAGAGGGAGTACGGGGCAATATCGCTAATAGAATCCGCCTTCCTTAGGAAGCTCATTGAATATGCGAGGACTGGCAAGACGCCTATGAGGAGCAAGAGCCTTGAAGCGTCGCTGTTCATGGACAGCTATGGCAATGTCTACCCCTCGATAATGTGGAACAGGAGGATAGGCAATATACGCGATACGGAATACAGCCTCGAGGCGCTTTGGAACAGCAGCGACGCGAAGGAAGTAAGGAAGCTCATACGCGAAGGCAAAGAGCCAAGCCAGTGGACAGCCTGCGAGGCGTACCAGAGCATAATAGGCAAAATACCCAGCCTGCTCTTCTGATTGCAGTCACGCGCCCTGTAAGCCCATGCTGCTTATCTGCTTGCCCAGTTTCTTGAAATCTTCCTCTATCTTGGGCATGTTAGACTTGATCCTCACGGCTGCAGCTGGATGCAGGCTCAGGAAATAGCTCACGCCGTCCTTCTCGAGCATGGTGCCGTGGACCGATGATATGCTCTTTATGCCCAGTATTTCCTTGGCGGCGACCGCACCGAGGAGCACCACCAGCCTGGGCCTTATTATGTCTATCTGCCGGTACAGGAAGCCCCTGCAAGCGGCTATCTCATTATCGGTAGGGATGCGGTTCTTAGGCGGGAAGAACTGAACCACACTAGTTATGTACGTGTCTTCCCTCTTCAGCCCTGAAGAGCTTATGAGCGCGCTGAGAAGCTGGCCGCTCCTGCCTATGAATGGGCGCCTCTCTGCATCCTCTTGCGCCCCGGGCGCCTGGCCCACAAACATTACCTTCGCGTTCAACGGTCCTTCGCCGGGCACGAAAACCCTGCTGAGGTTCCATGGGCTCATCCTGTCCGGCAGCGATGAGTATTCTGCGTTGAGCTCAGACATCCTGGACTTGCGCATTATATATTCGTATGCACATGGGAGTATGCTGAGCTGCCAGCCGCTTTTTATTGCGTCCAATGCATCCCTATAGTTCATCCATGCGTATCCCGTGTGCTCATTTGATACTGTGACCTTCGCAGTGCTGCTAGCTTCTGCGATGAATACGGTTAGCTCCTTCTTTTCCTTCTTTCCTCCGCCAATATCTATATCGTATACTGTGCTGCACTTGAAGTATCGGTCTATGCTATCGGCGAGGTCTAGTCCCGACTCTTCAAGGGCTTCTCGCAGTGCGGCCTTTGCCTTATCCTCGCCGCCTTCGATATGGCCTTTGGTGATGTCCAGCCATCCTTCCCTCCTTTTCAGGAAAAGGAATACAGGAGCGGAATTGTTCATCTTGTATACCAGCACACCTGCATCATGTTGCAATGTTGTCACCATCGAATAGAATTCTTATATCGGAATAACTCCTATATCATTTCCCTATCGAGCGCAGTATATTGTAGCTCGAGCAAAACATGTCTGAGTAGGAGGTGCCGCGAAGATGGAATAAGTTGTAGATGCCTGACTGGAAATAGTTTATGGCACTTATGTTGTAACGGCCAGTTGCGCTGCACTGCGACTCGCCGGTGGAATTAACCTGCTTGAACAGCTCATACCTTAGCGTAACTGCCGTGCCGTTGGTATAGTAGGGTATTGAGAAGTAGTTGATCACAAAGGTATGGTTCTCCGATATTACTGTGGCCGTGTGCAGTGTTATGCCGTTGTTGAACATGATTGCGCTAGATCTAAGCACTTTGCTATATGCTATGTTTGGCGCGCCGGTCTCGGGCTCGCGTGTATAATTGACAATCACGTAGGTGAGGTTGCTCGTGTTCTTGGAGGGCCCCAGAGAAAACGCGTAATCCGCGCCTATTATGCTCAGCTCGGTCACGTTCTGCCTGGAATTCGTCAGTATTGACAGGACGCCCTCGCCCAGTGCCGAATAGCTTATTGTTGTACTGCTGTTGAACGCGTATGCAGAGGAGCTTATATATCCAGAGTATGGAAGAGTGATTGCGAATGCAATCACACCGAATGCCAAAGCGAATGACGCCGGAACTGCATAGGCCCTTGCAGCGATGCGATTTTGGGAGGGCTTGCTGCGGTGCGTTGCCCTGTGTTCATT
>JAJZZN010000018.1 GCA_021797575.1 Microcaldota archaeon
GGAACTGCATAGGCCCTTGCAGCGATGCGATTTTGGGAGGGCTTGCTGCGGCGCGTTGCCCTGTGTTCATTTCGCTGCATTTTTGGAATCTGCATGCCGAACTTATACGCTATTAGCATCATGGCTATTATGGTCGCATAGAATATTATCTGCCCTATGAACAGGTGGACCGTGGATATAGCAGTGCCTATCCCGTAGAAGGCCCACACTAGGGCTATTGAAAACATCCTCAATATGTTGAGCACGAACATCAGCGCTATGCCGCTTACCACCCATATCGCCTTTCGGCCAGGCTTGCCGTCGTAGAGGTAGGCCAGCGGAAGCAGGAACATGAACAGCGCTATGAATGCACCTATGTCTGCGCAAGTAGATGCTATGGATATGGTTCCTGTTGAAGCGCCTATTATCTTAATCCCTTCCTGGGCTACGGGCACTCCTGCAAGGCGCAGCGTGTTGAACACCACGCCTGCATTGAGCATTGTGAACGATGCGTCCAGGTTTGTTACGGGCA
Source organism: Microcaldota archaeon (assembly GCA_021797575.1). Classification (GTDB taxonomy): domain Archaea; phylum Micrarchaeota; class Micrarchaeia; order Micrarchaeales; family Micrarchaeaceae; genus JAMCYB01. The sequence goes on from JAJZZN010000018.1 coordinate 512, forward strand.
TGAGAAGCAGAGGCGAAGCGAACAGCACGTAGAAAAGCAGGAACTTCATCCTCTTCAAACCCGAAGTGCCGAATACTGCAAGAATTATGGCGGCGAGAATGAATATGAACAGGAATGCATCGACCCTGTAGCTCAGGAAGATGAAAGACAACGCGACCTTGGAATATGAAAGCAGCATGATATATGCTATGAACACCGCAGAAGCTATGGCTAGATCCGCCCGCCTGAGGGTTACCTGGAGCTTGTCGTCCTTCATGTAGAACATTATAAACAGAAGCGACATCAGCATTACTACTATCACATATGTCATTGGGTTGGTATCGGAGACCTGGAACTGCGTTATTGACAAGGAGTTAGTGATAGCGATAACAAACGCTACCAAAACTATGAGCAACCCTAGCAGTCTAATCTTACTCTTCTGCAACATGAAATTTATCCTCGGCCGAAATGGGCATCATCACTATTCAGTAGTTACTCTTCTCTTCATCGGACATATAGATATTTAGGCTAATATTAATATAGCTTCTACTATATGCGCGCTAAAATGGGATACAGGTACGTTGAGCATACCGCCGACGTGAAGTTCATAGCTCATGGCAAAGGCATGGAGGAATTGTTCTCCAATTCCGCAATGGCGCTCTTTAACGTCATGGCCGACACTTCGTGCGTAAGTGCGCACGGCAGGAAGGGCAGGATTGCCAGGATAAGCGTGCGGGCCGGGGATGAGAACACATTGCTGTGGAGGTTCCTGCAGCGCTGCCTTTCTGTACTGGAAGTTCGTGGGGATTTCGCATACGGAATAAGAGGCGTCCGCATCACAAAGGGCAAGGAGCTAAGGCTGGATTGCAGCCTTGAGTGCAAGGATATGGCAGTGGAATGCTCCAAGCTCGAGGCGAAGGGAATATCAAAGTACGACCTTGCCGTAAGAAAGGGCAGGGCAGGCTATTCTGCAAGCGTAGTTGTGGATGTTTGAGCATATGAAGCCAGGAGAGGGAATTGAACCCTCCTACACCGCTCTGCAGGCGGTTGCATAGCCAATCTGCCATCCTGGCGCTGCGCTTTTCATATATCTTTTAGTGCGGTATTTATATTTTGCTTTGCAAATCGATATTATTAAGGGGATTGCATGAAGGACTATTTGATAGAGGAATCACAAGCAGGCTTGCCGCAGGAACTGATAACAAAGGTAGAGTACATGGACGCTAAAACGCCCATACAGCAGGGGCTGTCAATGCTCAAGAAGTATCCTGCCGTGCTGGTGAAGAAGAACGGCTCGTATTATGGCATAATGGATTCGAGGAGCCTGTACAGCACAAGAGGCAGCTTCAAGTTCTCAAAGAACCAATCAATAGAAAAGTATACCACAAAGGTGCCTTCCATAGACGACAGCATGCGCATAGATGATGTAATAACCGCATTCTATACATCTAGGGCTAAGGCGCTGCCATACGTGCTGAAGGGCAGGATAATAGGGGTGCTGGACAGAAACACGCTTGTGAAGATAATACTCTCGCTAGAGCTGCTCGGCGACCAGAAGGTTTCTGATGCTATGAGCACGCCAGCAATAGCGGCGAGCGATCAGATATCGCTATCGCAAGCGAAATCGGTGATGGAGGACAACAGGATAAAGAGGCTCATAACGCTCCACGACAACAAGTTCTCGGGCTTGATAACATATTTCGGCCTGCTGAGCAATTACTACACCATCGACGAGCGCCTTCCCGAAAAGAAGACCGACAAGTATATGCCGAGCTCGATCAGGATAGCAGACATAATGGAGAAGAACCCAGTAACTGTGAGGAATGATGCAGACCTAGCCTCCGCGGCACGGCTGCTGGCAGAGAACAACATATCCTCATTGATAGTCACGAACAGGCAAGGCATGCCTGTAGGTATACTTACTGTTACAGACGTGCTTGAAAACGTCATAAACAGGAGGAGGCTGGAGGAGAACAGGATATTCATATCGGGCATAGACAAGACGGTGAAGGAGTATGAGCCAGAATTGAGGTCAGGGCTCAAGCAGCTCTTGCAGCAGCTTGAGAGGGTTAAGAGCATAAGCATACAGTACATAGCAATGAACATCAAGAGGACGCGTGGAAACAGGTACGACATAAAGGTGCGCGTCGCACTCAAGAACGGCGGCACCATATCTGTGAACGTCGCCGATTTCATACTGGAGCGCACATTCAATGAAGCCCTAGACAGCATAAAGAGGGACGTCATAAAGGCCAAGGAGCGCAAAATCGGCCTCAAGAAGCTGGATGTAGACAAGAGTATAGGTGAATGAAAGATGGCAATTGGCGCAAGAAGGGGCTACAAGTCCCAATCAAGCCTGGAACTGCTCATAACGCTATCTTTCGGGCTGATAATATTGCTGCCCATAGTAGTACTCGCCTTCATACAGATATCTGCCTCCACATCTACGCTATCGACTACAGAGGCGCAGCAGGTTGCAAGCAAGCTTGCATCAGTCGCTTCTGTGGTGGGATCGCAGGGATCCCCTGCAAAAGAGGTGGTATCGATACAGATACCGCCTGACGTGCAGGCGATAATGGTCGGCACGCCTAGCGGAGGAGTGGGCCATGAGATAATCTTCAATGTGAGCACGAACGCAGGGGTCAGCTTCATAACGGCATATACCCCAGTGAACGTTAGCGGCAACCTCGCCAATATAGAGGCTACAGCAACCTACCTGATCAATGTTAGCGCCCAGGATGCATGCCCGAGCGACACGGCGGTGCCGTGCGTTTACATACAGGAGGAATGATGGGCTGCGCTCACAGCCTGAGCGAATATATGTGCCTGTAGAGCTTCTTCCCCTTCTTCATGCCGTAAAGTGTGTAGGACCTCTCAGGCTTGAGCTTGTAGAGCGAGAAGAAGTATGACACGAGCTTCTTGTCGCTTATGTATAGGTCGTATCCCGAATTTATCTTCTCCTTCTTTGATATGAAGGCGTTGTTCCTCTCTATGTATGATTCTATCTTCTTCAGCATCCTCTCGACTAGAAACGTATCGCCCCGCAGCTGCACCAGCGCCTCGTAGTATCCCGAGACCTTCCTGACGCAATCCCTGCACATCCATTTCCTTATCCTCAGGTCTATGCGCTTGTCGAACTCGACGGTGCCGCCTTCGACTGAGCACTTGAACCGGAGAACGGCGTTCGTCTTGCTGTATGACACCACCTTGAAATCGCAATCCGGGGCCTTCAGCACAGTCTTGATGGCCGCAGTGAGAGCGCTCTTCGTGAGCTGGAAGTTGTCCATGCCTACGCGTATACGCTCGCACGACTTGCACTGGTACACTTCTGCGCTGTCCGGTATCTTGCGCTTGAGCCTGTCTATGGTGCAGTCCTCGCAGAACTCGCCGATGAAGCGTATATCATCGCTGGACTTATTGCATATGGGGCAGTGTATGGCCATCTTGACCGCCTAACCGAAGTGCTTGCTCAGTATTGCGCCGTATGCGGGCCTGGTTATCAGCACGCCGAGCAGGGCGCCGATTATCGTAGCTTCTGAAAAGCCTATCACAGTGACCATAGAGGTTGAGAAGAACAGGGGCATCATCGCCATTATGAGCAGAAGCGCATCCATCCATATGATGTAGAACGCCTTGCTTATCAGGCCCTTTGCGGTAGTCTGCTCGCTGCCATGGGAGAGCATCTCGTCAGTTATTATTATCTGCGCGTCCACTCCAGTTCCAACCACTGCTATTATGCCTGCTACAGCCGCGAGGTCTATCGTGCCTATCAGCCCTATTATAGATGTTATTATGAATAGCTCTGCGAACGTCGTGAGCAGTATGGGCGCTACTAGGAACATCTTCTTGTACCTTAGCGTTATGAATATCGATATCGCCGCTATCGCGACTATGCCTATGATGCCGCTGACTATCAGCGACTGCTTGCCGAGTGTAGGCGAAACTGGAGAAGGAACCCCAGGTATAACCGCTATGGGAAGCGCCCCTCCACTCAGTATGCTCGCTATCGTCTTCTCCTGGTCCGTAGCGTAGCTAAGCTGATCGCTCTTGGGCAGCGTCAGCGGCGCCACCCCGGATATTTCATAACTGTCGCTCACGTTGCCCGTGGTGAGCGAAGGATTGAGTATGGGCGCGGAAAGCAGGCCAACTAGGCCCCAGCTTTCGACTATGGTTTCGTTCGGCGCTATCGCAGTGAACTGAGGCGTCATGTTCGCATTGCTCTCGAGATCTACAGTGCGGTTTGTAGACATTAGGTAGTCTATTAGGCTGCGGTTGAGGTTGTAGCTTGCATATATCTTTGTGTACCTCGGATTCGCTGCCACGAACTTCTCGGCGCTGGCTATGCTCGCATTCGTATCTGAAACTGATATGACCGGTATCGTCTGGTTGCCCAAGACAAGGGCGGATTGTATCATGCTCAACGCCCTGCTCGGCGTAAGCCCTAGGGACGAGTTGCCCAATATCGAAGAGTTTATTAGTATAAGTGCATTTGTCGGGCGGTCGAGGTACATGTAGAGCGGCTTGTTAGCCTGGCCGAACACGGCCTTTGCGAATGTGCTCATCGATGGCGCAGTTATGAAGAACTGGACAGCCCAAGTATAGGTATTGTTGACCAGCTGCGGCGATATCGAGCCTATGCTGCCCTTGAGTATATCTGACCCGTTTATGGCTGCCGTGCCGTTGACCACACCAACGAAAGTCCCCTGGCTTTGTATGATTCTTATCGTGCTGTTCACATCGGCCGGCGATACCGAAGGTATAGTCACGTATATGTTTGAATTGCCTACTCCCTCTACTGTGACCTCCTTCAGCCCGAAGGTGGATACCCTCTGCTGCAGGTCTGCAATCATGGTGCTCATTGTTGTGGCGTTTGCACTGTGCTCCAGTGTCACAGGTATAAGCGTCCCGCCGGCGAAGTCTATGCCGAAATGTATGCCGTAATGCACGTCGAGGAGAGCCAAGGCTGCTATTATTACTACAAGTATTATTATCTTGTAGTCCTTCATATATGCTTTAAGGCTCATCTCAATACATCCCTCTTCTTTTTATACCAGAGCACGAACACTGTGTTGCCGAACCATGTGGTGAATATGTCGCCTATAAGGCCGGCGAGCACCACGCCGGCTATCTCAAAATATGTTGGTATGAACGCTATGTATGATATCACGAAAAGTGCAGAAAAGACTATTATTGCTGTAGAGGTCATCGTCAGGCCGGTTTTCATAGAGCTGAAGGCCCTCGATTCCGGAGTCTCTTCGCTTCTCTTGAGTATCCTTATTGATGAAAGCAGCTCGGTATCTATCGCGTATCCAATCAGCATCAGCAGCCCTCCTATCGTAGCGGTGCCCATAGGTATGCCGAAGGCACCCATAGCACCCAGGGCTATGAGTATGTCGTTCGCTGCGCCGAATACCACTGCTATTGACGGTATGACGGTCCTGAATATGAAGAATACTATTATTGCCACGAGTATGAATGCGTATATTACTATATTGAACATCTGCCCCAGGAAGAAGCTGCCGAGCGTCGGTGTTACCTCGTTGTATGAATATGTTGTGAACGGCACTTTGGACTTCAGGACTGAGATTACCTTGGATTCATATGCAGCGCTTGCATTAGCTATCGAGCCCTGCAGCACCGATACCATCTGGGATGGATTGCTGTCATTGTATGACGGCTTCGCTTTTAGGAACGGAGAAATCGACGCAAGCCCGGCAGACACATTATCCTTTATTGATGCTATGGAAGTGCTGATGTTCTTCTGCGCTGCGGAAATCTCAGCTATTAGCGTGCTGTTGCCAGGGCTGCTCTTAAGGCTGTCATTAGCGACAGCCTGCTGCACCACTGCAGATGAATATGTGCTGTATGCGGAATATGCTGACGTAAGCCGCGCCTGTGCCGAGGATATGCTCTGGTTGTTGGTCAGCGTTATAGAGAGGCCGCCTGTAGTCTTGGCAACAGTGGCTTGGGCGCCTGGTATGTTGGAATCTATGTATGATACGAGGGCCCTCTGGTTTATGCTTCCCGCAGAGCTGGTCTGTACGGTTATTGTGACGCCACCCCTCAATGAAGAATCAAGCTGTATGTGCGGTATGAACACCAAGCTTATCAAGAGCAACGCTATCGGTATTATTGCATAACGCTTGTAGTTCTTGCTTTCGTATATGTTGCGCATCTTTATACACGCCTTGGCCCTGGCCGGCGGTATGCCGTTCATCCGGGGAGTACAATAACCTACATTGAGTTCGTAATCCTATAAATAGCATTATGTTGCTTGATTTGAATAATTAATTAAAAAAGAAAAAGAAAAGCCACAAGCCGTATGGGTTTACGCGTATTTATTCATCGATTTACGCGTATTTCTTCATCAGCTTGAGGTGCAGTGCCGATGCGAAGCCGAACACTATCATGAACAGCGAGAATATCAGCAGTGCCCACCCGAAGAAACCCGAAAGAAGGCTCAGTGCTGTACCTTGCGAAAGGAGCAACAGGCCCAGTATGAAGAAGTAGATTCCCCAATATACTGCCTTGTATATCTCCCATCCGGAATGTTTCTCCCTGTAGTGCAGCATCCTAGAATATTGCATACTAGGATCTACTGTTATAACCGTTTTCTTTTCAGCCATATGTATTCACCTATCAATATTAAGAAAGAAACACTTAAAAAGGTTATTTATTGGTTTTGAGGTATATTAGATAAAAGGGGCTTGGCAATGGCAAGGAGGAGCAAGAGGAAGATGCCCGAAAGGTCGGACTACATGATGAAGGAGCAGAAGAAGGTAGAGGCGACGCTCGACCCCAGGACCATGCAGTACCTGAGCAAGTTTTTCAATAAGGGGGTAATAAGCAAGCTGGAGCATGTCATAGCGGTAGGCAAGGAATCAGACGTGTACATGGCTACCGCAGGAGATGCAGAGATAGTGGCAGGCGAATATGTAATAGTCAAGTTCTTCAGGATAGAGACATCTACGTTCTTCAACATGGTGGACTACATCACCGGGGACCCCAGGTTCGCCAAGATGGAGGGAAGAAGCAAGTCAGCGATAATAGATACGTGGTGCAGGAAGGAGTTCGGCAACCTCGAGATAGCCTCTAATGCGGGAGTGATGGCCCCGAAGCCATACATGTTCAACAGGTCCATACTAGCAATGGAGTTCATAGGGGATGAGGGCAACCCCGCACCGCAGCTTCGCAACTACAGAATGGATATAGGCGAGGCGGAAAGGATGCGCGCGACCATTATGGATTACGTTAGGAAGATGTACTCGGCAGGCCTGGTCCATGGCGATCTGAGCGAGTACAACACACTTGTCAAGGACGGAGTGCCGTACCTGATTGATTTCGGCCAGGGCGTTGTGACCCGGCACCCGCATGCCCTGGCGTTCCTAAGGCGCGATATAGAGAACATAGCGTCGTATTTCAAGCACGCCTATGGGATAGAGACAGATGTCCTCAAGGAGTACAACAGCATAACAGGAAACGATGCGGCGGGCACTGAAGGCTGAGCGTATCAATCATTGCGGGGAGGTCTTTTCGTATGTCCTGTCGAGCGCATCCTGCAGGCCGTACTCCCCATACAGCCTCTCAACCATAGGGGGTTTTGTCTTTGTGGCTGGGTTGCGTATCTTTATCGAGCATACGTCGCGGTATTCCTGTATTGAAAGATCATATGTGCCTATCTCTTTCGCCTTGTCTATTATCTCCTCCTTGTTCATGCCTATGAGTGGGCGCACTATCAGCGTGCTTATGCCATGCTGCGAAGCCGACAGGTTCTCTACAGTCTGCGATGCGACCTGGCCCAGGCTCTCCCCGGTCACTATCGCCTTGGCGCTTTCAGCCTTCGCTATGCGCTCCGCCAGCCTGTACATGAACTTTTTGAATAGCACGAGCTCATACTTTGTAGGCATGCCAGCCACAGCGGACTGGAATATGTGTGCTGGCGCATAATACGACCTGCTCTGCGGGCTGAATTGCGACAGAACGGATATTATCTTCGGTATCTTGGACTGCATGGCTGCCTTGTTGCTAGGGAACGTATGCACATGCAGGTATATCGGCTGAAGGCCGCGCTTCATGGCGTAGTAAGATGCGACGGGCGAGTCTATCCCTCCTGAAAGCAGCACTACGGCTTTGCCAGATGCGCCAACCGGCAGGCCCCCGATTCCCTTCACCTTGTCCATGTAGACGAAGCTGCGGCCCTTTGCAACGCTTACGTATATCCTGTCGCTCGATTCCATGTCAAGGCCGAAGCCCAAGTCATTCGCCTTTATGAATCCGCTTATTATATCCCTTGATGTAAAAGCGTCGGTCTTGTACGACCTGTGCGCTTCTATCCTCACGCTCTTTTTCTCCGCATTTAGCAGCTTTGCTTTTTCTATTATGTCGTTAATGTCGTTCTTCGCTATGGTGCCGCGCGCTATGTTTGATATTCCAGGTATTTTTGAAATCTTCGCTTCTATTCCCTTCAGGTCTGTGCCCTTGGAGGCGTACAGCACGAACCTGTCGTATTCATTCTTCAGCTCCGAATACTCTTCGCCCTTCAGCGCCGCCTTGATGTTTAGCATGAGCCTGTCCACAAACTGGTCGCGGTTGGCGCCCTTGAGCCAGAGCTCTCCGAAGCGTATTATAATCATATTCTCCATTAGCATCACGATGAGCTGCAAGCACAATAACCTATATAAATGTAAATGGATAATCCCATATATATTGTTTTACTTTGCGGGCCAATCCGCGCGTATATGCCGCACTGGTAGATAATTTGGATATAAAAGGCAAATTCAAGAACTTCATCGTGAATTCGAAGCATGTGCTCAACATCAGCTATAGGCCTACCCACGAGGAGTTCAACAGGAGCGCGAAAATCATTGTCATAGGCATATTGATAATAGGGTTTCTTGGATTCATAATAGGCCTGATAATATCGCTGTTTGCCAGCTGAGCACTGATTTAGCGCGGCGCAAAGCTATGCAATAGTGGGAGGCATGGAGATAGAGATAGACTTCACCAAGAACGCGCAGCAGAACGCCAACGACTACTACAACAAGGCGAAGAAGCTCGAATCGAAAAAGGAGGGAGCGAAAGCTGCGGTAGAGGACCTCGAAAAGAGGTTTAAAGAGGAAAAGAGGAAAAAGGAAGATGCTGAAAAGGCTGCGAGCACACCCATAAAGAAAGGAGAGAGGCGCTGGTACGAAAAGTTCCACTGGTTCTACACCAGCAGCGGGAAACTTGCTATAGGCGGCAGGGATGCACAGCAGAACGAGCTCGTGAATTCAAAGTATTTCGAAGACAACGACCTGTTCTTCCATGCCGATATATTCGGCGCTTCTGTGACCATACTCAAGGGAGGGAGAGATTCTGAGGTAGAGGAGCGTGAAGAAGTGGCGCAATTCGCCGGCTGCTATTCCAGCGCCTGGAAGAACATGCAGAAGAGCGTAGATGTATACGCACTTACTAGGGAACACGTAGGCAAGTCAACTGACAAGGGGTCGCTTGGTACGGGCAGCTTCCTGCTCAGCGGTGAGAGGGAATGGTTTAGGAATGTTGATCTTTCACTCGTCATGTTCATATCTGAGGGCCTCAACGTAGTGCCTATGTCCACTTTCGAAAAGATAAAGGCACAGAAAGGCATTATCGTCTTTGCCACAGTAGAGCAGGGCAACAAGCAGAAGTCCGATGCTGCGAAGGAGATCGCCAAGAGGCTGAGCTATCCGGATATAGACTACATAATGCAGCAGTTGCCCGCAGGCACGTTCAGGATAGGGCCATGATGGAGCTTACCTGTACAGCGCTTCCTGCGTGCCGTCTTTTGGCTCATCCATGTAAGGCCTCGCTCCCGATACCTTCTTTATCCCGTTCCTCCGTATCTTGAATAGGCTGTTCTTCATTGATGAGCCAGGAGTGGACCTCGACAATGCAGTCATGAATGGTGTGCCTGCATCGTAGAATATTACGTATGTGGGCAGCTCTATTGCCTCTACGTTCTCCTTGGAAACTATTTCGCCGTCAGAGTTCAGCATTGATTCGCTCCTTCGCAAGCGTAAATCGGGATATATTATGCATACGTAATTCTCGAAATTCTGCTTTGCCAGGGCGAGCAGCTGCGCCACGCCTTCCTCTATTCCGCCGCGGTTGTAGCCGCTCAGGAACGCATCCTTGATGTCTTTTTGGCTTATCTTTTCTGAAGTGAGCTCGAGCTTCAATGACCCCAGGAATCCCCCTTCGCCATAATCGAAGTATACCCCCGAGGTAGGCGAACTGCCCGCATCCATCAGCATCAGGCTCGTCTGATTGCCGCCTATAAGCACATTAGACTGCTCCTTGCTGTCGCCGGTAGACGAGTCTATGACAGTGGATTTCGAGTAATTGTCAGAGTATATGTCGTCAGTGAATCCCGTAACCGCATATTTTATGTCTTCCTGGGGGGACGCATGCTTTGGCGCGAATACGAGCCTTTTCGCCTTGTATACGGAATCGCCAATGTTAACCATATCGGTTTCGTTTATCATGATTGCTGATTCTGATTCGGCCAGCATCCCGCCGAGATGCGAAACGCTGTAGCTGCCGGGCTCGTGCCTCAGCATCTTGAGCCTCTCTTCTATCCCGTCGGTCGACTTGAGCTCTGCGTATGCACGAAGCGCTAGGTCGCTCCCATATCCTTTCAGCGCAGAAGCACTCAGCTTCCTGCCTTTTACATCCATCCTATCCGTTAGGCTATTGAGCAGAAACATATATAGAGCTTTTCTGCGGAACCGCGGGCTGCCGAACTGCACCCAGAGATAAGCCTTTATATGTTTATTGCCATATATAATTGATTGCTTATCTACTCATTAAGCAGTGTTTAAATGGCAGACGATTTAGTCTTTCCTGGTGACAGGATTACAATAGAGGAGGAGGGCTCGCCGGGCAGGCTCGCCTATGCCGAAGACGGCAACGTGTACAGCCTTGTGGTAGGCAAGGCAAAGGTTGAGCAGGGCACGGCGGACGTGGAGTATGTAAAGGATGTCGAGCGCATCAGGAGGGGCATGACAGTCGTAGGGGAGATAACCGACGACCTGCATGCCGTGATGTTTGTAAAGATAAACCCGCTCACCAAGAATGGCGTCACTTATGTTGCCCTAAAGAGCGGGAAGATACTCGTGAGCGAGAGACGCGACCACGACAGGCATAGCTTCCACAGCAGGGAGGAAAGGCCCAGGGGCAAGCCTTTCAGGCTGGGGGACATCGTTATGGGGAGGATAGTTGGCGAGGACAAGGACGTATATAGCATGTCGGTGCACGACCCCGAATCGGGAGTGGTGTACGCGGAATGCGAATTGTGCAGCGGTGCGCTTAAGGTTTCCGATATTGCCGGTACGCTCAAGTGCGAGAAGTGCGAGCACGAAGAGTACAGAAAGATAAGCCCGTATTATGGCGATTTCAAGAATATAGAGATGAAGCTTGGTTGAAGGAGTGGTCCGATGAAAGTAAATGTTGTAAAAAATGAGAGCAAGGAGCTGATAATAGAGTTTGACGACGGTGATCTGACACTGCCCGAGTTCCTCGCAGGAGAGCTGTCAAAGGAGGACGATGTGGCGTTTGCAGGAGTGGACAGGCAGCACTTAGGCACGAGCAAGCCCAAGCTCGTAGTCAAGACAGAGAAGAAGAAGGCGATAGATACGCTGGAAAAGGCCCTTGACGCAATGGACGAGGAGTTCTCCGACCTCAAGAGCCAGCTTTCTAAGAAGAAGTAGATCAGGATGAAAAGCGGGATCAGGATAGCCGCGGCGGCATCCGGCCCGATAAAAGGCAGGAAGAGCACGCTGCTGGTAATAGTTGTATATAGGGAGGGGATAGTTGAAGGCGTGCTCTCAGATACAATAGGGGTGGATTCGTCTGATTCTAGCAAAAAGATAATATCAAGGATAAGGAGATCGAGGTTCAAGGACCAGGTAAAGATGCTTGCTCTGAACGGAATTGCGCTCGCAGGGCTCAATGTGGTAGATGTGCATTCGGTCAGCAAGGCTCTTGGCGTTGAGTTCATCATACTCACTAGGAAAAAGCCGCATAAGGACCTGCTGATAAAAGCTGTTGAGAGGATTAAGGGCGATAGCAAGGTAGGCACGAAGGCAGCTATTGCAGCCAAGCGCGATATAGGCCTGATAGATAGCGTCGGCATGCTACAGATAAAAAAGGTAAATGGATTCTATGTGCAGAGCAGCATTGGATTCAGCAAGAGCGATTCCAGGTTGGTAAGGAGTGCGTTCGAAGCGCTGAGAATAGCGCACCTTATAGCTAATGGCGTCGAGAAGGGCGAATCAAAGGGCCGCATATAAGTTGCGTTTTGCAGAATGCTTATTCTAGGGCCTTGGCTCTCAATTACCGGTAAATGATGCAGTTTCAGGCAATCCTATCGCCAGGCATGGCCTTGCCGGGGCGAGAAGGCGTAAGCACAATCACGCCCTCCTTCGTAAGTGCGCCGAGCACGAGCACCTCCGAGACGAAATCCGCCACCTGCTTTGGAGGGAAATTCACTACAGCTATAACTTTCATGCCCTGAAGCTCGTCCTTCGTGTAGTTGGTTATCTGCGCCGACGACCTCTTTATGCCGAGCTCGCCGAAGTCTATCGTTAGCCTGTAGGCCGGCTTCTTCGCCTTCGGAAAATCTTCTGCCTTGACCACAACTCCAACGCGCATGTCCACCTTTTCAAAGTCATACCAGCTGATCTCCATCACATATCACTTTGCAAACATTATGCAGGGAGTGAGATTTGAACTCACGCAGCCCTAAGGCACAAGGTCCTAAGCCTTGCGCATTTGACCAGACTCTGCCATCCCTGCGCATAATGACTTTATTATCAAGCAATAAATAGGTTTATGCATCTCTTTGCAGAGCTTTCGATATCAGTGCCGAGACATCTATTACTGCAAAGCTGTTGCTTATCGTGTTGGAGGCTATTATGCTATCTACCCCTGCATCCTTGAGCTTGTCAGACGCACCGTCTATTAGAAGGGCGTGCGTGCATACAGCCAGCACCTTTGTCGCGCCGTTGGATTTCGCCATCTTCGCGGCATTGGCTATCGTTCCGCCAGTGGCTATCATGTCGTCGAATATGATTGCTTCCCTGCCCTTTACGTCCAGCTCCTTTTCATCAGTAGTTATTTCGCCGGTTGCCCTATCGCGATGCTTTTTTAGATAGGCATAATCTGTTCCTATGTATTCTGCAAAGACTCTCGATCTCTCTATCGACCCTTCATCCGGGGATATGACGAGCGGGTTCGACAGACCGCCTGAATTATTAAGGTATTCTGAGAGCATGCTTGAAGCGGACAGGTTTGTTACTCTTACGCCTAATCTTCCAAGTATGTCATGGCTATGCACATCTATGGTGATGAGCTCTTTAACGCCGTAGTGGGCCATCATGTCGCCTATCACGTATATCGATGCTACCTCTCCGGAAAGGAACTCCTTGTCCTGGCGTGCATATGCAAGATACGGGAGCACCACCCGTATACTCTTTCCCATGCCCTTTAGCTTGCTCAGCGCGAACATGAGGGCAACGACATTATCGTTGACATTTGGATACATGCGCATCACCAGCACCGCTTCATCCGCCTTTACTTCATTTGAGAACCGGAGCTTGAATTCGCCGTCCTTGAACGCGGTGCGAATGATCTCTACCATTCCATCCAAGCCCAAGCCTAGATCCTTAGCCATGCCATTCGCCAGATCGTATGACGCGCTGTCATATATTATCGAATACGCCTGAGACATTCATGCACCCCTGGCATATATCGCACAAATGCTTTATAACCTTTTTCGCTGTTACATTATTGCACACAATGCTGGATGGTTAATATGCTTACTACAAAATACGTCAGAGACCATATAGACGAGATAAGGAAGTCGCTGGAGAGGAGGAGGAGCGATTACCCCCTGGATGAGATACTCGACCTCGACAAGAAGATACGGGCGCTGAAGACTGAGATGCAGGAGCTCCAGGCGAAGAGGAACAAGGAGAGCCGGGAAATAGCCGAGCTGAAGAAATCCGGCAAAAGCATTGACAAGGCTGTCGCAGACCTGAAGGATGTAAAGGACAGGATAAACTCGATTGAGAAGGACCTGCCAAAGTATGAAGACAGAGTCGAATACCTGATAATGAACCTGCCCAACACGCTGCACGAATCCGTGCCCTACGGCGAAGACGATTCGCAGAACGTGGAGGTCAAGAAATGGGGCGATACGAGCAAGGTGCTTGAAAAGGGCCACAGCGAGATACTCGAGGAGATGGGTCTTGTCGACACGGAGAGGGCGGCAAAGGTCGCCGGCGCCAGGTTCTATTATCTCAAGGGGGATCTGGTCCTGCTCAGCCAGTCCCTCATACGCTTTGCCCTGGACGAACTCTCGAAAAAGGGCTTCGTGCCCATAGAGCCGCCGTTCATGATGAGGAAGGGCATGTATAGGGGAGTAACTGGGCTTGGAGATTTTGAAGAAGCGCTGTACAGGGCTACCAGCACCAAGGAAGCGGAAAGCAAGGAGGCGCTCGAGAAGATAGAGGAGGAGCTATTCATGATAGCAACGTCTGAGCACCCTATGGCAGCCATGCATGCAGGCGAAGTGCTGTCCGCCAAGGACCTTCCGATAAAGTATGCGGGGGTGAGCCCCTGCTTCAGGAGAGAGGCTGGAGCGCACGGAAAAGACACGAAGGGCATATTCAGGGTGCACCAGTTCGACAAGGTGGAACAGTTCGTTTTCGCCAGGGAAGATGACTCCTGGAATATATTCGAAGAGCTGAGGCAGAACGAAGAGGAGATATACCAGAAGCTAGGTATACCATACCATGTAGTCAACATATGCACTGGCGACATAGGAGTAGTTGCTGCTAAGAAGTACGATATAGAGGGATGGTTCCCCAATCAGAAGAGATACAGGGAGCTTACGTCCTGCTCTAACTGCACGGACTGGCAGAGCCTCAGGCTCGACATAAAGTACGACGACAAAGGCGAAAGGCATTACGTGCACACGCTCAATGCAACAGGCATATCCGTTGAAAGGACTCTCTCTGTGATAGCCGAGAACTATGCCAACAGCGACGGCACGATAGATGTTCCAAAGGTGCTAGTGCCTTATATGGGCAAGGAGAAGATAGGTAAGGCGTGAGCGCTGCAATCAGCAATCTATTTATACCTTGTTTGGCGAAGCTATACTTGATTGGATGCGTATTTTTGCCGGCATCGAATATCCTGCAATCGCTTCTGCATAGCCTTCGGCATGCAGCCTGGTCCTGTCACCCCTAGGTGATTACCATGAAAAAGGAGTATGATATTAAAAAAGAGATGAAAGTGCTCGAGTCGATACGAGGCTCAGGCACCGAGCTGATCAGCGTTTATATACCTCCTGATTTCTCCATAGATGCGGAGATAGGGAAGCTTCGCGACGAGCACAGCCAATCGGGCAACATAAAGTCCAAGTCGACAAGGCTCAACGTACAGGGAGCGATAGACAAGATAATACAATATCTAAAACTGTACAAGAACCCTCCGAAGAACGGGCTGGCGATATTCTGCGGCAACGTATCGAAGGAGCAGGCAAAGCCCAACATAGAGCTTTTCTCGATGGAGCCGCCTCAGCCCGTCAAGTCAAACATATACAGGTGCGATTCGACCTTCCTCCTTGAGCCGATAGAGGTGATGCTCGAGGCAAAGGACATGTACTGCCTTGTAGTCATGGACGGGAGGGATGCGACCATAGCTACGCTCAAGGGCACGCATGTCAATGTCGAGAAGACCCTTAGGTCTTTTGCACATGCAAAGGTAAGGAAGGGTGGGCAGAGCGCAAACAGGTACGAGAGGGCGATATCGGAGAGCATAAGCGATTATTATAAAGCAGTATCAGATTCTGTCAACGCCGTGTTCGAGAAGTACAACTTCAAGCTCAAGGGCCTCATTGTTGGAGGGCCAGGACCTTCAAAAGAGAACTTCGTCAAGGAGAAGCAGCTCAACTACCAGATAAAGGTGCTCGGAATATTCGATACAGGATATACGGACGAGCATATGGGCATAAGCGAGCTGCTCCAGAAGTCGAAGGAGCTGCTGGTTGAGCAGGGTGCTGTGCACGAGAGGGCAGTCATGGAAAAGTTCCTTAACGAGATATCCAGGAACGGGCTGGCGACATACGGCTATGAGAACGTCAAGAAGGCGATGCTTGCGAACAATGTCACTCTGCTCATAGTGAGCGACGACATAGACATACATGCGGTGCACTACAAGTGCAGCTCGTGCAATGCGGAGTTCGACAGCCTGGAGGAGGGCCCGCAGAGGAAGCAGAAGCACGAATGCGGAGGAAACCTCGAAGTTGTTAGCGACGTAGATCCTGTCGATGACTTGATAGAGATGGCAGACAGGAACAATATTGATGTCGCGTTCATATCGTCCGATGGCCAGTACGGAAAGGAGCTGCTTCTTGGCTTCCACGGAATCGCAGCAATGCTGAAATACAGGTAGCGCTTCACTTAATGAGCACGCGGCACACGCATGTCATGCCTAATCCTTTAAGTTATCTGGTATGCAATGCCGCATTCGTCCAGGAAATTTGCGTCTCCAGAGAAGTAGAGCTTTGACGGTGTGATGATTGTCCTGTTTACGCTGCTGTAGTTTATGAATATGCTTGGCTTTCCTGCGCCATAGCCTATGCATTGCGCCCTGGTTGCGTTGGTGTAGTTGCTTATGAGCGTGCCCAATGCACCCTGCCTGTATATGCACGAATCTTTGTATAGGACATAGAGATCTATCTGGCTGGCGTTCTTATGGTCCTTTACCGAGCTTGTGAGCTCCTCTATTAGAGCGTTGGAGCATGAGAGCTCCGGGGCGAATGTCGTGCCATTGGTGTAATTTACGTATATTGCAACGCTGCTGGCCTTGTTGAAATTGCTTGCAAAGGCGCTGAAGCTGGTCGTCTTGTATGACACCAGACCGTAGAACAGTGAGCTGAACACAGCTATGAACACTATCACTATGGCGATTATGGCAAGAGTCTGCCTGCCTATGCCCTCCTTCTGCGCAGGCTCCGGGGTTTTCACCGAGTCTGCCTTCCTTGCGGGCTTTGCTGCGCTCTTCCTGCCGGCTGCAGGCTTGACCTGATGCCGCTTTGCACCTGCTGCATCATCGATATTCTTGGCTTCCATGAAAATTCACGCTTAGACAGTCATTTGAACAGTGATGCGAGGTAGCACTCGCTGCCTGACACTGCGTTCCCTCCAGTTGATAGCTCGTTGCCATATGCCCCCCTGTACGATATGTGAGTTGTTGCATTGACATCTATCGATATGAATGGCTCACCAGATCCGAGGAGCTGGTTCATGCAGTCCGAATCGTATACTGCTGTGCCGCTTGATATTATGTCGCACTTGTTGCTGCTCTCAGATATCAGCGTCGAGTTGACCTTGCTCGATGCAAGATTCTGCTGCAGCTGCGTTATGCACGAAGCAACGGACGTATTCGACATATAACTCTGGTTCAGCATTATTACCACATGGTGCGATGAATACACGCTGCCGGTGAATGCCCCTATAGGCATGAATGAATTGGCTCCAGCAGCGAATGCGTATGTTACAAACGCATATATGAGCACTATTATGAACAGGGCTGCAAACAGCATCATCCAGCTTCTTTTAATGCGCTTTTCATTCTTTATCCTGTGCTTCTTGCTCAGCTTTGCATATGTGAACCTGTAGAACAGGAACAGCAGTATTATGCCGATTATGAATGACAGAAGCGCAGCATACATCGGCGCCAAAGCCATCTTTGAGCTTATGCTGCCAGGTATTGCAAAGGCAAGTCCATCCATGAACCACCCATCAATAGACTTTACGAACACAGGCATGCTGAAAGGGGCAGAATATGCCTTTGCATTCTTTGCCAAGGAAGCCTCTACAGAGCTAATATTGCTGAGCTCGGAGTAGTTCATGGGAGCCGAGAATTGGGCAATGACGCCCTGCTGCTGCGAAGCGAGAGACAGGACTGCCTTGTTGTTAGGGTTGTTGAGCTCGGCGCCCAGTATCGCCCCGGAGCTCTCTATCGCTTCGTTATAGGTTGAGAAGTATGCTTTGCTTACATTCCTGTATGCCGATTCGACCTCATTTATCATGTATGAGAGCGTGCGGTTTGACATGCTCATGTTCTGGTTTATGCCGAGGTTGAGCATCCGTATATAGGTGCTGTTCATCTGCGATACAAGGCTTGCCAGGGAGGAATTATAGACCTTCGAGCTTATGTAAGAAGCATTGTTGAGCGCAGCCTCGTACAAAGGCCTGGTATAGTTAACGAGTGAGCGGAACTCAGCGCCGTATTCGCTCTGAAGAACTGGCTCTACGTATTGCTCGGCCAATGCGGTCGCGTTCTTGGCTATGCTCCTTATGCTGCTGTTCGATATAGGCAGAGAGCTCAGGGAGCTGTCTATCCTCTGTATGTTGCTTACATCCGTAGCGTTGAAATTAGGGGATGGGCAGTAGCTCAAGAGCTGGCAGTACCATGGCGACGATAATGTCACCGTCACGGGGCAGTTCTTGAAGAGATTATCGTTGAAGCCTGCAGGTGGAGGGAAAAGCTGGTTGTACAGCAATGAGGAAGGCGTGCTCGCTATAGTACTCGTATAGTTGATTACCTGCGGAAGGTAAGAGCGCGAATTGGAGGGGTTGATCGAATTGTACAGGGATTCGAACTTCAGGTAGCTCGAGTTATAAGCGGAATAGCTGTTGTAGAAGTTCTGCATGCCTTTCTCTATGAATATTGCACTTTCCGGATTCGCAAGCACAGAAGTGCATCCTGATAGGTACGTGCAGCCGTACGTTACAGGTATGGATGAATTCGCTATTGTGTAGTTCATGCCGGTATAGGTTATGCAAAGAGCAAGATTCGCCTTGCTCTGGTTGTACAGCGCAGTAACATTATGCTGCAGATTGCTTATCGCTGTCATGTTAGGCGAGAAATGGCTTAGAATGAACGAATCGAATACAGGATATGCGGTCGAGTAATTGAGCACTATGGAGTATGGAGATGACAGATTGACGAGTATGAACCTGTATGGCTGTATCTGCATCACTGAATACGGCCTGCCGTTTACAGTCAGGTTGTAGAACGTTGAGGAGTTTATGGTGGAATTAGGCAAGTATGTAGATAGGAAGGAATGCAGGCTGGGGCTTATCCCCTGCGCATTCACCTGGACAAGCATGAGCATCGACACAGCTAGGACTATTGACAGAGTCGTGAAGGTTCGCATAGAATCAAGAGATATTTGCACTAAACATTTATAAATATTCACTAGCCCTTCGAGAATTCACGACGATAAGGGCATGGCTGCAATCAGTTGATAGGGGCAAACAAATCTGTCAAATTACGGCAGACATAGCTATCGCAAGAGAACATAAAAAACAAAAAGAAGAAGGAAAAGAAAAAGAAAAGAAATTACTGTATGTTGCTAGACGTGCCTATTTAGGAACTTGCCGCTGCTGTGTACAGGTCGGATATGAAGGTGTTCGCTGCTGCGGTTGTCTGCGCTGCAGTGTATCCTGCCACCAATATCTGGTTTGTTGCGGTCGATGGCATTATCTTACCACCAGTCACATTCAGGTCAGCATTGGTTATGCCCTGCGCCTTCTCGAATGCTGCGCTCAGCGTGTTCACGTAGCCGCTTCCTATGAGAATCTCAGACCCATGTGGGCTTGCGCCTGTGTCGAGCACTACCAGCGGATTCGTTGGCAGGTTCTTCAGAAGCACTGGTGTCGTGACATTCTCTGGCATTGACACTACCTTCGATATGCCTGTTATGTTGTACGAGCTTGTTCCTGACAGCGATATCTTTGCTGTTACGTTCGCCACTGTTACGTTCGGCACATTAGGCACTGCATCGCCTATGCCTACCGGACCAACTATCTTGAAGTGTTTCACTACAGATACGTTGCTCGATGGCCCGACTACGAACTGCAGCCCGTCAACGCTCTTTGCGAAGTCTACTGTCAATGATGTTGGTGTTATTGATGCTATCTTGCTGCCCCTCTCTGTTATGAAGCCGACTGGTGCGTTGTTTATTTCATTACCAGTTCCTGAAGTTGGCACATATGTCATGTTGTTCCTTGTTCCTGTCAATGATCTGTTTAGCTGGAATAGCGGACTTGCTGATGCACCTGCTGTGGAGTTATATATTGAGAAGCCAAGCTCATCTTGTACTGACTGGTGACCAGATACTGCGACTTCGTTCATTGTGTACTCGAAGTACTTCTGCGTACCGTTCTTTGCTGCAGGGGCAGCAGTTGCTGGTGTCAATGCGAATGTTGTGGATTCTGGGGAGTATGTTGCGCTAGATGCACTCATTGTTGACAGGTAGCTCTGGCTTGGAACACTGTACAGTATTTTGGGGTTTATTGAATTGAATGTTGCTAGTACTACGGTATTTGATGATACTGTGATGCTTACTCCAGGTATTGCCCTGCTCAATGTTATTGAAGTTATGTTGTATGCTGGGAAGTTGCCTGTAGTGAGTGAATTTCTTGTTACTGTGGTAGTATTCAACTGCGTTATGCCGCCTCCTTCTTTCTTTGCTCCTTTTATTGTTACTGTTATTGGGTTTGTGCTGGTCACGAAGTTGCCTTCTGTGAACTTTATTACAGCGTTTGCCGTGGTGGTGGGGTTTACTGTGTTCTCTGTCAGCTCGTATGGAGTCAGGTCATACAGCACTGAGCTGCTCGTCTGGCCTCCGTATGTGAATGCATCTGGTATTGAGCTTGTGACTGTAAGCAGTTGTGCTGGCTCTGTTATGTTGTCTATGTTGCCTAGGCCACTGCCAGTAAGTGAAGGTGCGTTTTGATATGTTTCTTTTGAATGAGATAGCGTTGCCGATATAGGGTCATAGTTGCTGCTTGACAGTGTCTGCCCTACGAATTGGAGCTTCCACATAGCCGGATTGGTTATGAAGTTGAAGCTCTGCCCTGGCAGCAATGTAGTTGGTGTGGTATTGTATATTACTATGCTCTTCAGCGATATCGCATTGCCCGTTCCTGTGGTGTTTGTCCATCCTAGATATACATCCCATCCTGGATCATTGGTCTTGTTGAATACGCCACCGTTGCCGTTTATGTTGTAGACATTAGCGTATAGCTGCATCTTGGCCCATCTCTGGTACGAGAAGCTGCCACCAACGAATGTCTGACCTACTCTTACCCAGAGTGTATGACCGGATATGTTGAAATGGTTCAATGTATTTGTATTTGCTACAGTAGTGTTTACCGGAGTTGTTGAGTTCTTGTAGTATATGTTAATGGATGCCTGCGATATTCCATTCTGGTCGGTGTTTCCTAATCCGGACAGCTGCACTTTGTAAGGACCTGTTGTCAGGTTGTCGCCCACATATACGGTTGACAGGTTTGTCAGCGATGACGCCAGCGTTATCTTTCCGCCGAATACCTCGTTCGATGTCGATGCGCTTGCGTATGCACCACCTATCATTGAGTTGCTTGCTATTATTGTCCATGGCTGGCCGAGAAGGGATATTGGTGCGTTAGTTATATTATATAGTCCAGTAGATTTTGTGTAGTTGTTCGGGTTTATTGGCTTGCCGAATACCACCTGGTATGCGCCTCCAGCACTCAATAGTGCCAGACTGTCAACTCCGCTTGCCTGATCATATACTGGGAATCCAGTTAGCCACAGGTACTCGTTCTCCGCATTGTTGCCATAGTTAGATAGAAGGCTTGGCAGGTTGGAGTTTGTCACTCTCATCACGTTATCAAAACCATGGTGAGCAAATGTAGAGAAACTAACGCCTCCGCCGTTCGATGTTGCAGATGGTGTCGGACCTGTAGGTGCGCCGCTTGCAGGGTAATATGCACTTGGTACGTTTCCTGTAAGCATGTTAGTTTCCTGATATGCGTATGTGCTGCTGTCTGATAGGTTCTTGCTGTTTATTGGAGAATTGACGGAAGGCTTGTCTGCCCTGTTCAGCACTGATCCTATCAATGCGCTGAATGAGTACGCTCCGCTTACCACGCTGCTCGATGTCTCGTTGAAGTAAACCTGCTGGTCTGTCAGTGTGTAGCTTGGCGAGGATACTGAAACGCCGAGCACGCTCTTGGCCTGTGTTACGTTGGCAGGGAATACCTTCTGGGTTTGCGTGAACGCGAGGTTTCCTATTGCTGCTGCTATGTTTCCTGCCGCAACACCATCGCTTGGTTTTGCCAGAGATCCTACTACTACCTGCACTACGGGCTGTCCTGCATTGTTTATTATCTGGACGTTACTTATAGTCACTGGGCTTGCGAACGCAAGGCCGAATCCCAACAAAGCTGCGCCGGTTACAACGGCGGCTATCTTCTTTGCATTTAGACGTTTCACTTTCTCACCTAAACATTTGTTGATGATTATGAATGAATGAAAAGTATTTAAAGGGATATGTGTATTGTAAAGCATTTTTTATATATAACCTTTTATAGTTCGTCAAATGCAGTAGTAATCTTCTTTCATAAACGCAACGCTCCCTCGTAACGCATTCAAAGCGGTGTTTTGAAGGATTTCTGATGTTCCCCATGCATTTCCCATTGCGCTGTGCGCTTGTTATATTTTGTATTTTGCATTATGCAGTTTCAGCTTATGCTTTAGCACAGAGTGTTATCGGCATTTACACTATTTATAACCATTGCAGTCTTGCAT
The DNA here is from genome assembly GCA_021797575.1 of Microcaldota archaeon. Taxonomy (GTDB): domain Archaea; phylum Micrarchaeota; class Micrarchaeia; order Micrarchaeales; family Micrarchaeaceae; genus JAMCYB01. The sequence goes on from JAJZZN010000018.1 coordinate 23,165, forward strand.
AAGCCTTTTTATATATTTTTATTTGAGATTATGAGTATTTGGGGATTTATATGAAGTATACAGGGCATGCATTGACCATTATAGTTGCAATGGCCGTGGTATCGGCATTGGCATATTCTGCATTTTATATATTATACAGCGCAAGCATTACCGGAGCCGTTGGCACAGGCGCAGGGCAGCCGCTTGTAGCCAAGTTCTACGGATATTCGCCCGAGAGCTTCATATCCGTGGACACGCAGGGCGAATTGAACAAGATATTCACGGTCTCTTTCTGGATGTATCCTGAAAGGGTGGGCAACGGCATTAACGGATCACGATACTCTGAAGACGTGGTAGATATCTATAGCCATACGACTACGGGCTTGCCGCAGGCATACCTAGAATGGAGAGGCAACGGCATATTCGACATAAATTTCTGCAGGTTTCACAGGCTGGGCTCTGATGACTGCTCCGAGGAGTACAGCTATGAGAGATGGACAGACGAATGGGTGTATATAACTGAAGCGTATGACAACGGCACTTTCGCAATCTATGCTGATGGCAAACCAATATATGGAACAGCCGGGCTGGCCGACAGCGGAAATTCCACATGGGAGCCTGCAGTGAATAACATCGTAATAACAAACCCAGTAGTATACATTTCGACATTCGAGGCCTACACACCCTACCAGATGGACAATCCATTCGACGGCTACATCTCTGATGTGCAGATATACAAGAGCATGCTGGATCCGGCGCAGGTACAGGAGCTGTACAGCGAGGGACTCACTGGCAAGCCGTTGGCCAATGCAAGCCTGTTCGGATGGTGGCCCTTGGATGGCAATGCAAATGCCTCATACGGCGGGTATAACGGCCAGATACATGGCAACGTCACGTTCGTGCCTGCGCCCAGATGACAAAGCACCTGAAGCTGCGAATGCGGCGATTCATTTTGCCGCAGCTTCGCATGGCTTATGAAAATGCTTTGAAACGCTTTTCGAGCCAACTGCTAAATATATTACAGTTCAAACAGCATATTATTTGATGCTCTGAATTGCGCCCGTGAGCACTAACGTTGCTTATGGAGGCGCACAATAGATGGAGCCGCTTAATATATGGCATTTGCGCATTGGTTTTATGGAAGGCTTAAACAATCCTGATGAGAGTGTATTCGAGAATATCACCGAGAGGGTTGAGGAGGCAGTCGAAGAGGCGCCACTTGGCGGAAAAGAAGAGCCAAGCCGCAGAAGACACGCACATGGCGACGATGCAATCGAATCCTTCGCGAAGAGGTACAGGCTGTACATACTCGGGATAGCAGTATTGGCCATACTCATAACTGGAGTGTATCTGAGGACAACGATGCTGCATTTCCAGGGATTCTTCGAGCCTGACGGCTTCTACCATTACGCAGTGATGATGCAGGCTGTGCACAACGGCTTTGCAATACCGCTGACAAACAGGTTTTCCGGCTTCCCTACGCATTTCCCTGTCACAGAGCCGGACGGCCTTTACTATGTTACTCTAGTGCCGTATTACTTCCTGCGCTTCTTCGGCCTGTCCGTATATGATATAGGGAGGGGAGTGCCTGTGGCGTTCGGCCTCCTTGATACCATAGCCACTTACTTCATAGTCAAGCGCATAGTAAACAACAAGTATCTCGCGGTGCTGGCAATGGCTTTCGTAGCTGCTTCTGGAGGTGACATCGCGAGGACTGCTGCCCTGGTGTATAGGGGGGATGGATTCATAACCATATTCCTGCTGATAGCCCTTCTGTTCGTGTTCGAGGCGCTCAGGATAGATAAGGCTAATGACAGGAAGAAGTATTATTACATGATAGCTGCAGTGGTAGTACTCGGAATAGGCACTGTCGTATGGAACGGAGCTCCATTCATAATAGTCGTGTACATGCTCTCTATGCTGCTGCTTGTGATATACGGGTTCATAAAAGCGAATAAGCAGCTGCTGAGAGACACTGCGATAATGTCGGCGCTGCTCATAGTCACATACGTAATACAGCACCTGTGGATGTACGCATACTTCATTAGAGTTGATCAGGCCTTCTCAAGCTGGCACTTCTTCCTGTTCTACCTGCCTATCATCATAGGCGCAGCGCTGGCGTATTATATAGTGGAGAAGCGCGACAGCAATGCGGTGCTCACACTGCTCGCAGGCAATGCAAAGAGCAGGCTATACGTAATAGTTATCGTCGCGCTGGTGCTGATTGCAGTACTGTCTACTGTGTTTTATAGTTACTTCCTGAGGATTGCCGGAGGGGACGGCTTGGTAATAGCGCACGGGTCGCTTAACAAGAGCATACAGGAGCTCACCCCTCCAACATTCGGCTTCCTCTGGGCGAGCTTCAACCTCGAGCTGTTCCTCGCTCCTTTCACGCTGCTGTTCTACATACTTTTCAACTACACTTATGTATCTTCGAAGTTCAGCACCGCTTTCATGCCGGTGGTAGGCATGCTTATAGGCTTCCTGCTGTTCGCGGCAATCGCGCTCTACAGGAAGAGAATATTCACCGAGAAGCATTCCGACGAGTATTTCATAATAATACTCGCGTATTTCGCGGCAACGATGTACCTGCAGGCCAATGCGGTGAGGTTCAATTCCCTTGTCGCTGTGCCAATAGCGATACTCTCTGCCATGTCCGTATACGCGATAGGCAGGTTCATATACGACAGGAGGATAATGCTTTATGACAGGTTCAAGGCAGTCAACCTGTATTACCTGCTTATACTGATTGTAGTTGCGCTAATAGTGTATTACACTTCGCTGGGGAGCAATGCATTCGCCCAGGCTGACGGCATAGACCAGTATTTCCTCAACGCTACAGTATGGATGCGCAACAACACCCCTGCGAATGCGACGTTCCTGACCATATGGCCTGATGGGAGCGTCATAGAGGGATGGGGCAACAGGACGAGCCTTACGGACAGCGTAGGCGGGCAGAACGGCCCGCTCATAGCGGGCTTCGCGCGCTTCCTATTCAATGACAGCGACAACCCGCAGTACCTGTACAGCGTGGGCAAGCCTGATTACATATTTGCCAGGCCCTACTGGTTCCAGCTCTCCGCAGGCATAGCCGAAGAGGGCGGCATCAATACCTCTGGATACGGACTGAATATCATGAATGCACTGCAGCCAGTGTACAACAGCACGACCAATACCGATTACTACCAGTTCATATCCAACGCAATGAAGTCGCTTCTCATAGTGCACATAGCGGCTAACGGCACAAAGAGCATAGGGGCTTATATAGGTGCGCCGAACGGCACATCATACGATCCGATAAACCGCGTGCTGTTCTACGACGAGCAGAGCGGCGCGTATGCATTCTCAAACATATCAGACAAGTATGTCAACTATACACTTTTCATACCATATATGCCGACAAGCTCTGGAGTAAGCATATCTACAGGGATACTTCTCGGGCCGAAGCTCTTGGACAGCAACTTCTTCAAGCTGGTCATGTTATGCACAGACGGGGCATCGTGCCCGTATGACAACAGCGACGTTACTTTGACCCCGGTATATGTCAATCCGGATGCTAGGATATACAAAGTAACATACCTCAATGCGAATTATAGCTGATACTTGGCGCAGCGCTGCAGTTATGGCAGGGCATTCTGCAAAAAGCTTTTAGATTTGCAATGTGTTAAACTATCGATTGCATGAATGAGGTGGCAAACTTTGTTCTATCAGGAAGCGTGCTCGTGATAGCGTTGATGGCGCTCGCTTTCGCCGCGCTTCTATTCTTCAACGCACAGGGGCGAAACGCAAACGTAATATATGTGACTGCGCCTGAACCTTATACCGCCAACGCCTCCATAGGTGTAAGCATGGGATTCAGCGTATACATGCATACGCAGGTCATGCTGACCGTAAAAGGCAATGGAACCGATTTCGGCGTAAGCATAGACAGGCCCGGCATACCTTATGGCACACCAATAGTATCTGTCAATTCCTCTGCAGTGACGGGCTCTAGCGTGCTCAATTCTTCCATACCGATAGCTGTGGACGCGATTGGCAGCAATGCCTCCATACCCAATGCAATCTATGCATCAGGCGTGTATTACGTCCTCGTGACGAGGCTTTATCCAGATACCAGGTATGTAGTAAGATTGCGCGGGAGCTCTGCTCCGGTATGCATGCCCGGAAGGGTATGCCCAGATTTTGTAGTAGGAATAAACGATACGTACAACGTTACTACAGGGCCAAATGGCTCGATAGTGAACGTATCAATAAGCGTGCCGTGATGCGCAGATTTGAGCAGCGTGCTATCGTCTCTGCACTGCCCCTTACCAAGGAACTTCCTTGAGCTTGAGCCTGTGCGCTCCCCTGTTTGTGAGCACGTGGAGCGCTCCTGTCAGCAATATCAGGAATATGATGCCATACACGTCAGGAAAATGCGCATAGCTCAATGGATAAGCTATGATTAGGGCGAATATGAAGAAGCCGTACTGGTCCATTATGGGCAAGCTCTTGCCGGGCTTCATGCCGATCCTGCGCTTTATGAAGCTGCCAAGCAGGTCGCCGATGTTCGCACCTATTGTAAGCATTACAGAAGCAAGAAGCATGTACGGCAGGAACAGTGCCTCTATTGCTCCTGCTGCTATCCCGGCTATCATGCTCGAGGCAGTGCCCCTTATTGTTTTGTGGTCGCCGAATATCCTCTTGCCATTTATGCTCTTGCCGAAGTCAAGTGGCTTTCTTCCTCCGAATATCACAGGGGCGCCGTTGGCTGCATATGCAGGGAATATGAATATTATAGGATATAGCACTGCGGAATAAAGCCAGTATAACCACTCGGGCTGCATGCTCATGCCTTACTGCTTCAGCTCAAGCTTCTTCATCTCGACGCGGTTGAGCTGCGTTATGTGCTTCAGCTTTGCATAGAGGTCCGACTGGAGCTTGCCGGATACCACTTCGCTGACTATCGTATCGGCGTCGTTCTCCTTGGCGTACTGCCCAAGGTACTGGTTGAGCTCCTTCCTTATGCCCATTATCCTTGCATGAGTCTCGCGGCTTGCGGTTACTACTAGCGGCTTCATGACCATCTGCCTGCCGTCCTTGGTCGTGACCTTCAGCACGGAGTCCGAAAGGCTCCTGTACCTCCTTGCCAGGGAGCGCACATAGCTGAAAAGCAGCTCTATCCTTATGAGCTTGAGCTGCGCCCTGTCGCCGTTCGCACCCGTTATCCTGAAGAACACGTTGGCAAAAGAGTTCTGCGGGTTCTGCGTCAGCTTGTCAAGGCCCACGCGTATGTTCCTGCCTACTATCGCCTTCTCGTCGTTCGCAGGCAATTCCGCTATTAGCACGTCGTTGAAGGGCTTCGGCGCATATGCCGAGAACCATTTCTTGAGCTTCCATTTGTCCGATCCTTTCTGTGTAGCCATTCAATCACGCCTTGCCCTTTATAAGAAGCTCTGCAGTAGCAGGGTCGTACCTCCACTTTGCCGGAAGTGCGCCTTTCCTTATGTAGTAGCTGGTTAATCTCCATATCTTTGATTCGGTGCGCTTGAGCCTTATGGTGCTGTGCACGTCGCGCTTGTTCTTGTCTATGTGCTTCCTCATGCGCACAGCCCTCTTCATCAGGTCCATCATGTCTGGCGGTATATCGTTCTTGAAGCCTTTCTCCTCGAGTATCTTGCCGAGGCGCTTGCCTGTGGCCTGGCGTATGTACTTGACGCCGTGCTCCCTCTTCAGGCGCTCGCCTATCTGCGCCGGGCCAGTGCCCTGCTTGGCGTATTCTATTATAAGCTCCTCTATCTTCTCCTTCGGCAGCTCTCCGGAGCCCTTGCCAAAGTCCTTCTCGTCGAGCACCGGCTTCCTCGATTTGGACTTGCCGTGCTTTCTAGTATGCATCCTAGCCATTCAATTTACCTTTTTCAGTGTTATACAAGCGTAATCCGTTTTCGGGCAGAAGCGCCACTCAATATGTTTCATGGCAAACTATAAAAATCATGCCTCTATCGTTGTGCTGTAGTCATTCGACTTCGAAAGCTTTAGCGCCTTAGCGTTGCAGATGCCCTTGAGCTCCGCCTCCGAAGCGGCAACAACGCTATAATATGCTTCAGGAACATTTATATTTATAGCTGATATTTCCTTGTTGAGCGATAGCTTCATGCCAGATTTCGCCTTCCTCACGTCCGAGATTATGATGTTCAGGAATGCGCCTGCATCCTCGTAATCTATGTCTACGATGTTGTTCGCGAATATGACGCCGTTTATCACGTAGTCGGCCTTGCCGGCCCTCTCCTTGTATTCGGGCATGCTCTGCGCGAATATGCTTGTACTGTTGTCGAGCAGGCGGAATACTTCTTCCGATATGAAAGGCATCACCGGCGCGAGCATCTTGAGAGAATTCTCGAGAACGTACTTCAGCGTGAATGCGGCAGTGGAGGCGCTCTGCTTCATCTTGCCTGTCTTGTCGTATATCCTGTACTTTACGTCTTCCAGGTAGTAATCGCAGAACTCGTGCCAGTAGAAATTTATGAGCTTCGACATCGCTGTGTACAGGTCCATTGAATCGTACGCTGCCCTGACCTCCTTTATGGTTGCGTTTAGCCTGTTTGTTATCCACACATCGAACACGCCCATGTGCTTCTCGGCGTTTGAAAGGTCGCGCGGCGCTCCGTCCTCGGCGAGAGCGGTCTTCACGAAAAGCGCAGAATTGTAGAGCTTGTTGACGAACGACTTTGTGTAGTCGAGGTCCTCGTACCTGAACACTTTGTCCTTGCCAGCGCTGCCGCTCAATGCGACCCAAAGCCTCACCGCATCTATGCCGTACTTGTCAATCAGCTCCTTTGGGCCTACGCCGTTGCCCAGGCTTTTATGCATCTCCTTTCCGTCAGTGCCGAGTATCATGCCGTGCACGAGTATCCTCTCGAACGGCTTCGAGTCCATAAGCGCCCAGTTCCTGAATATCGTGTAGAACGCCCACGTCCTCACTATGTCTGTCCCCTGTATCCGGAACGTTGCCGGGTAAGCCTTCTCGAAGAGCTTCTTGTTGTCGGGCCATCCTGCCACAACCAGTGGAGTTATTGACGAATCCACCCACACGTCGCACGTGTTCTTCTCTCCCACTATGTCCGTGCTTCCGCACTTCGGGCATTTTGAAACCTTTGATGGCTCTATCGCCGGGTTGACTGGCAGGTCCTCCTCTTTCGGAGGTATTATTGTGCCGCAGGAGTTGCAGTACCAGAAAGGCAGAGGAGTGCCGAAGACCCTGTTCCTTGATATGCTCCAGTCCCATTCTATGTAGTTAGCCCAGTCTATGAGCCTCTGCTTTGCGTATTCTGGTATCCATGTTATACTGTCTGATGATTCTTTTATCCTGTCCGCATATTCCTTAGTCTTTATGAACCACTGCACTGATGATATGAGCTCTATCGGCGTCCCGCAGCGGTCGTGCGTCTTCACAGTCTGTACGGTCTTTTCGCGCTTGACAAGAAGGCCCATTCCGTCCAGCTCCTTTATTATCGCCTCGCCTGCATCCTTAGATGGCATGCCTGTGAACTTGCCTGCGTTCTTCAGCATGCCCCTCTCGTCCAGTGCGTCTATGAATGCAAGCTTGTGCTTGTAGAACATCATCACATCGTTCTTGTCGCCGTACGTGCACACCATCTCTGCGCCTGTGCCGAAATCCTTTTCGACAAGGTCATCCGCTATTACGCTTACCTTGTTGCCGAATATTGGCACCTCCGCCTTCTTGCCTATCATGTGCTTGTACCTGCTGTCATTTGGATTTACTGCTATTGCGACGCATGCATGCATCAGCTCGGGCCTTGTAGTTGCTATCTCTATGCTTGCATCTCCCATCTTGAAGTTTATATAGTTGAGATACGATTCCCTCTCCAGGTCGTTTATCTCCTCCCTGGCTATCGATGTGTTGCAGTGCGGGCACCACTCTACCGGATGGTTGCTCCTGTATACGAATCCCTTCTCGTGCATCTTAAGCAACGATAACTGCACCTTCCTCCTGTATTCAGGCGACATGGTCACGTATTCATGGTTGTCGTCGAAGCTCGCGCCCATCGAGAGCATCTGCTTCCTCATCGCCTGCATGTTTGCCGTGGCTATATCGACACATTTGCTGTAGAATTCTTCGCGGCCGAGGCCTTTGCCGTATTTCTTCTCGACCTGCATCTCTGTCGGGAATCCTTGCGTGTCCCAGCCCACTGGATAGAGCACATTGTAGCCCGACATCCTCATGTACCTTGCCATCGAATCGACATAAGATACCCAGTACGCCTGGCCCATGTGGAGCTCTCCGCTTGTGAAAGGCGGAGGTGTATCTATGACGCACAGCGGCCTGGCCTCGTCATCCTCCTTGAACACGAACAGCGCACTCTCTTTCCAATACGCCATCCATTCCTCCGTGCTTTTGGTATACATAGACATGGAAAACCCTGAGCATTTTTTATGGGGCCTATAGTTTCCCCAGATAAGTAGTGAATATAAAAATAAAAAATAAAGAGTATGCGCCTTTCCCTAAGGTAAACTCGCCGCTTACTGTATTATCTCTCCTATTGCGAACCTCGGCTTTACCTCGACGATCTTTACCTTAACCTCGTCTCCCTTCTTTGCGCCCTTAACGAAGATCACGAAACGGTCCTTCCTTGCTATTCCGTCTCCCTTCTCGGCTACTTCCTCTATTTTCAGCGTTACCTCGTCGCCAACCTTCACAGGCTTTGGTGAGAAGTAATCTGGGTTCATTCTCATGCCAGACCTTTCTCCGCGGCGTTCACGCCTCTCTTCATTCATTCCTTGTCCTTCATTATCTCCTTCTTCGTTCATCGAATCCGTACTCAATACGTAGAATTAGCTTTCCGCGTTACTACATATCATTTTATATAGGGACGCCTCAGATTTATAATACTTTCTGATTTTACCTTTGATATTTAGGCTTTGGATTGCGGTCACAGGTCTTCCACATCTGCGCTGCCCTTTTATTTATAGTTAGTATCGTGCGTTTTTGACTGCCGGATATTTTGCCACATGCCATCAGTGCATGCGCTTCAGTGCCTCCCTGTACACCACATAGAGGAGCAGCGCGAATACGCCCAATGCGGACATGAGAATTACTGCATTGTTCGCATATGTTGATACGTAGAACCCGAAGAGCATTAGGACAAGGTTCCATATGAATGCGCCAGCTATCGAGTATGCGAAGAACTGCTTCTTGTCCATCCTTGTGAAACCAGCAGGGAAGCTCATTAGCGTCCTCAGAACTGGTATTAGCCTCGTTATGAACACAGCTGCTACGCCGTTCCTCTCGAACCACTTGTCGAATGAATCCAGCTTCTCCTTGCTTATGCGGAACCTGTGCAGGTGCTTGTACACTATGTCCTTGCCTATGTAGTAGCCTATGTAGTAGTCGACGGCAAGGCCGAGTATGCTGCCTGCAAGCGCGGCGAGGAATGCGAACCAGAAGTTGAAGAAGCCTGCATGCGACAGTGCGCCTGCAAGAGGCATAACAACCTCGCTTGGCACGGGTATCGATGAGCTCTCCAGCGCCATCGCTATGAACAGCGCCATGTAGCCGTAGGCATGTATGAACTGCTCTATTATCGATGTAGAGCCCGATACGAGCTGCATCAATGAAGAGATTATGCTGAAGAGCATGGAATCCGCATTCTTTTATAATTCTTGCTAGATAAGTAATAAAAAGGTAGTTTATTGAAGATAGTAAAATTCAGGGAGAGCGAGAACACCCTCATAGTGAGGCTCGACACGCTAGACGACCTCTGGGCTGTCCAGCGCATCGTCTTCCCGCAGGACCTGGTAAAGTCGAAGAGCCTGCGGAGGTTCAAGCCGATGGAGGGATCCAAGGGAGAGCTCAAGGAGGTAACCATAAGGATAAGGGTGGAAAAGGTAGAGTTCGACAAGGCTTCACAGACCGTCAGATTCATTGGCACGATAGTCGAAGGAAGGCCTATAGAGTACATAAGGCTGAACAGCCACCACACTCTGAACATAACGCAGGGAGACGTAATAGAGATAACGAAAGCGCAATGGCACGGCTACCTGATCGATGTGGTAAGAAACGCGGTCGAAGCTACAAAGAGGCCTAAGCTAGGCATAATTGCGATGGACGATGAGAAGGCCCTTTTCGCCTACATACTGGGATACGGCATAGAGTTCGGCAACGAGATATACAGCGGCCTGAGCAAGAGGCTGTCCAACAAGGACTTCCAGGAGGCGCTGAAGAAGTACTTCGAAAGCGTCGAGGGCATGATAACCAACATGGAGGTCGATACGATAATCATAGCGGGGCCGGGATTCACCAAGGACGATTTCAAGAAGTACATGGACGATACGGGATTCACGAAGAAAGTGAGCAAGAAGCTGCTCTATTTCAATATAAGCAACGTGGAGCGCTCAGGCGTTTATGAGCTCATAAAGAGCGAGGACGTAGCAAAGGTGCTCCATGGTGAAGCGATAAGAAAAGAATTCATGCTTATGGAGGAATTCCTCAGGGGGCTGGCTTCGGGCAGCTCCAAGTATGGAATTGAAAACGTAAGCAATGCGGTATCTGGCTATGATGCCAAGGCCGTGCTGGTAAATGACAGCGCCCTGAGCGAGTCGAGCGTGCAGAAGCTTCTCGGATCGGCAGAAAGGAACAAGATCGAGGTGGTGGTGTTCAATTCGGATGATGAAGTGGGAAGGCAGCTGCACTCGTTCAAGGACATCGCATGCATATGAACGCTTGACAATGCGCCTTAGCCCATCATCTTTCCATCCTTCTTATAAGATTGGCATCATGCGACATTGCGTCTTCTGTTATCTGGACGCGGCCATCGTCTTTGTCCTCGACCCTGAACAGCCTAATCATCGTGCCGCTAGGCAGCACCTGGTCGTATTTTATCCAGACAGTGCCTTCGATCGTGTGCGCATGGAAGCATGAATTGCGCGATTCGTTCTCCAGGACCCTGCGCAATACATCTGCATGCACCGTTATGGACAAGCCGCTTGACTTTGAACCGCGCGCCTGCGCCAGCCTCAGCACATCAATAAAGTCTGCAATCCTGCTCTCGTCCAAATCTACGCTCTTCGCCATGCAATCACGCATCTACGCTTTACATAAGCTACTCTGCTTCGCTATATATAAATATCTTATGACTTTATATAAACTGGTCTTTGGTATGACTACGCTCTTGTACAGCAAGCAGTATATATCGGACATGCATTCGCTAGCCAACAGAGTCGGCGAAATTGCCATTGTTGTATCCTCTTTCTCCAAATATTTCGATGACTGCAGCGCAGATGTGCGCAATGAAGCGATTAATACTGTTTCGGAATTCAGCGGCAAGATTGCTTACGCACGCGCTGAGATACTTGACCTAGAGAAGCAGATGCGCAGACTGGAGAACAGCAGCTCGACAAGGTTCGAAGGAATAAAGTATATTCCGCGCAGGGCCTCTGGCAGCAGCGATGCGAAGACTTTGTCGAATTCTATTTTGATAGAAATGCCAAAACTTTACAGGCGCTTTGCCTCAGACCTTGACCTTTTCGTGGAATATGTGGAGGAGAGGGTAAGGCTCTTCGGCAAATTGCTTTCTGTAGCCAAGATGAATGATGTAATGATGGGCAGGATGATAAAGAATGAAGAGATGGATGTGGAGAAGCACATATTCGGCAGCGAATTCCCTTCGTTGGCGAGCACAAGATCTGCCTTCAATGAGTTCGTCCGTGCATTCAACCTCGGTGTGAGCGAGAGCATATCGCTGAAGTGCATATCTGGGCGCAGCCCGTATGGCAGGACACGCTTCTTCCAAGCAGAACGGGCAGGGCAGGGCGTGCAAGGCAGGGGATCGCTCACAGTATTGGATGAATATGGAGAGGATCCTGCAATATTGCATTTTCTTAAGCTGGTCGATGCCGCAAGGCCCGTAGCCGTGTCAATATACTACAACCATGACATTCCACTCAACGGTTTGCTGCGCTATGCCGAGATCAACTACGTTTCGCGCCACACATTATATGGAAGGATATCGGCAGGGAACAGGGACACGCGCGAATTGGAGGACGACATCAGGAGGCATATTTTCAGCCATTTCTACTATCATGTCACCGAACTGATGGACAGGGGCGTTGGGGTGGTTGTCAGATCGTATGAGGACAAGGGAGTAGTAGAGGTAAGCATGCAGCGCGTGCCCATACCCGATGCGCCGAAGGCGAAGATGCTCGTGATGGAGCTTTTGGATTCTTTTGAGAACAAGAGCGAGTAGCGCCGATGCGCCGAATCATGCATTGTATGTGGGTCTTTAGCACAAAAGGTTTAAATATCAGTCTTTTCATAGAGCTTTTGTAAAATGATGCTAAAAGCATAGACAGGGTATGGTGCGGAAATGCAAATGAAAATGCTGCTGTGGAATTCTTATTCTAACAGGTTTAGCGGCAGCATGGCCATAAAGAAGTCAAATATAATAACACCATACTGCCATCCTGTCGCGTAAATCACGTCCTTTAAAAAAATTAGGTGGTTTATGTGGCGAGGATGGTATATTATAGTGTAAGTGCTGAAAGGTCCAGGCTTATCCAGCGCGAGCAGCTGATACTGCTTGAGATAGGCAGGGATGAGATAGACAGCGCCTCAGCTTTCGTAGAGTACCTGGGAAGTGAGTATGGCTTCTCGAAGAGCTCGATCTGGTACAACCTGAACAGGCTCAAGGAGAAGGGGCTTCTGGACTTCGCGAGCAAGGATAGCGTAGGCAAGCCGCTGATGCTTACTCCGTTGGGGCTTGAGGAGCTGGGCAGGCTTGAGCCATTCAGGAATAAGATTGCAGCAAGCTTCAGCGAGCCGCTGATGCGCACCGAAGGCAGATTGATAAGCGAAGGGGTTGTTAGGAACGTGCGCGGATTCGAAAGGAGTGGGGGAGGAATATAGGGTGCCTCGGGTGGGGGGCCGGCATATGCCGGTCCCTATTGGTGATTGAATGAATTTTTCGATGACATTCTCGGATAGGATAGGGCTGAAATCGGCTAGCGCCGAAGAAAAGGCAAGGGCAGCTGTTATAAGGACCATATATGATGCAATAAGATACGACTGCGATTTCAGGAAGGAGTCTTTAATGATGCTTAATGAAAAGCGCTATGGAGAGTTGCAGCCCATGCTCAAAGAGTTATTGGTAAACGAAGCAGCACGGCTGCTTTCCGATGCAGTGGATTATGCGACTGAACCGGGCAGCAGCAAAGGATTGGCGGGGAAGATCGGTGCATTGATGTCGGCCCAGTCCGCAGGCGAAGATGCTGGCGACCTGGGTTCGGCGTTAGGCATGCTAGGCAATGACAGGCTGGATCTGATAGCGTGCTACAAGGAGGCCTATTCGAGGTTTGATATTGAGATGGGCCTGTACAGGGAGCTAAAGAGGGGAAGCGGCATCAGCGCGCGCCCTCGGACTTCAGAAGCCTGAGCTTGGCCTTGCTTCCTCCCCGGGCTGAGTAGCTGCCGATAGATCCGTCGCACCTTATCACGCGGTGGCACGGGACATATGGAGCGAAAGGATTCTTGCGCAGCACTGTACCTACGGCCCTGTATGCCTTTGGATGGCCTATGCGTTCCGCTATCTGCTTGTATGTGGCAGTATTGCCTTTAGGTATGCGCCTGACTTCTAGCAGCACAGCTTTCTGGAAACTGGTCATTCCGAGCCTGTCCATTGCTGCCTTCAGTTTGGGCACGCTGCGCACGCTTACGCTTGCAGGAATATTGCTTGCTCCCATGCAAATGCACTTTATCTATTTATCAATCAGTTTATATTTATTTATTTCATAGTATAGCGTGTGGTATCATGGCTAAAAAGACCGGCGACAGGAGTAAGCTAAAGGTCTGGCTTGACGGCAGGGTTATTGATTACAGCAAAGCCGTCGTGCCGATATTGACGCACTCGCTGCAATACGGCAGCGGCATATTCGAGGGCATAAGGAGCTACGAGACTGACAGAGGTGCAGCAATATTCAGGCTGCATGACCACGTCAAGCGCTTCATGAACAGCATGAAGATATATTCGATAAAGAGCCCTTATGGCAGCAGCACTATGGAGGATGCGATAAAAAAGGTTGTCAAAGCGAACGGTCTCAGGTCCAGCTACATAAGGCCGTTCGCCTTCTGTAACGACGATAACATAGGCGTGAACCCTTCAGGCAAGAGAGTAAGCGTATACGTGGCTGCAGTGCCATTTGGATCCTACTTCGGCACGGGCAAGGACAAAGGCATAAGGTGCAAGGTGTCGTCATGGCATAGGATAAGCTCAAGCATACTGCCAGTCCAGGCCAAGGCGAGCGGCAACTACCTGAATTCGATAATCGCGGGCAACGACGCCAAGGCATCGGGCTTCGACGAGGCAATACTTGTATCCAGGGAGGGATTCGTGGCAGAGGGGCCGGGCGAAAACATATTCATGGTCAAGGACAACACACTAGTTACGCCGAGCAAGGAGTCGGATATATTGCTGGGCATAACGAGGTGCTCGCTGCTTGAGGTGGCTTCTAGCATGGGCTTTACCACCGAGGAGAGGCTGGTAAAACGCGAGGAGCTCTACACCGCTGACGAACTGTTCTTCGCGGGCACTGCAGCGGAGATAACGCCAATAGTGAACGTTGACGGAATAGATGTGAGCAAGGGCATTGGTCCGATAACCAAGACGCTGGCTGACAGGTACAGCAGCATAGTGCATGGAAAGGACGATGAATTCAAAGGCTGGCTAACATACGTATGAATTGATAGGATGATTCTTTGCGGAAAAGGGCA
>JAJZZN010000030.1 GCA_021797575.1 Microcaldota archaeon
TGAGGAGGCATTGGCTTTCATGAAGGCGTTCAATGCCTCGCTCCCGGGGGCGATGGAGCTGGAGCTTGAGGACTTTTTCGTCAGGGCTGTGTTCGTAGGCAAGAAACATGAAAAGGATACAGCAGGAGCAAAGAAGAAATACGCGATGCTGAGCACATCAGGCAGGATAAAGATACGGGGATTCGAGCTTGTGAGGAGGGACTGGTCTAAGATAGCCAGGGACACGCAGAGGAATGTGCTCGAAACGATACTCAAGGAGGGCAGCGCCGAGAAAGCCGCCAATATAGTGAAGGATGTTGTGCAGCGCCTGAGGTCAGGCACAGTGCCGCTGAGCGAGCTCGCGATAAGCACGCAGCTCAGGAAAGGCATAGACAAGTACGACTCGAAATCGCCGGAGCTTTCGGCTGCCAAGAAGGCCGTAGAAGCAGGAGTGAAGAGCAAGGACGAGGTCGAGCATGCTGTGATAAGCTACGTGATAACCTCGCATGGGAGCTCCGTATCGGACAAGGCGGAGCTGGAGGAGATGGCCAAGGATTACGATGCTGACTATTACATCAATAGCCAGGTGATGCCCGCAGTGATGAAGATACTTAAGGAGCTTAACTACAACGAGGATGAACTGAAGAACCTTGGCAAGCAGAAGAAACTGTGATGCAGCAATGCCGTGGGAAATAAAGATCAAAAGGGATAGAATGGAAGGAAAAGAAGAAGAAAGGCTGAACGATGAAGATATCAAGACCATAGAGGAGGTTGGAGCGCTCTCTTTCAAGGCGATAAACAAGGCAAAGGAAATGGCCAAGCCCGGAATGAAGCTTATAGAGCTTGCCGATGGAGTGGAGAAGTTCATCAGGGACAGCGGCGTCGATATAGCTTTCCCGATAAACCTTTCGGTTAACGTCGAGGCTGCGCACTACACGCCGTCGCTCATGGACGATAGGACCATAGGCGAGAAGGATATAATGAAGATAGACTTCGGCGCTGCCAGAGACGGCCTTTTGGGCGATTGCGCCCTCACAGTAGATTTCTCTGGGGAGAACCAGGACCTTGTAGAGGCTTCAAAGAGCGCCCTGGAAAATGCGGTGAGCATGGTAAAGGCTGGGGTGAAAGTTAGGGACATAGGGAAGGAGATAGAGAGGACCATAAAGTCCATGGGCTTCAGCCCAGTAATGAACTTGGGTGGACACGGAGTGGGGAGGCACGACCTGCATGCCGACCTTTTCATACCAAACTATGATAACGGCAGCGATGACGAGCTCGAGGAGGGCAAGGTGATAGCTATAGAGCCGTTCGCCACCACGGGCAAGGGAATGATAACAGAAGGAGATACTTGCGAGATATACTCTTTCAACGGTGAGACTGGAGTGAGGTCGCAGGGGGCAAGGCAGGTGCTTGCTGAAATATCCAGCAAATATCCGTCAGAGCCGTTCGCCGCGAGATGGCTGTCCAATATAATACCCTCAAAGTTTGGCCTATATGCGGCGATACAGGAGCTGGTCAGGAGCGGCGCGCTGGAGCCTTACCCGACATTGATAGAGGTGAGCAAGGGGCTGGTGTCGCAGGCCGAGGTATCCATGCTCGTAGAGAAGGACGGTTGCAAAGTGCTCACAAAATAGGCTTTGGCAGTCTTTCAGGTTATGGACCTGGAGATCCTGGCAAGCTTATGCCCTTTGGCCTTCAGCTCTATCTCGTAGAACATTCCGAAGGCCAGCTTGTGTACAGTATATCCCCTGTCCTTCAGCTTGCCATACAGGTCGTTTAGCAGCATGCTTGCATCGCTTGGGCTGGCAAGCTCGCCGAAGAGATGAGCAAACGGATTCAGCACTATGGTAGATACCTTTATCTGCGCCGTTATGTTTGAAAGCTCTAGCACGGCCTTGTCTATTATGTCGACGCGCTTCGCCATGTCGCCCTTCTCAAAGCTTATGAACACAAGAAGCGATTCGCCCACATCGAGCGGCGAGCCTTTCTCAAGAAGAGGCGACCTCCCCTCATCCTTTGGTACTGCCTTAAAATAGTCCACATGCCATGCCATGAATCTCATTATCTCACCATCATATATGCAATCTAATCATAATATGGCTTCCTTCCTGAAGCTCTTTATGCTGAGCGCTATCACAGCTATGTCTATCAGCACCAGAGCAAGTATCAAGTACTTGAAGAAAGATACGTTTATGTCAGCGAAGCCCGTTATTGCTGCGAATGGCAGCAGTATTACCGGGAGCACAAGCAGCGAGCTTATCTGCTGTGCCTCCTTCACGCCGCGCACATGCGCAGATATTATTACTACCACGCCTATTGCCGCAGCGGCGAAGAACGGCGATGATGCCAGCATGAGAAGCCACTCAGCATTTGGCAGTATGTATACGCCGAACGAGCCGTGCGACAGTATGTCTATTATGGAGCCGTATATCGCGAACACTCCCACCGTAAGAAGTATAGTAGGTATCAGAGACGCGAGTATTTTCCCGGTCAGCAGCTCGGACTTGCTTATTGGTGTGGAAAGGAGGGCTTCTGATGTCTTTCTCTCCTTCTCGCCTGAAAAGCTGTCTGCTGCTATCACCGTTGCGGTAAGTATAGGTATCGTGAGGAATATCGGCCCCAGGACATTTAGGGAGAAGAAGCTCATGAATGAGACCTTGTTAAGGGTGTTTGCGGGCAGGTTGGCTACAGGGAGCAGTGCAAGCTTGACCGCTATGGAGGGGGCAGCATACATGGTAACGTATATTGTCAGTATCGGGAGCACTATGGAGAAGAACAGAGGTATGCCCATCATTGGGCCGTATATTGATATGCTGCTGAATGTTTCCTTTATGTCCTTGGCTGCTACTGCAAACACGTTTCTGCTATCCAATGCGACCACCATTCATGAAATCCTCTACAGTGGGCTCCTCGTATGAAACACTTATTATGGCTGCGCCCCTGTCTATTAGAAGCTTGAGTGTAGAATTTATGTCCTTGTAGCTTTTTACCTTCATGCTTATGCTCTGCGCGTTGGCGGAATCGACCCTTATGCCCTTCATCCCTGACAGCAGTTCTTGGCTTACGGGCTTCGCGAACTTGACCCTGACTGTCATCCCGGGGAACACGCTCTTGTATATGTTTTCCAGGCTCGTGCTGCCGGCTATCCTGCCTTTCCTAAGGACGGTTATGCTGCCCTGCATCCGCTCTATCTCGTCTATCTTCTGCGTCACGTATATTATTGCAGTGGTGCTTGCCATCCTGCGCAGCATGCCGCGCAGCTCTTCTGCAGAAGCGGCATCGAGGAATGCAGTGGGTTCGTCAAGAAGCATCACTTCTGGACTGCTGAGCATAGCCCTGCATATTGCAACCTTCTGCTTTGTTCCGCGGCTGAGCGTGTAAACCTTCCTGCCTGCATATTCATATGCGTCGAACTCCTTCAGCAGCCGCGCGGCGTGAGAGCCTATCTCGCTGTCACTGAGGCCATACAGCCTGCCGAAGAATTTGAGGTTGTCGAGAACGCTCAGGTAATCGTAGAGGCCATAGTTGTCGGATATTAGCGATACGCCCTTCCTTACCGCATCATCATAATAGGGGTTGCTGCCAAGAACGCTTATGCTGCCTTCATCTGGCTTGTACAAGCCGGCTATGCATCTGAGAAGCGTGCTTTTGCCGGCGCCGTTCGGGCCCAGAACCATGTTTATGCCCCTGCCTGCTTTCATGCTGACCTTGTACAGTGCGGTTACCTTGCCGAAGCGCTTCACTATGTTTTTTACCTCTATTTCAGCCATTATCATCGCCCTGGGCCGCATCCGATGGATCCACATGTGACATGAACCGTATCGCTCACCTATAAATATTTGGAAATATAGGTATATATGTGCTTTTTCGGCCCATAGATGACTATTATGGCAAAATCTGAACGTAAATCCAATGGGATTGGCACCACGAAAAGCCATGACCCAATCGAAGTAGTAGCAATAGATTCGGCACTCAACATGTTCCGCGATATGCTTCTTGACGAATATACGCGGCGCTTCAAGGCTGGCGACAAGCCTGGAGAAATAAAGGCCGTACTGTCTAGGACGGGGATCAGATTTGAGGTGCTCTTTAAGGACATGCCCAAGGATAAAGAGCTGCTGGTTGATAGGGTCAACAATGAGCTGTCCTATATATCGAGGAACTATTATGAGCTATTCGCTTTGTACAAAGAGCTGTCCGCAACACTGAATATTGTATATACCTATTCTGGGCCCATATCCGGTGAGCAGTATAAGGACAAGGCGCGAAAATACTTAGATGCCATCTCCGGGCTAAAGCCAGACAAGCAGTACGATGAGCAAATGGGCCTCCAGAGGGCAGCAATTGACGCCCTGAAAAGCGTGAATGATTGCCCGGATATTATTAGGATAGGCAGGAGGGATGAGAAGGAGCTTGACACGCGCAATGTTCTATTGAATATCTCGCTGATAGAGCTGGACAGGCTCGAGCAGGAGCTAAGTCTCACAACAGGCTATATAGACACGTATAAGGAGATACTTACCAAAACGCTTACTGCCCTCAATCTGTCTTTGAAAAAGAGGGCAGTATGAATAGGTAATGATGCATAGGTGTATAACATGGAGATTGAGCAGAAAGCTGAAAAGTCAGAAGCAGATATTTCCGCAGCCTTTGATTGCATAAAGATGCAGAAGAAGCTTGCACCGCTGTTGCGGAGCACTACTCCCACAGGTGATAAAAGGATACAGATACTAAGGAGGCTCTCAGAGGACTTGGAGAGTATTGCCAAAGACGAAAGTGTAGCGCTGGAGTTCGTCGGGTTCCTTAATAAAAGCAGGTTTATGCGGGCATTTGGCATTGCCCCGGAAGAATTCTCCGATGCATATGCAGGAATTACTTTCAAGCAGATAGTCGACGACCGTTATACCCTATTGTTTGAACCGCCAAATAATCCCGGAAATGCAGTAATGTTTAACTGGCCGAAATGCACAAAGGAAAATGGCGAAAGGGCAAAAGCCTTCGTCACTGAGCTGCTCTACCACGTGAATGCGCTCATTGCTGAACAAGACAATAAGTGAGGGGCAGAACATAGCGATGAAAACTTTCACAAAAGTCTATAGTTTTGTATCGCTAATAATGGTGCCGCAAGTATCTCCGCTCTACTTCTTCCTTGCCCTTTTTGCATACGTAAAGGGCATGACAATCGCTGAACTCGCCGTGTCAATACTCTTCGCTGCAGTTGTAGAGATTGCATACAGTGCTGCGTACATAAGGAAGGCAGGGGCAGACATATTTGTCACGCAGAGGAGGAAGAGGGATTCAATATTCTATGTAAGCATAGCCTCGTTCCTGATAGGGTTTCTAGCTCTCAGAGCGCTTGGCGCCCCGTATATAATAAGCACGCTAATGCTCGCGTACTTCGTCAATGCCATAGCGGCTTTCCTGATTAATACTTTTTTCGATAAGGTCAGTATACATGTGTGGAACATAAGCGGGCCTAGCATTGCAATACTGTACGTGCTGGGCGCTGTGCCTTTTGCGGTTACGCTCATAGCCGCTGCTTTTGTGGGATACTCCAGGATAATGCTCAAACACCATACGATCAGGCAGGTCGCACTTGCCTTCCTGGTATCGCTGCCCCTGACGTATCTTATAGTGTTCTACCTGCCTATTCTCTCTCATGCGCTTTTCGGCATCTGGCGCTTTTTAGAAAAGGTATTATTCCTTGTCTCCGATACCACATTGTGAGAGATTGAACAGAATGCTGAGCGGGGCTGCGGCAAGACTTGTGGCAGGCAGATGGATTGCGGGCACACGCGCTGACGATGCGCTCAAAGATGCAAAGTCTTTCAACAGCAGAGGCATAAGGGTTCTCCTGAACAATTTGGGCGAAGCCTACAGGTCCAAGGCAAAGATAAACAGCACCATATCCAACTATATGTACCTTATCAGCAATATCTCGAAAATGAAGCTAAACGCTGCGCTTTCTGTGAAGCCGTCGCAGCTAGGCCTGCTCGTGAGCGAGAAGGAATTGGAACGCAACTACTTAGGAATCGTCAGGGCTGCCAGGAATAATGGCATATTCGTATGGCTGGATATGGAGGAGCATGATACCGTAGACAGCACAATAGAGCTCTACAGGCGCTCCATCAAATATGGCAATACTGGCATATGCATACAATCATACCTCAGGAGGAGCATGGATGATGAGAAGCAGATCGTCGGAGACGGGGGCACCATAAGGTTGGTTAAAGGCGCATACACAGAACCGCGAGATATAGCGTTCCAGTCGCGTGCCGAGGTCACAAAGCAGTATAGCGGCATGATGGACTACCTTTTTAGGCATGCAAGCGCTTTCATGATTGCAACACATGACATTGACATGGTAAGCAAAGCGATGCGCCTTGAGAAAAGAAGCAAGAAGCGTGCAATGCTTGGCATGCTGAAAGGCATAATGAACAGGAAAGCTGTGGAATTGGCCGAGTCAGGCGAAGACATGAATATCTACGTGCCTTTCGGCCCGGATTGGATTGCGTATTCGTACAGGAGGCTGACTGAGGCCGGCCACACGTCCCTGATACTAAGGTCGCTGATGAAGAGGCAGAGCATCAATGCCTAGTTGGCATGTTGCTGGCGCATTCAGCGCGACCTGCCGTTACGCTTTGATGCTTTCGCAATCGCGCTTTCGAACAGGTCCATTCCTTTTTCCAGGTTCTCGTAGCTTATCGTCAATGGAGGTATAAGGCGTATCGATGATTCACCTGCGGGGAGAACTAGCATTCCGCTCTGGAACAGGTCGTTAAGTATGCCTTCGCGCTCTTTCACTGCAGGCACCTTTGACTTCTTGTCCTTTACGAGCTCCACGCCAATCATCAGCCCTATGCCCCTGACGTCGCCGACCATCTCGTAATCCTCCTTCATCTGTATGAGCCTCTTCATCATGAGCGCACCCTTCTGCACCACTTCCCTGCTGAGCTTCTGCTTGTTGCTGAGTATGTACTTTATAGAAGCGTTAGCCGCAGCTATTGACACCAGGTTGCCGCCGAATGTCGTGGCGTGGCTGCCAGACGGTATGTCGCCAAGCGATGTGCTCGCAACCGTAACGCCCAGCGGCAGGCCTCCTCCAACCGCCTTTGCCATCGTGTATATGTCGGCTTTTATGCCGAAGTTGTCAAGCGCGAGGAACTTGCCGGTGCGCATATAGCCGGCCTGCACCTCGTCGTCTATGAGCAGCATGCCATAATCATCAGCAAGCTTCTTTATCTCCTTGAAGTAGTCCATGGGCGGCACCACATACCCTCCTTCGCCCTGTATCGGCTCAAAGACAAATGCGGCGATTTCCCTCCCGGATACCTCTTTGCTCAGGGGATATTTCTTTATGTAATCTATGCATGCAAATCCGCAATCGGGGTATGTCTGCTTCAGCGGGCAACGGTAGCAGTAGGCGTATGGCACATGAACGGTATCGGAAAACGGGCCGAAGTGCTCGCGCTGCACGGTCTTCGACGCGGTCAGTGCAAGGGATCCCGTGCTCCTCCCGTGGAAGGAATTATAGAAAGCCATCAAGTACTGCCTGTTCGTGAAGAGCTTTGAGAATTTTATTGCAGCTTCATTAGCCTCGGTCCCTGAATTGGAGAGGAACATCTTCCCGAAGCCCGAAGGCATTAGCTTCAGAAGGTTTTCGGCGAACTCTACAGGCAGCTCGGCGTAATAATCTGTGAAAGCTGAATGCATGAGCTTGCCTGCCTGCTCTATTACAGCCTTCCTGATCCCGGGAGTGCCGTTCACGCCCAGGTTGTACACAGATATGAAGCTAGAGAAATCAAGGAACTTGTTGCCTTCTAGGTCGTAAACGAAATCCCCGTTTCCGTGATCAGCAACGAACGGATAAACCTCCCTTGTGGTTGTAAGAAATACCTTCCTATCCCTGGCGATTACGCGCCTAGTCCTGCCCCCTATCTTTACCATTTCATCTACCCTTCGCAAGTTTATATTTAGAATATTTGACCAGCGCATCGAGCGCCCTTGCAGCACTCTCGGGCGACGTATATACAGGTATGCCAGAGCTCTCCATCATGTTCACGTGTGCCTGCGTATAGTTGCCTCCGGGGCTGACCACCACCATGGGCTTGTTTATCGTAGCGCTGTGGTGCATTATACTTGCCGCCACCCTCGAGTCGGCTCCTGGCGTCTGGAAAAGCACTATCGCCATTATGGCATCGACATTCGGGTCGTTGCCTATCACATCTAGGGCTACATTGAACCTCTTGTCGTCCGCATCTCCAGCCATATCCAGCGGCAGGCGTATGTTGACTATCGGTGGCATCGCTGCGCGCAGCTTGGTGCTTGAGTCCTTTGAAAGCTGCGGCAGGACCAGGTTGTTGTTGTATAGGGAGTCCGTTGCCAGCACTCCGGTGCCTCCTCCATTGGTTATTATCGCGACGCGGTTGCCCTTGGCAAGCGGCTGCGTGTCGAATATCTTAGAGAAGTTAAGCAGGTCGTCCAGGCTCTCTGCTTTGATTATGCCGAACTGCTTAAACACCGCTTCATAGGCTTCATAGTTGCCGGCAAGCGATGCAGTGTGCGAATGCGCAGCGGTTGCACCCGCCTCTGTAGTGCCTCCCTTTATCACTATGACTGGTTTCTCCCTGGTAGCCCGCTTTGCAACCTCTATGAAATCCTTGCCGCGCTTCACGCCCTCCATGTAGAACACTATGACCTTTGTGTCCTTGTCCCTTGCGAGATAATCGAGTATATCCACTTCATCAAGGTCGATTGCATTGCCATAGGATATGAATTTTGAGAGGCCAAATCCCTCATGTGCTATCATGTCGAGTACAGAGCTGCCGACTGCGCCGCTCTGCGACGCGAAGCTCACTCCCCCTATCCTGGGCCTGTCTATCTTATATGTGGGCAGGAACAGAGTATCGACGCGCGACTTGGGGTCCATGACGCCGAGGCAGTTGGGGCCCAGTATGGTGAACTTGTATCTTTTGGCTATCTCCAGGAGCTTATACTGCAGATCGACTTCACCGACCTCTGCGAACCCGCCGCTCACTATTATCGTGGTCTTTACCTTCGCCCTGCCGCATTCTTCGAGTGCCTTTGGCACGAGCTGCGCAGGTATCGCGACTACGGCAAGGTCTATGTTGCTCTTGACATCCAGGACGCTCTTGTACGCCTTGAGCCCCATTATGCTGCCGCTTGCATTTATATTTATCGGGTAGAGCTTCCCGGAATAGCCTACATCTAGGTAGTTCTGCAGTATCACGTGGCCGACCTTGTCGGGGTTGTTTGACGCGCCGATTATCGCAACGCTCTTCGGGTGCATCATGTACTCGAAGCTTTTCACTTTGTAAGATTCGTTCTTCTTATCCAATAAATCACCTATTTCAGGATTCTCAGGTCCACGGCATCGTATGTGCCGTCGTGCAGTATAAGCGGATTCAGGTCCAACTCCTTTATGTCATTCTCTATGAGCATCCTTGATACTTTCATCAGCAGCTCTTCGAGCATCGAAGCGCTCTTAGCATCCTTCGCTATTATGCTCTTTGACTTGAGGTCGTCAAGCATGGACTGGGCATCGGTCTTCCTTATCGGGCATACCCGTATTGATACATCTTTGAATGTCTCTACATATATGCCGCCCAAGCCGAACAGTATCAGTTTGCCGAACTGCGCGTCCTCCCTTCCGCCCATAATCACTTCTATGCCTTGGGGCACCATGTGCTGCGCCAGTATCTTATACGGCTTGTACTTTTCTGCAGCCTTCTTCAAGTGTGTGAAAGCTGCCGATATCTGGCTATCCCCTGTGAGGTTCAGTTCTACAAGACCGCTCTTGGTCTTGTGTAGTGCCTTGCCTGATATCGCCTTGAGCACTATCGGCTTGCCTGCTGCAAACTTGACTGCCTGTGCTGCGCTCGAAACGTACGCACTCTGCACTGTTTTTATACCGTATTTTTTCATTAGCCTGTAGGCTTCCATATATTCTACCAATCCCGCCATTCAATCCCTATGTGTACTTATATGAACTTTAACACGTAAAGCAGCAGCACCACTATGATCACTATTATGATCGCTACAGCAGCGATAATGCCTTTGTGGCTTTTCTTGGGCTGCTGCAGCTGCTGCGCCATCTCCTCCACATTGCCCTGAGGTTGCTGCTGCATTGCAGTTGCCTGAGCATGTGGCGGCGGAGTAGCTGCATGTTGGACATTCTGCTGAGGCACAGCATAAACGGGCTGTGACGGCGGGGGTGTAGTTGCCTGGTTTTGAACATTTGCTGCTTGTGCTACCTGCTGCGCACCTGATTGAGTAGCTGGCTGCGGCTGCGCTGCTGGAAGGCCGGCCTTGGCCTGCATGAAGCCCTTTTCAGACAGCATGAGGTTCAATACTCCGTTTCTGAATTCTGCAGAAAGGAATCCCTGCTGCATCATCTTATAGAGGTGCATCGAAAGGTCCTTTGGCATGATGTTTAACGTGTTTGTCAGGTCGTTGAGCGACCTCTTGCCTCCTGAAAGCTGCACGAGTATAGCTATGTCCAGATGATCTAGGGGAAGGTTCACTTTTGTCGCTGCCTCGTCGAGAAGCTTGTGCCCTAGGTCTGTTATTGCAATCGAGTTCTGGCCGCCGAACACAGTAGTAAAATCTATCAGCCCCTTTATCTTAAGGCCTCCCAGTATATTTGATGCATCGAAAAACGACGAGTTTATCGACGTGCCGAATTTCTCCACCACCGTCTGCGGGGTTATCTTTGTCAATGCAAAAAGGTCTATGAAATTTGGTTCGTCAGCCATGCAAGCACCGCATAAAATGATATCGATAAGAATGTTTATATATATTGTCAAAAAAACTTATTATGAGACATATGCAACCATGTACATGATCTCTTTTTACGCACAGAGGAAAATGCATGCAGCTTAAATTCTTTGGAGGAGCCAGGGAAGTCGGAAGGTCCTCCATACTGATGAAGGATGAGAGGTCGGTAATGTTCGACTACGGCATAAAGATAGACCACAAGAACGAGTACCCGGTCGGAATGCCGAAGATAGACGCGCTGGTGCTAAGCCATGCCCACCTTGACCACAGCGGATATGCCCCAGCGCTATACGAGAGCATGCATGTGCCTGCGTTTGGTACTGAACCTACGCTAGAGCTTGCCACGCTGCTGCTTGACGATGCGATAAATGTGGCGAAGAAACAGCATGCAAATCTGGGTTATTACAAGCGGCAGATCAATACGTTCAACAACAAGTATGTGCCGTCGAAATACCATAAGAGGTTTGCATTCGGCAACTACGACATCGAACTGTTCGATGCGGGGCACATATGCGGCAGCGCGATAACGCTCCTCGAAAGGAACAAGGCAAAAGATTACAGGAGGGTAGTATATACAGGCGACTTCAAGCTCGGCCCGCAAACCCTCCACAAAGGCGCAGAGATAGTAAAGAGCGACCTTCTCATAATGGAGTCCACGTATGAATCAAAAGAGCACCCAGACAGGGATGCCCTGATAAAACGCTTCATAGATGAGATACGGAGCGTGCTTGACGATGGCGGCACAGCGCTCATACCGTCCTTCGCGGTTGGCAGAAGCCAGGAGCTGCTGTCAATACTCTACAAGAACGGCCTTGCTGACATCACATATGTGGATGGCATGTGCAGGGCGGCTACGAAAATAGTGGCAAAGCATAAGGACTTCATAAGTAACCCTGAACTGCTTTCTGAGGGCATCAGGGCGGCGAATTGGATAGACGATGTAAGGGCGAGGAAAGAGGTGTTCAACAGCCCGTCAATAGTGCTCACAACCGCAGGGATGCTGAACGGTGGGCCTGTGCTCAGCTACCTGACCAGGCTCAACAACAATTCGAAGATATTCATAACGGGATACCAAGTCGAAGGCACCAACGGCAAGAACCTCGTCGATACAGGAATAGTCACTATAGACAAGAAGAAGCTCAGGATAAGCACGCCAGTCAGCGTATACGACTTCTCTGCGCATGCGGGCAATTCTGACCTCCACAGGTTCGTGCGCGAAAGCTCACCCAACGCAGTTGTATGCGTGCACGGCGATGCAGATAGGACACAGCAGCTCGCCGAAGAGCTGCGTGGCGAGGGGTTCGATGCTTACGCGCCGAAGATAGGAGACACCGTAGAGTTCAAGGGATAACTGATTATCACGAAAGACCCAATGCTGCAGCCATAACAGGAAGAATTATGGTGACGTCGCCATCAATCGTCACGTACTTTGCCTTCTCCTTTATCTTGCCCCATGATACCGCTTCAGTAAGCCTTGCTCCTGACAGACTGCCGTCAAACTGCGTCGCTGTCGTTATGTATACTGCGTAATCAAGGCCCCCTTTGAATTGGTTCCACCATATGACATGGTGCTTGCTTATCCCTCCCCCCATCATAAGAGCGCCTGTGACCTTGTGGTCGAATGATATGTCACTGAGAAGAAGCTCGTCCTTTAGCAGGTTCATCTTGAAATCATGGTCTTGCGAAAAGATTGCAAGCTGCGTGCCGAATGCGCCGTCTACTATGCCAGGCACGAACACTGGAACCTTGTGCAGGTACGCCTGGCGCAGTATCGAATTCTCATCAGCCATGTACTTGCCGAATTCGCTCAGCAGCTCCGTAGGGCTGTATTCCGTCTTGTGCCCCTTGACACTGTATATCTTGCCCATTATCTCTTTGAATGAATCCTCGAGCTTGAGGCCGTACTCCTTGTTCTCTATGAACACGTTGCCTAGCCTGTATATGCCAAGCTGGTGCAGACGCGCATCGTCGGCTTCGAACGCCCCTACGCTGTACTTGCCCTTGAACGCGCGCGCTATGTCGTGGTCCAGTGTGCCGCACGTAGTTATTATTGCGTCAAAGTGCTTGACCATCCCAGCAAGAACGCCTCTGAGGCCCGTAGCGACTATGTCCGCAGGGAACGAGAGGAAGTTGAATGAACCCTTGTCCTTAAGCATGCTGTCCACTATGCTTATGCCGTTCACCATGTTCTGCCCGGAGAAGCCCCCCATCTTAGACATGGATTCTATGAGCTCTTCCACCTTCATGCCCTTCTTTATCCTTATGTCCTTGACGCCTTGCTTCAGCATCTTGTCCTTTATATTCTTCATGGATTGATCCGCCATCGCTAACACCTTGTATTTAAATCACGAAGCATTCGAATGCATTATTGATTAAGACAGCTGTTTATCATATGCAGTTTTATTATGCCTTGCGCTCCAATACTTTTATGTACAGTATTCGGGGATATTTTGACAAAGCTTAAAATTATTGAGTGAGCAATATTGAACTGGATATTTGAACGTATTTTGAAGTAGTGATTTGATGGAAAGCGTGCCTGATAATGCGTTGAGCGCGGACGATGAGGAGATACTTAGATTTATAGAAACCGCAAAGCCGAAGATATATGTTGTAGGCACAGGAGGCAGCGGCAGCAACACAATAAACAGGCTGAGCGAGATAAAGGTCGATGGAGCGATACTGACGGCCATGAACACTGATGCACCGCACCTGGTCAAGACTAAGGCGGAGCGCAAGCTCCTCCTGGGAAAGAAGATCACACGCGGGCTTGGAGCAGGCAGCGATGTGAAAGTCGGGGAAGAAGCGGCGCTCGAAAGCAAGGATGCAATAAGGCACATGCTCGGAGACGCCAACATGGTGTTTGTGACATGCGGATTGGGAGGAGGCACTGGCACCGGATCGATTGCAACGATAGCGCATGAAGCCAAGGAGGCCGGGGCGCTCACTGTCGCAATAGTAACGCTGCCGTTCTCTAGCGAGGGCACTACAAGGATGAGGAACGCACTCGAGGGCCTCGCAAAGATAAGAAAGGTAGCAGATACCACAATAATAATACATAACGACAAGCTGCTCACAGTTGCACCAGACCTTCCGCTCAACATGGCGTTCAGGGTATCAGATGAGATTCTTGCAAATGCCACAAAGGGCATTGTGGAGATGGTAACCAAGCCAGGGCTGGTCAACATAGACTTCGCGGACCTAAAGACAGTTATAAAGGATTCTGGCTATGCAGTGATAGGCACAGGCGAAGGTTTCAACGCCACTGATGGCACTGGAAGGGCGATGGTCGCCCTTGAAAACGCGCTGAAGAGCCCGCTGCTCGATGTAGATCTTTCAACAGCCAAGAAGGCGCTGGTCAACATTGTAGGCGGTGCAAACCTAACTCTGCGCGAGGCAGAAGGCATATTCCAGGAAGTCGCAAGCAGGATAAGCGAGGATGCGCTACTGAAATGGGGGGCGAGGATAGACGAAGAGCTGCAGAAGGATGCTGTAAGGATAATGCTCGTAGTGAGCGGAGTCGAATTCCCGGAGTACACAGAAGCGGGCCTCAAAAGGGATATCAAGAGCTTCGGCAGCAAATCGGACCTTGACCTCGATGACCTCTTCAGCAAGGACAAAGCCGAATGACCGCCTAATGCATCGCATTATGCCGGCTAGCTGTATCGCTTGAAGCGCCTGTATTTGCCGATAGTTGGGGAAGCTGCTGGGCATCCAAAAACATCGTTGAGTTCCACAACCGAATCTATCATCGATGCGTATGACCAGTTGAGTCTCTGTATGGGCCTGCCGCCGTTAAGGGCGAGGTAATTGCCTTCGTCTATCCCGGTTGCAGGATCTTCTATTACCTGCTCAGGCATGCCTTCGGAATATTTCTCATTGATCCTCTTAACCTTCTCCTCGGCGGCGTCATGTGCACCTAGCCTGTGCATGTATATCGCCATCTCGTAGCCGCTGATGAGCCAGCGGCCTCCGCAGAAATATGTATCGTGGAGATTCCTGACTGCTATGTCATGCCCGTTAAACAGCTTGCGCTCTATCTCTTCTATTGTCCTGCGCTCTACACCATCCCCAAGCTCCCTGTCGGTGATGCCAAACCTTGTGAATATGAACAGCTCCTCGAAATCGACGCCTGCCGCTACATCAGGGTCGGAGAAAGGCCGGCGCCTGCTGTAGAGCACTCCGCCCTTTACCATGTCCCTCATAGCCTGCTGCATGCCGCCATTGTACAGGGAATTGAATATGTGCTCTATATTTGCCGCGGTAATCCCTATCGTACCATCAGCACTGAATCCCTTGAGTATCTCCTTTGCTTTGTATATCGCAGCTATGTCGTATGAATGCAGGTATTCGGTATCGACTTCCCACGCGTCGCTGGATGGAGTGAGGTACGCTTTCCCCAAGTACCTTGCAATGTCTTCCGCATTCCTTGAGAGGAAATCCTTCTCGTTGATGTCGAGCCCGAACAGCATGCTTTTCCTCTCTAATGACAATAGTATAAGCGGAAGCGTATCGTACTGTATAAGCCACTTGTTCCAATCGTTGTTGGTGTCATCTATTTCCGTATTCCCGACCCGGCCCTTGAAAAGGTTGGCATTCGGATCCACCCTTGCAGGCATGTGGACGTCCATTGATTTAAAACGGTTTATATCTTCGAAAGGAATATCTAGGGAAGAACGCAATGATGACATATACTTTTCTGCCGCGCCGATATTGAACCTTATTATGCGGTCTGCTGCGTCCTTTGCTGATGCAGCTGTTTCTGCGTCCTTGCTGCTCATAATTGATGATGCACCAAGCAATGACATGGCTATGAAGCTGGAGTCGCGGAACCAGTGCGGCTTGTACCAGCCATAGTCCGACGATGCTGAAATGAAGCCGTTGCCAGAGACCTGCGCAATCAGGTATTTTGCCGCTTCCTTCGCCTGCTCGGTCAGGCCCTCGCCATCCGTACGCAAACTTCTATAACCCCGCGATTTGTCATAGTACATTTATCCACCTACAAGCGCAATACCTTAATCACCCTTGCACCCAGCAAATGCATTTTCCGCAACAAATTATTTCGTGAACCGGAGTATGTCACTGCCTGCATTCTCTAGCTGTATCCTTGCAACGTCCTGCTTCTTCCTGAACCCAGGGAGCACTGATTCCGGGAAGCGTATTGCCCTCGTCGCATCATATATGTATTCCATGAGCGCCAGGTGCGACTTCGCCCTCTCGACCTCGCCAGCCCTCAGCGAATCGAGTATCTCCCTCTTGAGTTCGCCGACAACATCCATTATGCCAAGCAGGTACGCTTCCGGGCTTATCCCTAGCTCCCTGTAGCCCGGCATGCGCTGCTGCCCAGCATCGCCCGTGATACTGTAAAGCACGCTCGCTTCTGCGAATTCCTGCGAAGGCATCAATAGGAGGTAGCTGTCGCTCGTGATATGCTTGAGCTCCGATATCAGCGCCTTTGACTGCGCAAGCAGTGATGCCGCTTCCTCAAATTTGCGATTGTGCATCATATTTATTGCCTTGGCGCAATACCTGACCGAATCCCTGGATAGCTCGTTGATCTTGTCGAGTTCCTTCTGCTTTTTCTCCAGCTCCGCCTCTATGGATTCAATCTCCTCCCTCATGTCTGTGCTCTCTTTCATCGTTTCGCCCTGCCAACAAGACTGCCCCTTCCGCTCCAGAAAAGGTATTGCTGCGCATATCCTGCATATCTGCCCCAGCGCCTCTCTGCGAACTCATGCAGCTTGCTTATATTCTGCTTCCTGCCTTTGAAATATACGTTCTCCAGTATGCGTTTCATCCACACGTCTATCGGGCATGCCTCTGTCTTGCCGTATCCCATGAGCGCTATGCAGTCCGCCACCTTGTCTCCGACTCCGCTTATCTCCATCAGGCTCTCCTTTATCTCTGGATAGCCCTTGGACTTCAGAGAATCTAGGTCTATGTTGTAGGTGCAGAACTCTGCCGCCTCTTTAAGGTACTTGTCCCTGAAGCCAGTGCCGCATGCGAACAAATCTGCCCTGTCAGCGCGCGCAATCTCTGCGCTCGTAGGGAAGGATTTGGCTATGACGTTATCCATGTCATCCCTTATAGGTGTGCCGAACCTCTCTATAATGTTCTTCGCTATGAGGCGTATCCGCTTTACATTGTTGAACTGCGATATAATGAATAGAGCTGTTGTCTCCCATGGGTCATTAACTGTAAGGCGCATGCCCCTGTATTTCGCTATCGATTCATGCATGAATTTGTCTGTATCGATTTCGCTGTATATCTTATCAAGGTTGTCGCTGATCCTGAACCGTTCCTTGAAATGCCTTTCGGCATATCCTATGTCCTTGCTGGCTACGGCGATGCGGCTGCGCCTGCCTCTAGCATGCGCCTGCCTGTGCATCACGTTTATTATGTGCACGCCCTCTGTATAGACCAGGCTGTTCGTGCGCTCGTCATAGTCGCCGCAGAATGTTATCGGCTGCGCACTCTCGAAAGTATGCTTAAGGCTGAAGTCCTTGACTTCAAACTCGCGCACATGCATGCTTTCAAGTGTCACTTTATATCGCCCACCTTAATCCTTATTTGGCTGGCATCATTTATATTCCTGACTGTCACAGTATCGTCTTCCAGCGTCTGGTAGTCGACGGTTATCGCTTTCGGTATGCCTATCTCATCGGCCCTTGCATACCTCTTGCCTATACTGCCGCTCTGGCCGAAAAATGTGGAGAGCTTCATCGACTTGAGCCTTGAATCGATTTCCTTCGCCTTTGCCATTATCCTGTCGTCTTTCTGCAATGGGAACACTGCATAGTCGTATGGTGCTACCTTTTTGCTTAGCAGGAGAACATCCCAGCCGCGCTTATCGTCATTATATAGGGAGTTGCTCATCACGGCCCAGAACAGCCTGTCCAAGCCGAAACTCGCTTCTACGACATGCGGGACCACCTTGCTGTCGCCATTGACTATTGACATGTCCTCCTTTGAGTATTTCTGGTGATTCTGCAGGTCGAAATCCGTCCTGTATGCGTTGCCTATGACCTCTTCATAGTCGCTGCCTATCAGAACTTCTACGTCAATGTTGCCTTTTGAATAGTGAGGCAGCTCTTCCTTCATTGGCTGCCTGTACCTTATTTTGTCTTCGGGTATGCCCAAAGAGCTTAGGAAATCAGCCTCGTTCTGCATCAGATACCCCATCAATGTGTTTGGCACCAACCCCGAAGCTATGAGCTCGCCTATCTTCACCTTGCTGCAATCCTGGCTGCCGCCTTCCTGCACCTCGCGGGACAGGAAGTTTATCTCCTTTGACAGATTGGCATTTTTTATCTCTGAGCCGTCTATGTAAAGCGCCTTGTCCCCTGGGTCGAAGAAGAACTCAAGCTCCATCTGCGAGAACTCCCTCATGCGTATCAGTATCTTCCTCGGCGATATTTCGTTCCTAAATGCCTTGCCCACCTGGCCTATGCCAATGGGGAGCTTTATGCCGTACGCCCTAGCGAGCTTCTTGAAGTCGGTGAATATGCCCTGCGCCGTCTCTGGCCTCAGGAAGCCCTTGACATTGCCCAACGGACCTATGTCTGTACTCATCATCAGGTTGAAGTTGACCGCGCGGCCAAGGTTGCCGCCGCATTTCTCGCATTTTATCCCGCTCTCACTGAGGGCTTTGCCGAGCTCCTCTATGCCCATCTTCAGAACTTCGTTGGCCCTCTTTGTGTCGCCCTTGCCTTCAAAATATGCCTGCAGCAGCTTGTCCACTCTATAAGTAGTGCCGCATTTCTCGCATTTGGATATTGGATCGGTAAACGTGCTTAGATGGCCGCTCGCCTCGAACATAATGCTTGGCCCTATGATCGATGTGAACACCTCCATGTTGCCCATGCCAGTTATGAACATATCCCTCCAAAGACCCTCTATCCTGTGCCTTATGGAAACGCCTATAGGCCCGTAGTCGTAAAATCCAGCAAGCTCGCCGTATATCTCGTAAGACGGCAGCAGTATGCCGCGCCTGGAGCACAGGTTAACCAGTGCATCTATGCCTTCCTTCTTCATCATATGATTACCATATTATACTATTCATGCAGGTAAAGCCACTTTCATGCCGAGCTTCTTGCCCACCAAGTCTATCATCGCCTTGCCAGAAGCTGCGCAGTCTATCATCCGGTTGAGCTTCTTCGTGTCTGCGCCTGAAGCCGCATCAAGCATGTCATCGCCAACTATGCCGCTGGCGTATGCAGCCTTGCCGAGCTTGGATATGCTAGCGGAGCATTTGTCCGAGAGGTACTTGTTCACCGCTGCCTGCGTTATACCTAGTGAAAGCGCTATGCGCGACTGGTCCATGCTGTACTTTTCTGAGAGGCCTTTTGCGAGCGCATACCTGATGGCAGGTATCGATAGCTTCATCAGGTCGCTGCAGTTTGCAGTCTTCATCTTATCACCACGCATTGGCATGTAGGCCATTAATCACTCGTCTATGCCCAGCGAGTCCTTGAGCTTGCCGAATATACCTTTCCCTTTCTGCTTTGCTTTCTCGTCGCCCTTGTAATCGCCATCCTCCTCTTCCTCATCCTCGTCTTCTGCTGCTTTCTGTCTCTTCTGAGCCTTCTGGGGCTTGCGCTTCGATGACAAGCTGTCCTGCGACCCTCCTAGCTGCGGTATGTCCTTGCCGGTGCTCGCACTGATTATGCTGCCTATGTCCATCTTCTGGAACGAAGAATTCCTCAGCACGATGACATTTGCAAGCGCCTCCTTTGCCTCCTCCACATCTCGAGTATTGCTGCACACGGCTGCGCGCATCTTGTCCGACTTGTTAACTTCGGTGCAGGTATATATCGGCTTGTCCGTAACGACGAATGCGAGCCTGAATGAATCCCTGTGCGACTCGAGCTCCGACACTATCTGCTGCGGCTCGCTCACATCGCTTTCGCTTATTATTCCTATGTTGCCGCTGGCATTCACCATGTTCGCAAGGGCTATCCCGTTCCTCTTGCTATCGCTTACTATAAACACCTTCATAGTGCGTAAATTGGCAGTTATAATTATTAATCCTTTTGATGTTAATAGATAAGAGGTGTTTATTTGAGAGGAAAAGAGACCATAGTCATATGCGAATCGTGCGGCAGGAAGGTACCAAGGAACAAAGCAGTTGCCTTTGAAAAGGCGGTGAGGTTCAACACCGAGCTCAAGAATGCTAATGATGTTAGGTTCTTCGAGAAAATGAAGGTATACTATTGCGTAAGCTGCGCAAAGCACAGGGGCATATTCGAGCAGAAGAAGAGGCAAGCAATAGAGCGCTCCAAGAAGTTGGTCTGATGACTATAAATCCCGATACGGATTTGCTCATATTCAGGGAAAGGATAGAGAAGGGCGAGTTCAAGCCATCGGGATTTGTCAACGTGCAGCACGAGGCTGCGCCAGTACAGCCTGTCGAGAACAGGGCGGTAACTGAGCCGCATGCAGAATCGGGCAATGAGTACAGGTACCAGCAGATAGGCGGGGCGCCTGCGGCTTCGGGAGGGGCTACACTGCAGCAGATGGGCAATGCGCAGCAAGCCGGCGCGGCGATAGAGGAGAACATAGGCGAAGTAGCAAAAGAGACCTACGTGCCGCCATCTGAGGGCTATACACAGGTAGAGGCAGCACTTGGTAACATACTCGGCGCTTCTGAAACCGAGAGCCTGATGGGCGACAAGGAGAAGAGGGTCACAAAGAGCGAGCGCGAGGAGAGGGAGGCAGCTGAGGGCATGTACTGCGTATGGCACCCGTGGAGATCCGCGTATGCAATATGCCATTACTGCCATAGGCCGTTCTGCTTCGAGGACCTTGTTGAAAGCAACGGCAACTACTACTGCCTTGAGGACATAGACAAGGCAGGGGCAGAGCAGGAATCGCTGAGTGGAATGAGGAAGCTGCCGCTCAACCTCAACATAGTTTCAGGCATGATATTCATGGTGCCTATGGTCATAGTGCTACTGTTCAGCGGCAACGGCCTTGCGGAAGCGATAACATTCGCGCAGAGAGTGGGGTTCTTCACGTTCATATCAAATGCGACATTCACATATGCAGCGGCTATGCTCGGCATACTTCTCGCTTTCTTCTGCTTCATAGCGGGAGTAATGATATTCGTTGGCTCGAAGAAGAGCACATGGTTAGGGCTTTCATCCAATGTCCTCACGAGCATATTTTTCCTTTACGTTTTTGTTGATGCGCATGAAATATATGCGCTAGCTGGCGCGGCGATAATGCTTGCCGGGCTTGCGATACTTATATACTCGAGGATAACTTACCAGCCGAGCGCTGAGGAGCTGAGCAAGGAGCTGAAAGCAAACAATGCTGAGGCCCCTATAGAATTTCCGAATGCTGGAAGGTTCTAGGACCGCTCGTTATACCTGCCTCTTTTCTCTATCCCCGACAGGCGCATGAGCACAATCTTGCACGCGCGGGCTTTGCTTGAATAGCCTTCGATGAAATAAGCGTAGCTTGCACTGTCTATTGACCTCTTCATCAGCAGGAGGTCGAGGGCCTTTTCCTCAATGGAGTCGGATATGGAGGATAGGCCGAAGTCTATAATCCAAGGCTCGCCCTTGGAATCTATTAGTATGTTGGCAGGCGTGAAATCGCCGTGGGAAATGCCTGCATTGTGCAGCATGCCTAGGTACTTGCCAACTTGCACAAGCATGCCCTTGCTAATCCTCTTGCCCTGCTGCATCATGGTGCTCATCTGCGAGCCATCTATGTATGTTATGAACAGCTGGTAGCGCTTCGCAAAAAGGACATTGGGCACCCTGACTCCGGCTGAATCCGCAATGTATGTTATCTTCGCCTCGCTTCTGGTCCTTGCAGACCTTATGCTCTCGTCAAGCTCCTTTATCCTGTATGCCTTGGGTTTCCTGTCCTTTAGTATGGCATCTATGCCGAATGCACTTGTCCTGTAAACCTCTGCTTCCGAGCCTTTGGCCATGAGCTTCATTGCCATTTGTTCACCATGTTATCTCGACGCTGTCAGCCCTGTAATCCTGCCTGACTCCGCAATCCTCGATGCCGTAGCTGTGCTTCCCCGATCCAAGCATCTTCTCGGCAACAAGCGCTATCATTGCCCCGTTGTCGGCGTTGTACTGGTCGGGGGCGAAGCCGAACTTGGCTCCGTGAGAGCCTGCGACATGCTGCAGCATTTCCTTGAGCCTCTGGCTCTGCGCAACCCCGCCGCAGACGAGCAGCGATTTCTTGCCGAGAAGGGCAAGGGCCCTTTCCGTTGCCTCGCAAAGCATTGAAAATGCTGTTTCCTGCAACGAGAACGCCACGTCACTCGGGCTGCTGCCTTTCAGCATGCCTACTGCCTTTGTCTGCAACCCAGTAAACGCGAAATCCATTCCCTTTACGGTGTAGGGCATCGGTATGTAATGCCCCCCTATGGCGAGCTTTGCTACGCTGGATCCCCACGCGGGCTTCAGACCTGCCGCCCTTGCGAAGTTGTCGAGCATGTTGCCTACGCCTATGTCGAACGTCTCCCCATATACGCGGTAATGCTTGAATGGTTCATCGGTAATCCCCAATATCTGCGAGTTGCCGCCGCTCACATACAGGGCCAGCGGATCGCTGAATTTGTTGAGGTGCTTTGCTATTTCTATGTGCGCTACTGCATGGTTCACAGGATATATCTTGATATGGTACTTAGAAGCCAGCGTCTTTGCGGTTATGTTGCCTACGCTCAGGCACGGCCCTATCCCGGGGCCCATCGTATACCCTATTGCCTCTATATCTTCTATGCCCATGCCTGCTGTTGAAAACGCCTCTCGCAGAAGCTTTCTGACTCCCCTGACGTGGAAATCTGCTACGCGCATGGGTATCATGCCCTTGTCCGATATCGGATACATGCGCTTGACGTTGGCGAGGATTTTTCCATCCTCGATTATGCCTATGCCAAGGGTATGCGCACTGCTTTCTATACCTATCACTGCCATAGCCGCACCATCTCCGTATCTATTGTGGTAGGAAAAGATTATATAGAAGATTGGCTTGTAGAAGCCATGTAACTGGAGACACGACAAATGCTATGGATATATTGGATATAGAGAGAGATCTTGGTGTACATGGAGGACCCAACAATATGTTAGAGATACATAGAACATCAAATGATGAAATAGAAGAGCTTTTGCAGCTCTGCAAGAGCTGGAATAGGATAGAAGCAGATTTTCTAGCAGGCAATATGGAGTTGGGGGGGTAAAAACATGGTGATATCCATCCATAATAATAATATGAATACCGATAAAACAAGCATTTATCGACAGATATCTGCGAACATTTAGATGGTGATTATTTGAGGAGGGTGAAGAAAGAGGATAGGATAGCAATAAATCTTGAAGAGATAGTATTAAAATTGGATGCTTCCGCAAAATATAATCCTTGCCCTGCATGTAAGCATGACACAGAGCAGTTATCAAAGTTTATATCAAAAAAAGCAGAATCCATCAGAACTGGGGGCATGCTTGCCCCAGAGGACGTAAAGCCGCTTAAAGAGGTTGATTATGTTGGAGTTGTAGAGGATATAGCTATATGGGTATCAAAAGCGATAAGGCCGTTTACGAGACTAAAAAGGGTGCCAGAGATATATAAAAAGGTGCTGCTCGAAGATACAGAAGGCAATAAGAGATCATTAGAATTCTTAATTGAGGCAAAAAAGCTCCTCAATAAACTTGACTCTGCAGATAATCAACTTAAACTCGTATCTGAGATACTGGATTCTTTTATAAGAGCACTAAACTTTAAACTGAGTATTGATGAGTACTCTTTTTACATATTTGATAAAGTAATAAGATTTGGGTACAGAACCCATTTACTTAGTGCTACAGGTAAAATTATTGTGTGGGTGAAGGAACTAATTAATCCATCAAGATACGCGTGATACTCTTGAATGACATTTGTTAGCTTATTACAGGATAGATATAGAGACAAACATTTAGCAGTACTTGCGCCTTGAATGTTTCACTGCAGGTCTATGTTGTCCTCCTTGAAGCCCATCTTCACCAGGGCGCTCTTGACCTCGTTGATGTGCTTGCCCTGCAGCTCTATTGTGCTGTCCTTGTACGTGCCTCCGCAGGCTAGCATCTTCTTGAGGTTCTTCGTTGCTTCCTCTATCTGGTCCGATCCTATACCGTCGACAACCGTCACCACTTTGTTGAACTTGGCCTTCTGCGTGAAGACCCTTATCTTCGTGGCGACTTCCTTGTCAAGAACAGAGCAAACGCATATTTCTTTGGGCAGACCGCATCTTGGACATATCTCAGACATTACTCTTTCACACCTCTTTGGTTCAGGAGCGTGTTTATACGTGCTATTGTCTTGCGTATCGACTTCAGCTTTATGACCTTGCTCGATACCCCCGTAGAGGCTATCTTGCGCCTTTCTATTGCCAGCTCAAGCTCCAGCTCCGCGTTCTTCTGCTTCAACGCACTGTCTGAGAGTGCTTTGATTTCATTCATCTTTATATAAAACACCTTTTTTAGGATATAGAGGTTATTGTGTATTAGAAGATATTTAAACCTTTACGCAGGGGTGCGGCTTCAATCGCGCTGCGCGGGGCACACACACTATGCCGTTAATCCTGCAAAACAAAGATATTAATAAGTTTTCCGCCAAATAATAGGTAGTAAATAATCTTATTATCCAAGATTATCAAAGATTGTGGTTTCTATGGCTAATGTATATGAAGTCAACCCGCAGGAGCTGGTAAAGGCCGCGGCTGCAAAGCTGAAGGAGGTCATAAAAGAGCCTCCAGAGTACATACATTTCGTCAAGTCTGGCGTGAGCAGGGAAAGGCCGCCGCAGGATGCCGATTTCTGGTATATAAGGAGCGCCTCTGTGCTAAGGCAGGTGTACCTGAACGGGCCTATAGGAGTATCGAGGCTCCGCGTCAGGTACGGCAGCAAGAAGGAGCACGTGGTGCACAGGAAGCATTTCATGCGCGCCGGAGGCAGCATAATAAGCGACTCGCTCAAGGCCCTCGAGGATGCAGGGCTGGTCAAGAAGGACCAGAAGGGAAGGGCAATAACGCCGAAAGGCAAATCCTTTCTCGACAAGCTTAGCAACTCCATACTTACTTCGAAAGGTGGCCAATGATGGCTGAGCAAGAAGATGATTACAGCAAGGTTTCAAGAAAGAGGCTCGAAGCAGCATACAGGAAGCTGCAGGAGGAGCAGCAGAAGAAGGAGATATTGCGCAAGTTCCTCGATGACGATGCTTACGAGAGGATGATGAACGTGCACATATCCAACCCAGACCTGTATGACCAGGTGGTAGGGCTGATAGTGCAGCTAGTCCAGTCGAGGCGCATAACCGGAAAGATGACTGATGCGCAGTTGCGCTCAATACTCGAAAGGGCAACTTACAGGCCCGAGCCGAAGATAGAATTCAAGCATAAATGATTATAAGTTGGTTTTTATGTCCAAGAAAACACCGCGCAAGAAGGCGAGGCTGGGAAGGAAGATCAAGCAATCGAGGAGGATACCGCTCCTGGCTACCCTAAGGACCCACAGGAAAATAGAGTACAACAGGAACAAGAGGGACTGGAGGAAGGACAAGCTTGAGATAAAGGATGAGTGAAATGGCAGAGCGTTTAATCACGATAAGCATAAGGAGATACCTGGCGATGCAGCCGCGCACAAAGAGGGTGAAGAGGGCCGCCAGGTATATAAGAGAGAGGGCGGCGCACTATATGAAGATGGACGAGGGCGACGTTGCAATAAGCACGGAGCTCAACAATCGCATAGTCAAATACTATTCCAGGAAGATGGTGCCGATCAAGCTGAGCGCCAAGATAGACAACGGCAAGGCGGTGCTCAACGAATTTTCGGCGGCGAAGACTGCCGCAGAGCAGAAGCCTGCTGAGAAAGCATCTGCCGGCAAGAAGAAGGACAGCAAAGCTGCCCCAAGCAAGGGCGCAGCAGCCACGGAGCAGAAGCAGAAGACTGCAGCGCCAGAGAAGAAGGGCTGAACCGCCTGCAGTGCAAGCTGCAGCCGACCGGTGATTTTTATGAACGCAGCAAAATACGCTATAAACGGCAGTGACTGCGTAGGCGCTTTCGCACTCGCTACAGACAAGTACGTGTTCGTAGGCAGAAGTGCAACAGAAGGCAGCAAGAAATTCCTGTCGACTATGCTAGGCGTAGAGGCGATAGACATGTCCATAGGCGGCATGGACTTCATCGGCGTGCTTGCAAGGGCCAACTCCAACGGCATGCTGGTATCAAACCTTGCTACGGACAGGGAGATAGATGCCATACGCAGCATGAAGCTCGGCATCAATATCGAGGTGCTCAGCAGCACGCTCAATGCGGTTGGCAACAATATGATACTCAACGACAAGGTAGCGATAGTGAATCCGGAATACAGCAGGAAAGACATGGCGATAATTGAGGACGTGTTCGGCGTAGAAGTGATAGGGAGCTCAATAGGCAGCTTCAAGACCGTCGGGGCCAATGACGTACTGACAAACAAGGGCCTTGTAATAAACAACCACGCATCTGATGAAGAGAAGGAGAAGCTCGACAAAGAGACAGGCTTCGATTCTGTGAGGAGCACTGCCAACATGGGATCGCTTGGAGTGGGCATTGCGGTGGTTGCAAACTCTAATGGCGCGCTCATAGGAGATACCACAACAGGGTATGAATTCTCCAGGATAGTAGATGGATTGTATTTATAGGAGGTGATTGCATGAAGTTCACAGTAGCAGGAAGGATAAGAAGGAGCACCCAGTTCAGCATAGAAGTAGAAGCAGAGAGCGAGGGGCATGCGAGGGCCATGGCGCTGATAAAGCTGGGCAGCAGCCAGGGGATAAGCAAAAACAATATAGTGATAGAAAGCATTGATAAGGCTGAGGGCAAATGATATTGGTGTGAATGATGGCAACTAATGATGCAGCTGGTAGCGGCGCGGGGCGAAGAGAGGAATACAGTGCAGGAGAGCTGCAGTACCTTCTGCAAGCCTACCAGGAGCAGTATTCGGTGCTCACGCGGGAGATGAAGGAAGCTTCTGACATGGTTATGGGCATAAGCAGCGCGATGGAAGTCCTTGACAATAAGGACATTGTAGCAAAGAAGGAATCGCTGATGCCTGCCGGGGCTGGCTTGTACATGTATGCCAACACGGGAGAATCAAAGAGCGTTGTCGTGGGCATAGGAGGAGGACTAATGATAGAGATGGATGCCGCTGACGCCAAGGAGGTGCTCAACAAGAGGTTCGAGGCGCAGCGCGAGAACATGAACAGGATATCGCGCCAGATGAAGCAGGTCGAAGACACAATATATGATATATCCTACAAGCTTGAGGGATTGGCCGCTGATTTAAATGTTTGACAGCCTTAAGAAAAAATTATCCGATGCCATAAAGTCATTCTCCAAATCGGAAGAGCGCAAGGTTGCAGAGGAAGTCAAGGAAGAGGAAAGAGCCGAGGAGCGCGTTGAGAATGCGGACATGCAGGAGGGCAAAGAGCACGTGCCGCAGGCACATTTTGAGGGAAAGCGCGAGCCCCTGGAGAAAACCGAGAAAGTCGGCAATGGCATAAAGCTCTCTGTATCTACAAACATCAAGAAAGCAATATTCAGCAATGTAAAGCTGAGCGACTCTGACATAGACAAGTTCACAGATCAGCTGCGCGTATCGATGCTTGAATCCGACGTTTCATTCGAAGTGGTGGAGGATTTCTCTGAGCAGGTGAGGTCGCTGCTCGGAGGGCGCAGGCTGAGCTCAAAGAACTTGCATGAAGAGCTCGTGGGCACTGTGCGCGAAGCGCTGCTCGACATACTCAAGCCCTCAGCAAACGCCATAGACCTGATGTCATTCATACCAGAGAAGATAGCTTCGGGCAACGCACCGGTAAAGGTTCTCTTTCTCGGCCCGAACGGCACTGGCAAGACGACCACCATAGCGAAGATAGCGTATGCCCTGAAGAACAAGGGCATGCATCCTCTGCTCTCTGCCAGTGATACCTTCAGGGCCGCGGCCATTGAGCAGACGGAGCACCATGGCAATGCAGTAGGCGTGCCCGTAATAAAGAGCAGCTATGGAGCGGACCCGACCAGCGTTGCGTTCGATGCTGTGGCTTATGCCAAAGCGCATGGCAACGATGTGGTGCTCATAGACAGCGCAGGGAGGCAGGAGACAAACAAGAACCTCATAGGGGAGGTGCAGAAAATGCACAGGGTGATAAAGCCCGACCTTACCATATACGTAGGCGAAAGCGTATCCGGAGGGATGATAGCCGAGCAGATAGCCGAATTCAACAAGTTCATCAAGATTGACGGGATAATACTGACAAAGTTGGATTGCGACGCCAAGGGGGGCAACTCGATATCCATATCAAAGGTCACAGGCATTCCGGTGCTGTTCTTCGGCACTGGCGAGAAGTACACCGATTTAGTGCCGTACGACCCCGCAAAGGTAGTCGACATGATACTGCCCGGCTCGGGCTGATTCCGATAACGGCTTGTGCGGTTACACCTTTTTATATTTTGCACAGCAACTACTACTTGATAATGGCTGTGATTGCATGGATGGAGATTTGCGCTTGATGGAATCAGAGGTTATGAAGAGGCTAAAGGGAAGATTCGTTGATGCCAACAGCGATGACAAGAAGAGGGAGCTGGTCGAATCGGTAGCCAAGACATTGATGCCTGACATAGACCGGGAGAGCATAGATGCAATGCTCAAGGACATGGACGACTTGGGGCCGCTCAACGACCTGTTGAACAGGAGCACGATAGAGGACATAATGGTAAACAACACTTCTAACATATTCGTGTACGATTCCGCTGTAGGGGAGCAGAAGGTCGATTCGAAGATAGGGGACAAGGAGGACCTTGCCCTGCTCGTGGACAAGCTGAAGCTTTACGCAACCAACGAAGCATCGAAAGGAAACATACTTGATGTGCACATGCGCAATGGCAGCAGGGCGAACATAGTGGCTTCGCCGCTCGGATACGACATAACGATAAGAAACTTCAAGATGCAGGCCATGAGCATACTCGACCTGATAAACCTTGGGGTTTTGGATTACCAGATAGCTGCAAGGCTGTGGGTCTATGTGGACGGGTTCAGGGTAAGGCCGGCCAACATGCTAATAGGAGGCATGCCTGCGGCAGGCAAGACGACTCTTCTCAACGCAATGTTCTCGTTCTTCAGGCCTGAGGCAAGGATAGTGACAATAGAGGAGACATACGAGCTCAATACTGAGACGCAGGAGAACTGCGTGAGGCTGGAGACTAGCGAGGACATGACTACTACTGACTTGGTGAAGAACGCCTTGAGGATGAGGCCCGACATGATAATAATAGGCGAAGTGAGGGGCGAAGAGGCTAACGACATGATGACAGCGATGAACATAGGAAAGATATCC
The DNA here is from genome assembly GCA_021797575.1 of Microcaldota archaeon. GTDB lineage: Archaea > Micrarchaeota > Micrarchaeia > Micrarchaeales > Micrarchaeaceae > JAMCYB01. The sequence continues at coordinate 29,144 of JAJZZN010000030.1, forward strand.
ATGGGAACCATACACGCCTCATCGACAAGGGATATGATAAACAGGCTGCAGCATGCGCCGATGAATGTGCCAAAGGACATAATACCTGTCATCGATGCGCTGATAATACTCGCGCAGGTCTATGAGAAGAACAAGCCGTCAAGGAAGATTGTGCAGATATCGGAGATATCAGGCATGGAGACGCAGATACTGCTCTCAGACTTGTACAGATTCGATTACAAGACCCACAAGGCTGCACCCATACTGCCCAGCGTTACGTACAGGGACACGCTATCGACCGTGCTGGGAGTGCCGCCGCCAGACATACTCGCTGAGGAAAACGTCAGGGCGAACATACTCTTCGCGATGAACAAGCAGGGCACGCGGGACATGGTAAGCATAAATAACATTGTAAAGGAGTACTACGACAATCCCGAAGCCACGCTCAAGAAGCTGGGCCTAAACAACATGCAGCCAGTAATAAAAGTATGATTGCGTACGCACAATTTCATTCAGGGAAGGAACTCGTTGTTCCTTATCTTTTCGCGCACGTAGTCGCCCAGGAAGGTAAGCTTCGGCCCCTGCAGAGTGTCCTGCTCTAGCTTTGTCTTTGTCTTGAGCACCTTTTTCAGCTCCTCGACCCATTCCTTGTGCTTGTTTATCCACGGATACGAAAGCATCTCCTGCGCGCGCTTTATGTCGACCTCGCTCGCCTTCATGGTGAGCTTGCCCAGGAAATCGTAATGCTCTATATCTGACATCGTCACTCCGAGGAACCTTGCTTCCGGGGTCGCCATGTCCTTGCCAAGGTATGCAAGGTTCATGCTACCTGTCTTTATTGTCCAGTATATATACCATCCCCAAGCGTCGCAGTCATTGAACACATAAACAGGCAGGCCGAGGTCCGATAGCTTCCTTATCATGCGCCTGGTGCCCCTTGATGCCTGCCCCTTCGGTGTTATTAGTATCGCGTTCTCCTTTTTCCAGAACCCATCCTCGTTAAGCCTCTGCCATACTGCATCCTTCTCCACTACAAGAACATACTTTGCCTTCACATCGACGAACTCTATCCCGTTGTCTACGTCGCTCGGTATTGGGAAGCCGCTCCTCCCCTGCTTGCTCGCATCTATCTCCAGGCTCTCGCCGCCGAACTTGTCTATTATGCGCATGTTGCCCGCGAGGAACCCCTTCCTGTCTGCACTGAGGTTTAGGTCTTCCCTCCTCACGCCCAATGACGACTCGAGGTCTTCTATGAGCGGGTTGGACTCGCTCTGCTCGCTGAATATGTTCTCGTCGATGTCCTCTCCGAGTGAATACTTGAGCTGGTAGAAAAGCCCTCTTATGGAGGTATGCAGGTTTTCCTTGACGAACGAGCTGCATTTCGACGCTATCGCCACAGTCTGCATGAACTTTCTTGATTGCGATATGTTTATGAAGTTCCTCTCCTCCTGCGCGGGGCCCAGGTGCAGATAGCCGCCTTTAGGGTCGTAGAGCACGTTCGACCTTGACCTGACGCTTGTAACGAATTTCGGGTTCTCGCCGCGGTATATCTCATTGACTATGGACTTGCCGAATCCCTCGAGCTTCCCTATGACAGCGTTGTCTGGCGATGCCGCCTTCCCCTTGCTTGGCTTGCCCTCCATCAGCTCCTCCCCTGGCTATGCTTTCTCAGCTCGCTTATCATTGCGTCGCGGTCCTTGCCTGGCTTGAGCGATGCGGCCATGACATCCGCAATGCTCTTCGCAGGTATTATCTTTATCTTCTTCAGCTTGTCCTTGCTAATGTATATGTCGCCGGCATTCGCCGCGGGTATTATAACCTTCTTTATGCCCGAGCTTATTGCGGCTTCAACCTTGCTGGTAACCCCTCCGACAGGCAGCACGTCTCCCCTTACTGAAAGCGAGCCTGTCATTGCTACGGACTGGTCTATTGGTATGTTTTCCATTGCAGATATTATGCTTATCGCAACTGATATGCTCGCGCTGTCGCCCTCTATGCCCTCGTATGTCTGCAGGAACTGCACGTGCATGTCGTAGTTTGCCACATCGCGCCCCATGTGCTTCTTTATTATGGCGCTGACGTTCTTCACCGCTTCAGTGGCTATCTTGCCGAGCTTACCTGTAGGTATGAACTTGCCCTCGGACCTAGAGCTCGCGGGTGTCACTTCCGCCACTATTGGCACCACTATGCCTGCAGACATAGTGGAATTGCCTATGACTGCGAGGCCGTTCACTTTACCTACCTTGAAACCGTGGGTCTCGAAGACGCGGTACGCCTTCCTGTACTCTATCTCCTGTGTTACCACCTGGGCCTCTATTGGGCTTGCCAGATGGCGCGCAGCCACTACATCTGCAGCGGTGACGAGCTTGTGGTTCTTCTCGACTGCAAGGTCGCCAGCGGCCCTGACCAATCCCCCCAGGTCCCTCAATGTGAGAGTAAGCCTGCCCTTTCTGCCAGACCTGCGGCGAGCCTCCTCTATTATCTCGTTTATGGCAGACGCATCGAAATGCGGTATCTTGCCGTCCTTCTTTACCTCCTGGGCGATGAACTGTACTATTGCATACTCGTTAGCCTTATTGTCCTCCATCGTTGAATCCATGTAGACCTCGTAACCGTACCCCCTTATCCTCGATCTGAGGGCCGGGTGCATGTTCTTTATGTCCTGAAGGTTGCCCGCAGCGACAAGTATGAAGTCGCAAGGCACCGGCTCCGTCTTGACTAGGGCACCGGAGCTCATCTCGCTCTGCCCGGTTATCGGGTACTTGCGCTCCTGCATTGCGGTGAGAAGCTCCTGCTGCGCCCTCCCCTCAAGGCTGGATATCTCGTCTATGAAAAGAACGCCTTTGTTTGACTTGTGTATAGCGCCGCTTTCTACTCTCAGGTGCGCAGGCGTGCCCAAGCCCCCGCTCTGCAGCGGGTCGTGCCTGACGTCGCCGAAAAGTGCGCCAGCCTTAGAGCTCGTCGCATCTATGAATGGCGCATGCGTGAGACCCGTATTGTCCACTATGAGCTTCGGCTCGGACATGTCCGGCATCCCTGGCATTCCTACGCGCCTTGTCAAACCCATTGTGAACATAGCCATTGATCCGAATATCATTATCCCAAGTATGAGCGCCGCCAGCACTATTATCTCGTAGCCGCTAAATATGCCGCTTATCGAAAGGCCGAAGAGCACTATAACAAGCACAAGCACTATGGGCATCACTATCGAGCCGGCACGGCTCATGCTCATCCTCGCCTTCATGCGCTCGTTCTGAAGTATCAGCCTGCCCTGGCCAGGCGCATTCCTGTCTGCGCTGCTGTCCGGATAGGTCTTTACCACCTTTATCTGCGGCTTGTTCTCGTCGTTCACATTGCGGTATACGAGCACGTCTTCAAGGTCTGTTATAGGCAGCAGCTCGGACATAGCCTGCGCTAGCATCGTCTTGCCAGTGCCGGGCTCGCCTATGAGGAGCACGTTCCTCCTCTGCTTGGCCGCCTTCTTTATTATATCGACAGCGTTCTTCTGCCCAATCACTTGGTCTATCAGCTTGTCGGGCACCTTCACGCTCTCTGTTGTCTTAAAACCAGGCATCTTCATCGCAGATATATTTGGCGAATCAATAAATATAAACCTTGGTATAAATATAATATATACGACGCCTACATCTGCCGCCAAGCAAAACGCTTAGTGCAGCATTGGGCAGTCCCGTCGTCTAGAGGCCAAGGACGCAGGGCTTTGGACCCTGCTACGTCGGTTCGAATCCGGCCGGGACTACTGAACTCTTATTTTTGTGCATGCCGGCACTTCGCTTTGCCGGCGGAGCCGGGGAAAGCTTTTTTAGGGTATCATTTCAATAGAATCATAACAGCCGCGGCGCGAAGCCGTGTATGCCGAAAACACGGCGCTGCGTTTAAATGCAAAAGTTGAGACAATGGACACTGAAGAAAGTGATAAAGGAAACGGCATAGATATTGTCGAATATTTGAAGGAGCAGTCCAAGCAGATCGATGAAAAGATAAACGAATACCTGACGCAGGCGGATTCCGACAGGTACTTCAAGAAGCTGCTGGGCAGGAGCGGGTACAGGTACCATGAAGAGACGCTGCACAAGAGCATACTCGAGCCTGCGCTCTACATACTCAACCAGGGGGGCAAGAGGTGGAGGCCTGCCATAACGCTGCTCATAATAAAGGCCCTTGGAAAGAACCCAGACGACTACATAGAGTTCTCCATGATATCTGAGATAATACACAACGGCACGCTAGTGCACGACGACATAGAGGACAACTCCAAGCTGCGCAGGGGCAAGGACTGCGTGCACATTAAATACGGGATAGACGTAGCGAACAACCTTGGCGATTTCCTCTACCATTTCCCCATCATAGCGCTGAAGTCTAGCAAGAAGCTTTCGGACGAGATGAAGTACAGGATTGCCGACGTGTCTGATACCGAGAAACTCAGGTGCACCATAGGGCAGGCGGAGGACATAGCGTGGCACAGGTACCTCGTTAATCCTTACAAGATATCGGAAGACAACTACCTGCAGATGGTGTATGACAAGACAGGGGCCCTGGCGAGCATGGCTGCGAAAATAGGCGGCATAATAGGCGGCGCAGACGATGATACGGTCAATGCCCTGGGCCATTTCGCAGCATCGATAGGCGTGGCATTCCAGATACAGGACGATCTGCTTAACATAACAAAGAGCGCAGTGTCGGAGAACAAAGGAGGTACTGGGGAGGACATAACTGAAGGCAAGGTGACGCTGTTCGTAGTGTATGCGATAGAGAAGCTGCCCCAGAATGAGAAGGACCGCCTTATAAAGATACTTGAGGAGCACACAGAGGACAGGGGCAAGATAGACGAGGCGATAGGCCTGATAACCAAGTCTGGAGCAATAGAGCATTCGAGGGAGCTGCAGGAGCGCATAATAAGGGATGCATGGAACAACGTTGACAAGCGCCTCCCTGCGAGCGATGCGAAAAACTACCTCAAGGCGCTTGCAGAATTCCTCATAAACAGGACGATTTGATTGAAGTGTTGGCATGCTGATGGTTCGCCCAGGCTGATCCTATGATAGAATGGTACTACTTGGTGCTCATATCGGCAGCCTTGATGGGCTTTTCCAGCGTGCTCGAGAAGTACATGCTGAAAGACGAGCACGCATCCGCATACAGTGCAAGCTTTTCGATAATAATAGCGCTAATGGCGCTGGTCTTCGTGCCGTTCGCCGACTTCAACATCAGCCTATATGCAGTGGCGCTGGTCTTCCTGATAAGCGTTGTGTCAACCGTATCGTACATATTAACGGCAAGGGTGTACAAACACGGGAATATATCGGTATCTTCGCCAATACTGAGCTCGCTGCCGCAGCTGCTCATTGTAGTCTTTGCATTCATGTTCCTGAGCGAGAGGCTGAGCTTTGTGCAGTACATGAGCATAGCCGTTATGATAATCGCAGCATACCTGCTCCTCTTCAAGGCAAACAGCAGGAAGAGAGCCGCATTCGACAAGAAGAAGTATGTATATGAGCTGATTGTGGTGATTGCCCTGATGGCAATAGGGGGTGTGCTGCTCAAATACCTGCTTTTCTACATTACCCCATACACATACATAGTGCTCGTTGAAGCTTTCATGGCCCTGGACATGACGGTTTACATGCAATTGCGCTATGGGGGCGTGAAGGAGATAGCGCACAACATGCGCATATATAGGAAGCCGCTGCTCGCTATAGCGGTTATAACGATGACCTACAGGATAACTTATTATGTTGCAGTATCTACCACATACGTCAGCCTCGCGTCGCCATTGAGGAACACCCTTTCGGTTGTGGTAACTGTGCTTTTGGGAGGCATGCTGTTCAAGGAGGGCAACATAGCCAGGAAGCTTGCGCTCGCGGCGGTTATGCTCACGGCAGTGTACTTCCTTATAGTATAATCGCAGAAACTCCTATCAGGCTATTTATTCTTTCTATGCGATATAGGCATGTGATGAACCGAGGTATTTCTGATCAATGATGAAAAGAGAGTCGGCTGATATCATGGCAGAGAAACTGTATCTTACGGATTCGTATCTCAAGGAGTTCAGGGCCAGAGTTACCGCTATAGACGGCAACAGGATATACCTTGACAAGACCGCTTTCTATCCGAGCGGCGGCGGACAGCCTTCCGATTCCGGCACACTGATTGATGAAGTGAGCTCCAAATCCGCAGTTATTATTGACGTGGAGAAGAGCGGCGACGAGGTTGCGCACATAGCAGAGGAAGGGCACGGCTTCGCAATAGGGAATTCCGTCATAGGGAAGATAGACTGGGAGAGGAGGTATGCGCACATGAGGTACCATACGGCATTGCACATAATAGACGGAGTGGTGCACAAGGATTACCAGGGCAGCATAACCGGCGGCCAGATATATGAAGACAGGGCGAGGATGGACTTCGACGTGCCAAAAATGGACAAAGCTATGATGCTAAGCATATTGGAGAAGGCGCAGGAGGTAGTGGACGAATCGCATACAGTATCAGTAAAATTCCTAGGCAAGGAGGAGGCGCTCAGCATAAAGGAGCTGTCAAGGACCGATCCCGGAAACGAGCTGCTTAGAAAGCTCGACACCGTTAGGGTCATAGACATAGAGGGATTCGACATGCAGATGGACGGAGGCACGCATGTTGCAAACACGAGAGAGGTAGGCAGCATATCGATGCTCAGCTACGAGAACAAAGGCTCGCACAACAAGCGCGTTACGATAAAGCTGGGATAGCGCATTATAGCTTCTTTGTCT
>JAJZZN010000008.1 GCA_021797575.1 Microcaldota archaeon
CTGCCCGATGTTATCGCCGATGAAATCTTCGTATGCGTGCCATTCGGGAAATTCGTGGTCGCGGGCCTTGAAGCTCATGAACGTCGCGAAGCTCTCGTTGAGCCAGAGGTCGTTCCACCATTTCATGGTGACGAGGTCGCCGAACCATTGGTGCGCAAGCTCGTGCGCGACGGTATCGGCTATGTATCTCCTTATCCTTAAGGATGAATCGCTGTTGCACAGCAGCGCCACCTCCCTGAACGTTATTGCGCCCCAGTTCTCCATCGCGCCGGCGGCGAAATCGGGTATTGCGAGAAGATCCACTTTTGGCAGAGGGTAGTCTATGCCGAAATATTTCTGATAGAATGCAATGAACCTCTTCGCATAATCCAGGGCTATGTGTGCATCCTTGCCCTTTCCTGGAACGGTTAGCACGCTGATTTTCAGCTTGCCCAGATTGCCTGAGACCCTGTCGTATTTTCCCACGCCGAGGTACACCAGATACGTCGACATCTTCGGCGTAGTTTCGAATGAGACCATCTTTTTCGACGCTGACACGTCTTTCACGTCCCTGACAGGCATATTAGATACTGCTTCAAGATCCTTGTCTATTGTCATGGATATGTTGAATGTTGCCTTGAATGATGGCTCGTCGAAGCACGGGAACGCGTTCCTTGCGCTAGTTGATTCGAAATGCGATGAAAGCATATACTTCTTCTCTGGGCCTTTGTAGTAATAGCTCCTGTAGAAGCCGCACATGTTGTCGTTATGTATTCCTGTGAACGATATCTCCAGTTCCGCCCTACCGGATACCGCATTGCTGAACGAGAACGTGACAGTCTCTTTTTTGCTGTCGTAGCTTATCCTGGCCTTCTGCCTTGAATTGCCCGATGATATGTATGCGCTCTTGATTTTTATCTCCTTCGAGTTCATGCTTATTGACTTTGTAGGCTTAGCTATTGCAACGCTTACGGTTTCCTTGCCGGAATACACAAATTTGACCAGGTCTGGCACCAGCTCGATATCGTAATTTGATGGGCGGACGTTGCTGCCCAGTATACTATACTCTTCCATAAAATCTAAGCTACTCACTCATGCAACCTATAAAAATCTTTATAAGATAAACAGAGAGCCGCGCACAAAACTGCGATGCTCACGCTCTCCGGCATAGTTGATTGCTTATGTGATGCTTTCTTGCAAGGCTTACTTGAGCCTTGTAGTATCCAAGTTTCTTGGTGCCCTGGCATCTACATGCAGCATGCGCTCGGCGGTCCTCGCAAGGTCCTCGCACTTCTGCTCCTCCCCGTGCATCGTGAATATGCTCTTTGGCTTCGGCTTCAGGTCGCGCAGGAAGTCCTGCAGCTGCCTCCTGTCGCTGTGGCCGGAGAACCCTTCAACGGTATTGACGGACATGTTCACCTTGACCATTACTGTCTTGCCGTCTTCCCCTGGAAGCGGTACCTCTCTTAGCCCGTTCTGCACCCTCCTTCCTAGCGAGTTGGAGCTGTTGTAACCTACGAAAAGCATTGTGTTCTTAGGATCCTCCGCGAGGTTCTTGAAGTAGTCTACGCTGGCGCCCCCGTTCAGCATACCTCCGCTGGCGAGTATTATCGCTGGGCCGCCGTCAAACACTTCGCTGCGCTCGCCCTTTACCACTTCGAATATTTCGCTCTCAAATGGCGACCTGTTGTTTAGTATGCGGTTCTTCAATCCTTCCTTCAGGTATTCCGGATAGGCGGTGTGTATTGCGCTCGCCTCGAGTATCATGCCGTCGAGATATACAGGGACATCGAGATTGTATTGCCCTTCCGTATTCATGTAATTCTCCAGCACGAGCTGTATCTCCTGGCTCCTTCCTACCGCGAAAAGGGGTATGAGAACCTTGCCCTTGTTGTCTATGGTCCTCTTTATCGTGTCCATCAGGTTCCTCTCGGATTCGTGCCTGTTTGGTGTTATGTCGTTCTGCCCTCCATAAGTGCTCTCGATGAACAGCGAATCTATCCGCGGATATTTGGTCTTCGCCGGATCGAAAAGCCTCGTGAACCCGTATTTCATGTCTCCAGTATGCACAATGTTGTACATGCCTTCACCTACATGAAGGTGCACAGTGGCGCTGCCGAGTATGTGCCCAGCGTTGTGGTAGGTGAGCTTTAGCTCGTCAGTTATGTTCGTCACTTCGCCGTAGTCCCTTGTGACTGTGTGCATCAGCATCTTCTTTATGTCCTTTTCATCGTACAGCGGCGTGCCTCCGCTCCTCTGCACCAGCTTCAGGTAGTCGTTGAGCAGGAGTGCCATCAGGTCGCGAGTAGGAGGGGTGCAATACACAGGACCCTCATAGCCGTACTTGAACAGGTACGGCACGAAACCGGTATGGTCCATGTGAGCGTGCGTCAATATAACCGCATCGAGCTCATTTATCGAGAAGTTGGCGCTGTCCAGGTACGGAAATGCCTTGTTGATGTCGCTGCCCACATTGGCATCCAAGCCCTTTATTCCAGGCTCAGGGCTTATGCCGCAGTCTATTATCACCTTCGAATGCGGCGTCTCGAGCAGCAGGCTGCTCCTCCCTACCTCCCTGAAGCCCCCTAAAGCTGTGGCCTTGAGCCACTCGCTCTTCATTATTGGCGTGTTTATCTTCTTTCCGAGACCCATCATGAATTTCTTCCTGAAGGCGCTCTCGTTGAACATGAGCTTCCTGACTCCGGTTATGGTATCGCTGTTCATCGTAGGCGTCCTGAGCGTTTTTGCCAACCATCCGGTCTGTATTGCTATCTCTTTCAGTGTTGAGCCGCCCTTTCCGATCACAAGCCCGGGCTTCATCGAGTCTATGTATACTTCGCCGAAGTCCTGGACGAACTTTATGCTTGTTATGCCCGCTTCCTTGGGCACCAGCTCCTCTATCTTCTTCTGCGCCTCCTCCGGATTCATGAGCGCCGAGGCTACGCTCCTTATTATTATCTTCTTCTTTATCGTAGCCGCTATGTTCCTTATTATGGTGTCATCCTGGTACAGCACCTTTGGCTTTCTCAGGTATACGACTATGTCAGGCCCTTCGAATTCGACCTTCTCAAAGCCTGCTTCCTCTGGTATCATTGATTCTATCTTGTTTACCGCCTCGTCTTTCTTGCTTTCTTCAGCGCTACTTTCTTTCATGCATTCACTTCTTGCATATTTTACTCTCTGTATTTCAAGTGCTAATTGCAACCAAAAACAAACCTATCCACTCTTTTAGGTTGTGTATAAAATTAAATTTCAAAAGCGAAAAATAAAATGAGACGAGGAACCGCGATGCCTGCAGTACAGGCTCATTTCGCGGATGCCATCTTCTCCAAATCCTTATCAGTGTATTCTGTGAATCCGGACTTGCTTATAACTACCACGGTCATGTGGTCCCCTGTGGCGGCATCCCTGCGCATCGCTATCGAGAGCGCCTTTGCAACCAGCTTCACCGCATCCTTGGTCGTCATGCCCTTCTTGTAGGATTCCTCTATATAGCCCAATGCCGTCAATGAGCCGCTGCCCGTCGCTGTGAACTTCGACTCCTGGGACGAGCCGCCTACCGGATCTATGCTGAACAGCTGCGGTTCTCCAGAGGCATCAATCCCTCCGACTATTAGCTGCACGTAGAACGGCATCATCTTGTTCTCCTGCATTATTATCGACAAAAGAGAGTTGGCGGACTTGGGTGACAATGGCTTGCCCTCGTCCATCTTGTATATCTCGTTCTGCGCCTTGAGGAGCCTGACGAGCTCCTGCGCGTCTCCCACTCCCCCCGCAATCGTAAGGCCGAGGTTATCGTCTATCTTCCAGACCTTCCTCGCCTCGCTGCTCGCTATGAACGTATCCATCGTGGCCCTTGAATCTGCGCCCATTACGACTCCGTCGCTGCATATCAAGCCAACAGTAGTAGTGCCTTTCATTATCTTCTTGTACCTATCGGAATCTATTTCCATTATGACACACCCTTAATGTTATTATTTAATGCGGCTTTCAGCTTTTGGTAATTATATTACAAAGCCCCGAAAGCGCTTGATATAGGAACTGGCTACGGATGGCGTATACCGTGTAACAACCATCCTTACCCTAATCTATTAATTGGTTACCTATTTAAACCTTTATGCAGGCATTCTTTAGCGCGATAAAGTTGTGCCATAGCTTGTGCTATAGCTCTACAACACTAGTGCCTATCATCTGCTCCTTGCCTTCATTGAGCTCGGCGTATACGAAGGTCCTGTATACCTTGGTTATCTTTACTTTGTACGTATTGCCTATGCGTATCTTGGCGTTCCTTATGATTACGGGTATCTCCTCTATCCTGCTGATCCCCTCGCCACTGGCGCCCTTCGCTATCACCTTTACCTCGTGCTCCGATCCCTCTACTATGTAGTTTGTAACAACCATACCCTCACCTCACCATCCAATTATGTAACAACACAATTACTTTGTATGTTACGCTTTTTAAAGCTATTCTACGAAAATCGAAAAGTTAGGCAGATGTCTAACCCAATAGAAAGGGCGCTTATCTTTTCCGCCTGCCCTTGGCATTCTTCACTGGCTTGAACATCATCCTGAACAGTATCGCGCCGGATATGACTGCTAGGACGACCATCGTTACTATTGACAATGCCTGATACCTGTATATGCTCGCTTCCTGATTGGAAGCATAGCTTATCGCCTTGCTTAGCAGCGCATATGCACCCTCAGTATCGTTCTTGGATATGTTCTCCGCCTTGGTAAGATAGCTGTAAGCCTTCGCCGTGTTTGGGTAGAACACTATGTATGCGCTGTCGTTGACATTGAGCAGATACGCCTTGGTGTAGTTTATCGCAGAGCTTATGTTCATGCTGTATATGCTCTTCGCCGCACTGGATCCTGAAGATGGGGCTGGCGTCCCGCTCATCAGTATGAATGCAAAAAAAATGTATAGCAGGAAAGCTCCTGCCATAACATAAAAGTACCTGCGCATGGGCGTCACAGATTGACATCCAGGTTGAGCTGTTCCTTTAGCTCCCTGTACCTGTTCCTTATTGTCACTTCCGTCACTCCTGCCACGTCGGCTACCTCCTTCTGCGTCCTGCGTTCTCCGGCAAGCGCGCCTGCTATGTACACGGCAGCGGCGCTTACTCCGGTCGGGCTGCGCCCTGAAAGCAGGCCCTTCTTCATTGCCTGCCTGAGCAGCTCGACAGCCTTTTCCTGCGCCTCTCCGCTCAGCTTGAGCGCGTTGGTGTACCTGGGCACGTATGCTATCGGGTCTGTGAGCGGAATCTTCAGGTCGAGCTCGTGGGATATTACCCTGTAGGCCCTTCCTACGTCCTTCTTCGCGACTCCCGATATGTTCGCTATCTCGTCGAGGGTCCTAGGCATGCCCGATTCCCTGCACGCTGCATATATCACTGCCTGTACCACTATCTCTATCGGCCTTCCGCGTATTAGGTTGTTCTGCACGCACTTCCTGTATAGCAGAGCGGCTGTCTCGCGGATGTTGTCCGGCAGTCCGAGATAGCTCGCTACCCTGTTGAGCTCTGGCAGCGCTATGAGGTAGTTCCTCTCGCTCGAGCTCGCTATGCTCGCCCTCTTGTGCCATTTCCTCATACGGTATAGCTGAGCCTGCCTCTTCGTAGGTATGCGCACCCCCCTTATGTCCTTGTTGTAGAGGTCTATCTCCGTCACAAGGCCGCGGTTGGGCTTGGCATACTTGATTGGAGCGCCGGTCCTCGCCCTTGAAGCCCTCTGCTCCGGGTCGAAGGCGCGCCATTCCGGGCCTGAATCGGTTGCGTTTTCCTCTATCACAAGGCCGCAGTTGTTGCATACGAGCTCGCCGCGCTCCGTATCATATATTATGTCAGTGCTTCCGCAGCTCGGGCAACGCCTCTCGCGCTCGGCAGTCATGTTGTATTCAGGAGTTGCAAGCTCGCTGCTTGTTGCTCCCGCCTCCTGGCTCTTAGGCCTTCCGCGCGGGCGCTTGGATTCTGGGACCTCTATGCTCAGGGTCCTGTCTTTTACTGTAATCTTGCCAGTTCCCTTCTTTGAAGGGGATGGTGCATGCTTTTTGGCGGAACCGCGGGCTGTTGTGCTCGGCTTCCGCTTCTTTTCACTTTTCTTATTTGTGTTCGCCATGATGTTTCACCACTTTTAATAGGATTTTCCTCGGTAAGCGCATAAGAAGGCTTTTAAATCTTTCTAAAACAAGCAATTAATTAGTATACAATAAGATATTTAAACCTTTCTATGCCCAAAACACCCAATTGTCCATTTCGGGCAGCGGCGATATTGCCCCAGAAGGGCCAATAAGGCCATCGCGCGCGTACAGCCGTAACTCCCGCAGTATACACAAATTATTTAAAGTTGCTACTATCAATAATAGTATAACGGGTGTTTATGTGAAAATCTCTGACATATACAGCATGGATGTGTATAGCGACGCGGGCCAGTACTTGGGCGAAGTTAGGGACGCAATAATAGACCTGGAGAAAGGCGAGGTCAGCAGGCTCCTGATGGAAGAATGGAAGAACGCCAACAGGGACGAGATAAAGCGCATGCTCCAGCAGAAGAGCGTC
>JAJZZN010000014.1 GCA_021797575.1 Microcaldota archaeon
CTCTATCGAATAGTAATATACAGGCCCTATACAGAGAGGGTATAAATGGCAAGCCTATAAGCGATGCCGGCCTCCAGGCTTGGTATCCTCTAGATGGCAACGCGCAGGATTATGGCCCCAACAACTATGACGGTGTAGCAAACAATGTCAATTTTACCAACAGCAGCATTATTCAATCCGGTGCGCTTGATGCCTTTAACATCAGCAAAGCAGCACTTCCAAAGTCTATTGCCTTTAATCCAAACGGCAATACTAGCATAGGCGCCTACGTCAATATACCAAACCTGGTTCCTGTAAATTATCCTGCGTTCTCTTATTTTGCATGGGTATATCCGACTTCAACAGGCAATGGGCAGTGCTGCAGGCGCATTCTAGCTACCAGCGCAGGTGATAGTGGCACCATAGAGGTATCAATGGCAGGCAATGACCAGCTTCAATTTAATGGATATAACACAAGCGGATGGACAGGCGGAGTTGGCACGGCTATGCCACTCAATACGTGGAACCAGGTTGGTGCGGTATATAATGGTAGCTATTATACAGTATACCAGAACGGCGTGGCAGTATGGTCAAAGGATGTTGGCGCCCTCTCCGGGCATGCTTCATCCGGTTCAATGGACATAGGCCTTACGTCTGCTTACGGGATAAGTGGCAACCAGTTCTTTGGCAACATCGCAGATGTTCAGTTTTTCAATACGGCTCTTACGCCTTCGCAAGTCAAAGAACTATACTTAAATAACAGCGTAGCTGGTATATCCCCAATAGCATATCTTCCACTAAGCGGGGGATTGAATAATACCTATAATGTTACCCCTGACATAACGGGCAATGGTTTTAATGGCTACCTATACGGTAACTCAACATCAAAGATGTGCAGGTCAAAGGACGTTGTAAGTGGTACTTGCAGAGCCTATTACAGCGGGATATAAGCCTAATCTGTAGTTTGCGATTGCAACTTTGCAGCGCTTGTCTGTGCAATCATATGCCTCCAATGCTTGAGAATATGGTGCCTATCATGGTGCCTACCACAAAGTATATGCCCAACCCACCAAGCACGAACAAAGGAAGCCATCTGAGGCCCTTTATAGCAGATCCGCTGGATATCGAGGACATGATCAGGCTTGCAAATCCGGTTATTGCAATTATTGCTATTAGCGAGAAATCATGGTACTGCGCAGGTGTTATCTTTGGCGGGCTTGGCTTCAGGAAAGATATGCCTGTTGTAGGCAGCCCTCCTGGGTTCTGCGCCAGTATGCCCTTCCATACAGTATCAGTAACGAGTATCATCTGGCTGGTTAGGCCGTAAAGTACAGGCGCAGCTATGAGCCCCGCAAAGGCTATGAATATGCTGTACATCAGCATCTGCCCGGCTATCTCCTTCTGCGCTATCTGCTGCGCCCTCTGGTCCCTCGATATTTGGTCTAGAAGATCGGCCATTGCGCCTCCGTACTTGAGGGATTCTATCATCATCCTTATGGAGTGCTGCAGCTGCACAGATTTGTACTTGCCTGAGAGCTCTGTCAATGCAGCTTCCATGGTCTCCCCGCTGAAAAGCTTCCTGCTCATATCCTGAACATCCTCGCTGAAGAACGAAAACTCCGGCTTGGCTGCCAGCAGCATAGCTCTATCAAGCGCTATCCCGCTCCTCAGGTTTGCTGATGCGAGCTGGAAATAGTCAGGCAGCATCTTCTCCAATTTCGTCTTTCTGCCGTCTATCCTGTACTCTATTATCATGTATATTACTGCCACGAATACGGCCCAGCCTATAACTCCCGCTGCGACACCAAGCACTGCGTTGAGCTTGATAATGATAGTAAGGACTGTAGCTATCACCATCATTATTATTATGCCGAAGAGTATCATCATCCTGAGTACTCTCTCTATGCTTATCTTCATGCCGGCAAGGTCAAGCTGTCTTGATAGATATATCACCGCCCTCCTTGAAACAAGCCTTTCGAATCTTATTGCCATATAATCACATCGAGAATACCGGCCTTGACCTCTTTATCATCTGCAGGAATATCAGCTGCAGGAATATTATGCCTACCAGTGCAGCTTCAAGTATCGTTATGTTGACCGTGAAGATAGATATGAATGTCGTGAGTATGGTAACTACAGCTATGCCCATGCTGGGCAGTATTATGCCGAAGAGCATGTAGAACATGGCTATAGCGTTGAGCTTCTGCCCATAACGCCTCATCTCTATGGTCCTTTCCTCCGCCAGCTGGTCTATTATGCTCTGCAGAGCACCAACAACATCTGCTCCAGATTTTATGCTTACGCTAGCCTGAAGCATTATCCTCTTGAAGGAATCGCTTTTTGTCTCCTCTATTGTCTGGTCAATTGCATCGACCAGCGGAGTGCCCAGCTGCACCCTCTGTACCACTTTGGCGAACTCTTTGCTGGCTTCCCCATAGCCGGTGCTGACCGAAGTGAGGGCATTGAACAGTGGCATTCCGGATCTCAGCGAAATTATGAGGTCCCTTGCTGCGAATATTATGTCCCTTTCTATGGTCTTCGCGTTGCTCTGGCCTTTGTGCTTCGGGAACTGGAGGAACGTGTTCAGGCCCACATAGAACGCCACAACCCCAACCGCAAAGCCGAGCAGTATTGACGCACCAATGGCTATGCCTATATGCACCATCAATATTATAGTCGTTATCCCAAGGACTATAGACAGCATTATCGAGGCTATAAGCATGCGTTTCACAAAGTCATAAAGGCTTTCCTTTATGCCTTGCTGCCTCAGAGCTGCCTCAAGACCCTTCTGCTTAGACCCAAGCTTCTCTATGTAGAGCTTCATCTTCGTCGGCTTTACTAGGTCCTTGTCGGATGTCTGCTTCTCTACCTCTTCCTTAAGTTGTTGTGAGTATGAATTGGTCGGCTGCACGCTTTTCTTCTCCTTCAGCACCTTGCCCTTTCTGGAAAACAGGCCTATCTTTTTCGGCTTGGGCTGAAGCTCTATCTCTTTTCCGTCTACGGTTATCCTCCTATTCTCCTTTTTACCTAACATCACAATCATTTCTTGCTATTCAGGCTGCTCCTTGCAGCGGTGAGCAGTGAGATTGCCGTATTCAGCCTGTCGTCCCGAAGCGCCCAGAGTGACTGTTCTAGCTGGCTCATCGATATCCTGTTCTTTTTCAGGCGCCTCTTCTCCTGGTTAGTTACATCTGCCAGCCCATATAGCTCTTCGATTACAACACCTATATGTTTATCGTCGAAAACATTTTCCTTCAATCCCTCCAATATCTTTTCAAGCTCTGATATCTGGTCAGCCATGGATAAATTTGGCAACACGAGATCGCTTTCGTTTATCTTCTTTATGTCAAAGCCCTTTATCCGTGGCACATTTATCTCCCTTGTCAAGTCTGCAACTTCGGCTCCGGCTGCTGCGCTTTTGCCTGCAAGCGGCTGCTCCATTGCGGCGGTCTTCTGTGGCGTAGCAACCTGGCCCATCTGTGAATATTGGGCCTGCGTGACTCCGGCTACTTCCATATGCGGCGCAATTTTCTGCCCCTCTACTCCGCGTATAGGCTTTCTGGATTCCAGGCTGTCAATAAGGTTTACCATGTCTATGTAAGTTATTTTGCTCCCCTCGCTCTTCATATTGAATAGGGGCGACAGATCGATCGTTGAGCGCGGCGATTGCGTAGCTTTTCCCTCAAGCTCTTTCAAATATTTTACCAAATCGTCGTATGTGCTTGCTTTTGCTGTTTGCTGCTCTCCAGCCATATGGATACACCATTCTACTTGAAAAGGTCCGGCGAATACTTTACCTGCTCATTGACTATATCAAATACCTTATCCTTATTCCTATAATACTGTGCGACTACTCTTCCTGCATCATCTACATCAAGAACATTGTTGTTGGCCAACCACTGCAATATCTTCGTTTTCTTCTCTATCTCGTCCGTTATCTCGTTTTTCGTGTATCCTGCATAAAGCGATAATGTATCAGATAGCCTTGTCAAATCGCTTATCTGAGTGAAGGTATCATTCCTCATGTTCCATCTGTAGTGCACGTTCGCATCTCCGCTCCTAAGCACCTCAGCGAACTCCAGCGTCCTTCTCATGCCTTTCGCCCTGTGCCTGAACTGCGTGACTATGGCACCCAGCGCGTTTATCAATATTTTGGGTATGCCTATAGGTGGATTTGTCATCCTTATTATTGTGTCCTGCGCGTTATCTGCGTGAACAGTACCATATACCGCATGACCAGTATGTATAGCTTCGAACAACGTCTCTGCATCCTTCTCTACCCTTATCTCCCCTACTAGGACGATGTCGGGTCTCTGCCTCAATGAGTTTATCATCAGGTCATAGAGCTCTACTGCGCCCTTGCCCTCGGGGTTAGGCGGCCTGGTCAGCATTGGTACCCATTGGAAAAAGCTAGGAAGCGTAAGCTCCCTCGTCTCCTCCACTGATATTATCCTTCTTGTGGAAGGAAAGAATATGCTCATTGCGTTTAGGAAGCTGGTCTTTCCGCTCGCCGTTCCTCCTGATACCAGAAGGCTTATCTCGTTCTCTACGCATAACCATATCAGCGCTGCAATTGATGCGTCCACAGTGTGGTTCTTTATCAAAGCTGGCATCGTCCAAGGGTTCTTCGCGAACTTCCTTATAGTTATTGTATTGCCGTTTTGTGATACCGGATACAGCGTCGCATTGACTCTAGAGCCATCTAGGAGCTCCGCGTCCATGAGAGGCGCAAGGTTGTTTATCTCCCTTCCGACGCCTCTGCCTATCTGCTCAGCCTGGTTATATATTGCCTCTTCGCTCTCGGGCTTTATGTTGGTCTTGCACCATCCGAACGTCTTATGGAAGACCCATATATTTGTCGTGGAGCCGTTTACTGTTATCTCCTCAAGGTTATCATCTGCCAGTAGCGCCTCGAGGTCGCCCAGGCCAAGCATCATATTTATTATGTATGAAGTAAGGATGCGCTTAGTCTCGTCGCTGGTGTTAGGCAAGTACTTGTCTATCAGTATGCTGCTTGCCTCTATGTACTTGTTGTGCACCTCTTCCATGTACTCTGTTTCGTTGAGCCTGCTAGGATCCAGTGGTACCAACGACACCAGGTCGCTTCGCAGCGACATTATGAGCATCTTCGTAGCCTGGCCTATGCCCGGGAAGGTCACCTCATATATGGGTGCGAAGTCCTGCGAAGTGTAAATTCGCACATTAACCTCTGTTCCGTGCGCGTCAAGCTTGTAGGTACCGAGAATGTTTATCTGGTCATCTTCAGCCATTCAACTACCCTATTTCTTAGAAGGTTTGCCCTTCCCCTGCTTCTTGCTGGAGCTTTGATTCTTGTCTGTTCCGAACTTCTGCAGGTCTGATTCGAGAGTGTCATTCATAGTTACTATGCTCTCATCTATGTTTGCCGAGATCTTGCCAATCTCATCAAGTTTGCTGGATTTTTCCGCTATGTTCATGTTGCCCTTGGCCAGCAGCTTTATGCCCTCCTGCATCTTCTGCAGGTTGTCATGCGTTTCAGCTACTTTTGCCTTCATTTCTTCCACATCCTTCTGTATGCCGAGCAGCGTATCATATATATTTGCAGCCTCGCCGAAATTGTTTTTGAGGTTAAGTATGTCTGTCATTATGCCCTTCGAGCTGCGCTCCAGCACCTCCATGTCATTCGACACTATGCTGTAACTCTTGCTGTACTTGTCGCTGAACTCCTTCACTGCCTCGTTGAGCGCCTTCTTCTCCTTGTCCTTCTCCTTCTTGAAGTCGCTGACCTGCTTGAGCAGGTCCTTTGAAACCTTCAGTTGTTCTGTAAGCCCCTGGTTGTACTCCTTGACTACCTGCTCCTGCTTCTTCAACTCCTCATCCATCTCCTTGCTGCTATTCTCGAGATCCTGCCGCAGCTTCTTGAATTGATTATCGAGGTCAGACTTGAGAGATGCTATAGCTTTCTCCTTTTCTGTGCGCGCTGCTTTCAGCTTCTCGTCGGTGCTTCCGCTTCCTTTGAGAATACCCTCTACTTTCGATATGGAATCGTTGAGCTTTGAACTGAGATCTCCCGAATCCAAATAATCGAGCTTCTTAAGCATGTCGGAGACCTTGTTGTTTATGTTCTCATACGTCTTCTCGAGATTGGTCTTCATCTCGCCGACTATGTTATTCTCCTTCTCTACCTGCTCATACACCTTATTTATCTCGTTCAACCTGCTCTGCAGCTCAGGCATCTTCTCTGAATAGATCTTGTTGGCGCTCAGAGCCGTTGCCCTCAGGTTGTCGAGCATCTCTGAAAGCTTCTGCAACTCCAGCAGCTTCGCCTCGGCATCCGTGGCCAGTGACGATTGCTGTACCTCAAGCTTGGCATTTATCGTCTTTGCGTCCCCCTTCTGCGTTGCTGGCTCGACGAACATCTTTCCTACTTCGTACTTGACCGTTATCAATCCGCTCTTCTCCAATATCTTTGCCCAATTCTCTACTATGCTGGGCGCGACTCCGAGCTGACTAGCTACGCTATTAATATCCATCCTGCCTTTTGTATTTATCAAATCCAGAAGGCTGTCTATGCTAGTCCTAGTCTGATCGTCCGCTATAAAAACACCTAGTCTATAATCTACATTAAACTTTAAATAGTATCCGTTATCATAAGTCACCAAAATATCATACCAGTTCCATTCATGCAGCGACAAACTTTATCCTAGTAAAACATATCTGCTGATAGCTTTAAATACTATTGGTTTAAAAGTAAAATAGTTTATTAATAAACTATAATCTCCTAAATCAAATTCGGCAAGGAAGATTCAATGGTTATCCATGGGTCTAAAGGAACGAAAAGCAGCTACATGACCAAGGACATGTACACTACAATAGTCAAGATAATAATACTTGCAAATATAAGGATGCGAAAAACTTACTCGTACGCGCTCATCAACGAAGTTTATACAAAATTCTCTTCATTGCCGATTCAGAAGGAGGCATTGAAGAATGATGTGTACAACATTACGAAGTCGTTCCTGCGCGCTGGCTACATCAAGGTTAAGACTGTGAAGGAAGGGTCTAGGGTAAAAAAGTACTATACAATAACACCAAAAGGCGTGGAGGCGCTTATGGAGACCAAGCGCGTGCTCAAGAACGCCATGGGAGAGATAATAAAGATCATGCCGTGACGATACATGAAGGGCATAATAGAGATAGATAATCTGGTGAGGAGATTCGGGGATTTCACTGCCGTGGACAAGGTCAGCATCAGCATAGAGAAGGGGCAGATATTCGGAATACTGGGGCCCAACGGGGCAGGCAAGACCACCACGATAAACATGATACTCGGGTTATTGGAGCCTACTTCTGGGTCAATAACGGTCAACGGCCTAAATGTGTCAAAGCATCCTAACGAGGTAAAGCAGATGACCGGCCTGATGACCCAGGAGACTATAGTGGATTCGGAGTTGACTGCAGCTCAGAACTTAGAAATAGCTGCCAGGCTGTATCATCTATCCTCGGATGAGAGGGAGTCTGCAATCAAGGAGGCATTGAAAGAGGCTGAACTCACGGATTTCGCTGATGCCAAGGCAGGCTCATTGTCTGGGGGCATGAAGAGGCGTTTGTACCTGGTAAAGACTATGATACAGAAGCCAGACATACTGATACTTGACGAGCCGACTACAGGTCTTGACGTGCAGAACAGGGTACAGATGTGGGACCACATAAGGGCGCTGCAGCAGCGCGGCATAACTATCGTGCTGACGACTCAGTACCTGGAAGAAGCCGACCAGCTGTGCAACAGGATAGCGGTAATCGACCATGGCAAGGTGGTGGCTACGGGCACGCCCACCGAACTGAAGAGGCTCGTTTCTAGCGGTAGGGTGATGGAAGTCATAACTTCTCTGGAAGAAGCGCAGAAAGTGGCGGATTTCCTCAAGAAGAAGTTTAAGCTGGACATCAAGGTGCTTGGAGAGAAACTTGAATGCTTCCTGGAGAAGGATCCGGTGGACACCTTCGGCAAGGTTCTTGACGGCCTCGTGAAGGCGAAGATGCCGATAATATCAATAAGCATGCATCTGCCCACTATGGATGACGTATTCATAAAGCTGACTGGCTCATCCATGCGCGACGCGGTTGGCACGCAGGTGTCGGACCGCTCAAATATAATGCTAAAAAGATGAATAGATGCCGTTGCTGAATGATACATACGCGCTGTTCAAGAGGGAGATGCTCATATTCAGGAGCAACCTCCGGACTAACATAATACGCTCAATGATATTCCCGCTAGTCCTGATACTGTTCTTCGGCAATCTCGGGTCGACGACATACGGGGTGAACGTGGCCATAGTGAATTATGCGAACAACCCGCAATCACACAGCTTCATAAATGCGCTTTCGTCGCAGCGCACTCTGTCAATAGTGGGGATTACTTCGCAAACGAATGCACTGTCCATGCTGCAGAAGGAGTCAATAGATGCGGCCATAATCATACTGCCATCATTTCCCGCAGCATCGGGGGGTGCGCCGAGCGTAGACGTATACTATTCGGATTCAGATGCACAGGCAGTAAGTGCGATACTTCCATTCATACAGACACAGGCACAAGAGTACGGGGGCAGCGTGGGCGCGCACATCAACACGCCTACAAGCTCTCTCTCCGATCCGCCTTCCAGCCCGGCATCGCTGATACCTCTTTACGGCACTAACAGCAACTACAAGGTCTTCCTTGTCGGAGGCATAATAGCTATGGTGGCGGCGTTCGGCACCGTATTTGGAGGGGGCATATCCATAATAACAGACAGGCAGCTTGGTAACCTGAAGTCATTCCTGCTCGCGCCGATAAACAAGCTCTCCATAATAATGAGCAAGATACTTTCAGGTACGCTGCAATCAATGCTTTATGTGATGGTCGCAATAGCCATAGGGCTCCTTGATGGCGCCACGATAGCAATGGGCCCGCTCGGTCTTCTCTGGATATTGCTGATTGCGGGCATGATCTCGCTCGGCTTTTCGGGGGTTACTACCATACTAGCATCCAGGATAAACAAGGTCGAGGTATATTCAATAGTGGCAAACGTGATAGTGCTGCCCATGTGGTTCCTTTCAGGAGCCTTCTTCCCAGCGTCGTCGTTGCCCAGCTTTATGCGGCCCCTGAGCACATACAACCCAATGACGTACGCCACACAGGCGGTCAGGGACGTCATGATACTGGGATACTTCCCTGCAAACGCCATACTCATAGACATGTCTGCCCTGCTTGCGTTTCTGGTATTCGGTATAGTGGCTAGCGTATTGCTTTTCAAGACTCATATTGATTAGGTGTTAGAATGTATGGATACAGATTAAAGGAAAATGACATAGGCTTGGGCAAGCGGATACTGATGTTCACAGCCCCGGTTTTGCTGGCTATAATAATTTTCGCAGCTACGGCGCAAGCGCAGAGCCAGCTGGCAGGAGAAGGAGACAACATGCTTTCGCTATCAAATGTGTATATATCTCCGACCCCGATAATCGCAGGCAATAACATCAACGTCAGCTTCAGGCTCTTCAATTCATATTCGAGCGAGCTCAGCGACGTGAACATAGGGCTGACATCCGAGAGCCCGATAATAAACGTGTCGCCTTCGAACACCTATCTTATAGACGCGATAGGGTCTGGTACGTATGGCGGCCTCGGGTACAACCTGTTCACATATACATTTCATCTGCCGTCAACGCTTGAAAGCGGCGAATACACCATAGACGTGGTGGCGAACTACAGGGTGAGCGTAGGCTCGCCCGGAACAGACGTCCCAGGCGAATCTGTGATGCCGATAACATTCTACGTCCACGGCAAGCCCAACATAGGGCTAAACCTGCTGCCCACTTCTCAGATAGTCCCGGGCAATGCGTTCACATACCAGATCGAAGTGGTCAATAGCGGCGGCGCGATTGCAAGGAACGTTACACTCAAGATATTGGGCTCGAACACGCTCATACCTGTGGGTGAGAGCACGTTCAGCATGGGCAGCGTGTCCCCCGGGGTACCTGTGCAGTTATCCGGCAGCATGCAGGCGAGCAGGCTGGCAAGTGCCGGTGCGCACGATATACCGGCAGAAGTGAGCTATTCCAGTTCAATAGGGAATTACTCTTACAACGTCAGCATACCAATAAGCATATACACTGGGGCGCCTGATCTGGCCATAACTGCTGCAGGCTCTATTCCGCCTGTGCTATACTCAGGGTCGAATGCGACCATAGAGCTGTCCGTGCAAAATGTAGGCAACGGCATGGCAAAGAACATATCCATAGACCTTGAAGGGGGCCAGGGCCTCAGCGTCAGCAGCAGCGCGAACCATATCTTCATCGGTTCGCTCCCTGCAGGCCAGTCTGCAACGGAAACTGTATTCGTTTCTTCCAACAGCTCGTATGCTGGCAATGCAACGCTGCATGCAGCCGTCTCGTACTCCAATTCCGACTACTCAAACACAACGAGTTCCGTAATGCCGATAAACCTGTCCATAGCACCTAGCGCGGTATTCAACATAACGGGCGTGAGCGATTCGCTGCTGCCAGGGGCGGCATACGGCAAAATAGTGTTTACCCTAAAGAACATAGGGAATGAGCCAGCGCAGGGCATAACAGCATCGCTTCAGAGCATATACCCTCTAAGCCCGATAGCTGGCACTGCATACATAAGCAACTTGTCGCCGGGCGAATCGACGAATGTGACCTTCTATGTTAGCGTATCATCAACCGGCGAGCCCGGGCAGTACCCTGTAACGGTATATGAACAGTGGAAGCAGCCCAACGCGGCTAACAGTCAGCAATTCGAAGGCTCGACAGACTATTACGCGCAGGTGTACAGCAGCACCAGTAGCGCCACGTACTCAATAGTAGAGGATGCAATCGAGGCGATAGTAGCGGTAGTGATTATAATAGCGATATACAAAAGGATAGCAAAAAGTAGACGAAAGAATCCAAGAACTAAGAAATAATCTATAAATCCTCGCTTCAAAATATGATTGGGTGTAGCATTGGACATCAAGAAAGGCATAGGTCTGGGCTCAGTGGTGGACAAGACGCTTGAAAAGTACAACGTGCCAACCTGGCTCAAGCCCTACATATACGATTATGTCAAGAGCGATCCCATAAATGCAATCAAGAGAGCCACAAGCTTTATAGAGGTAAGGAGGAAGCGAGGCGAAGTGACAAGGGAATACGTGCGCCTCCCAAATGGTATGGAGTTCAACATAGACTTCATACAGCATGTTCTGAGCCTGTTCCATTACGGCGAGGAGAGAATAGCGGCGATATACGAGAAGTGGTCAAAGGAGCCTACAGGCTACGACTATGTGCAATATGCAAACCATTTCAGCCAGCTGGCCGAGACCACCAAGAAGCATGTGCGCGCAATACGTAACCTGATGGAGGGCATGGGCATAAAACCCCTCGAGCCTACCCCCGAGGCTGTGGCCGTTTTTGACGGTCTTAGTGCCATATCTGATTGGAAATCCCGCGTTCTGGCGTCAGGACTGCTGCTCAAATACACTTACGGATATCCGTTCGGCTTTATCTTCTATAGGGTGTTTTATCCCGCATCGCCAGAGTTCATGCGCTCATTCGGCAAGGCGTTTAAGAACGATAGCGACGCCAATACATGGCTGGAAGAAGAGGCCAAGCGCATAGTGAAGGAAAAGGAGCTGGAGGATTCGGCGATTACGGAATTGGCGGAAAACCTGCTGTCAAAGGCTTACGATTCCGTAGGCAGCGAGCTGAAGATAGCTAAGAAGGCGCACGTAGAGCGCGAAGCGCAGTTGCTCATGGATGTTTCATTAGCATACCCTCTCCATGCGCTCTATGAGCAAGGGCTGGAAATAGACATAGATAGCGAGATAAAGAAAATTAAAGGGCTCAGCCGCAAATGAGGGGCTTTCTGCTCGCTTCATCAGGGCGTAAGGCGCTTTCTATCCCGCGGAAACATAGCGCACTCGCGTATGTTCTGCATGCCCGTTATCATGGTCGTCAGCCTTTCGAGCCCGAGGCTCCACCCTGCATGCGGAGGCGCTCCGCAGCGCATTGCATTTATATAGAAGTCGAACCCCCTCGGATCCATGCCTTTCTTCTTTATTGATTCTATGAGCAGTTCGGGCAGATGAATACGCTGCGCCCCGCTCGAGACCTCAAGTCCCTTGTATATCAAGTCGAAGCTGTTGGTGTAGTTCGGATCTGTATCGCTAGGCATAGAGTAGAATGCGCGTATAGATGCAGGGAACCCTTTTACTATTATTGCATCACCATAAAGCTTGTAAAGCGCCTTCTCAGCCTCCCTTGAGAGGTCATCTCCGCTCTTCACCATCATTCCTTCGCCCTGCAGCGCATCTATTGCTTCAGTATAGGTTATTGTCTTGACGCTCGGTACATCCAGCTTGACCCCCAAGGCCTGCAGGTCTTTGGCGTTGTTCTCCGATACCGCTCTTATTATGCTTACTAGTACGTTAGACAGTATGGATATTACATCGTCGTGGTTTGCGAACGCCATCTCTATATCCATCTGGGTGGATTCGTTAAGATGGTACACAGTATTTGACTTCTCCGCCCTGAAAACCGGAGTTATCGTGAACACCT
The DNA here is from genome assembly GCA_021797575.1 of Microcaldota archaeon. Classification (GTDB taxonomy): domain Archaea; phylum Micrarchaeota; class Micrarchaeia; order Micrarchaeales; family Micrarchaeaceae; genus JAMCYB01. The sequence goes on from JAJZZN010000014.1 coordinate 12,553, forward strand.
TGTCTAAGCCGCCTATGACTGCAAGCTGCTTGTACAGCTGCGGAGACTGGGCCAAGTACGCTTTGTCCTCGAAATAGTCCATGCTGAAGAGATCCGATCCCCCCTCTGTGGCCTCTTTTACTATTGAAGGCGTGCGTATATGGAGGAATCCGAGCTTCGAAACCGTATCAATGAATGCATTTGCTATGGTCGATTCTATCTTGAATATGGCTGTAGTTTCTACTCTTCTAAGGTCTATATACCTGTAATCCAGCCGCACGTCGAGCTCTGCATCCACTTTTCCTGTAACCTCAAAAGGTATCTTTGCAGAGAGCGGATTGATATTGGTCACTTTTGTCGGTATCACTTCAAAGCCCGCCTTTGCCTCGCTGTTCTTTTTTACTGTTCCTCTAACTTCGACTACGCTTTCCTTTGGCAGCGACATGGCCTTTATGATAGCATCGTCAGTCACTCCCTTCTTTCCAACTACCTGCACTATGCCTGACCTGTCGCGCAGGAGCATGAACGTCAGGTTGCCGAGCTCCCTTATCTCGTGCACCCACCCATCAAGCACTACCTCTTTGCCGTCCATATCGGCGGTCAGATCCCCTACAAAATACGTCCTTCCCATATAAAAGCCACTTCTAAATTCATAGCTCAAAGTAATAAATGTTTGGCGGGGGCGAGATTTGAACGCGCGACCTCTAGATTTCCCGTCATCGCCGAACACGGCTCCGCACTCATTGTGCTATGCATATGAGTCTAGCGCTCTACCAGGCTAAGCTACCCCGCCAAAACAGTTATTTATTTTAGCAACAAAATATATAAAGGTGCGAAGGTATATATTGCTAATTGGCAATCCCGTGGTGTAACATGGCGGCGAAGAGCAGCATGCTTCAGAATTCAGTCATAAGCGCGGAGCTCGTCGACTTTGGGCACGGCAGGTATAATGCATGCATGAACATGGCCATAGACGAGGTGCTCCTGGACTTGGCAGATAGGACCGGAAGGTTCTTCTTCAGGACGTACGATTTCACGAAGAGCTCTGTGATACTCGCAAATTCAGATTCGCCGCTGAACCTGAAGGAATTGGACGAGAATGTGGATGTGACGCGCAGGATAAGCGGCGGCAAGCCCATATACGTGGATGATAATATCCTATCATACAGCATAACCGGGCCCATGCACGGCGCTGCCAGCGCATTCAAGAACAGCACGGCCATAAATAATACGTTCGGCCCGCTGATAATGCATGCCGTAGCAGGCATAGCCAACAACAGCGATAAGCTTAGCATGGGCAAGGTCTATAGCATAGAATTCGACGGCAAGCCCATAGTGGGCAACGGACAGCACCTAAACGCCTCGCATTCGTTCCTGTACCACGGCGTTGCGGCCGTCGGGCCGTGGGACGCTAGAAGCATAGATAGGCGCCTCTGGCTTCGCAGAGAAGACTATGATGCGCTTTACACGCTTCCCAATCTGCATGACATAGCAGGTGACGGTTACACCATCCAGGAGTACAAAAGCATGCTGTCAAAGGGCCTGCGCAATGCCATTGGAAAGGCGTTTTCATCCAAATCCGAAATATCTGAGGCTGAGAAGGATGAAGTGCTAAAATCGGCTGCCGGCAAGGTGGCAAGCACTTACGCGAGCAAGAGCTGGGTTTACCGTGATGATCCCGGCATGAAACGCGATTCGCGATTCTGCCTACTGTGGCCAGATTAAGGTTCATTGCCTTCCTACATAGGACGAGAGTTCCCTCTGGTAGAGGAGCTCCTTGAGCGCCCTGCAGTTGGCTATCCAATCCTTGATGGGTATATCCATCTTCTCACCTATTACAGAGAACATTTCATCGCTGCTATGCGCTATTATCGGTTCCTTTTCGAGGGTCTCGCGCACATGCTCCCTGACATTCCATACTCCAACTGGCATGAGGTACCCCTCATGCACCTCCCTGAGTATTATGACTACTGCCTGCTTCTGCAGCTGCTTGAGCTTCTCAGTAACTGCAAGCCTGGCGGCATAATAGCAGCCCCCTATTTCAGCATATGTTTTCCTCCCGTTGTACCCTTCGTATGACGAGTATATTGATATGGACGTACCACCCTCATTCCATATAGTTTTGGGATACCATGCTTCAGCGGACTCGTATTTCCACCTTCCCGGTACAAATATTATGAGCCAGCGGTTGTCGAGCGATATGTTGTAATACATATGTATGCTGTCTATCTCGTCGAACTCTTTAACCTCCTTAAGGTTGCCTTTTGACAGGGTGTCATCAACTGCGGTTATACTCCACCTCGTAGGCACGAATTTCCTGCGCCTACCAAGACCGAACAGCCCTGCAGAGAGAGCCTGCTGTATCTTTGACACCGGTATATCGCTCTCGTAGGACTCCCTTATTGCAGTTCCTGCATCAGCATCCACATCCATGTACAGTTTTTCTATCTGCTTATTCGCCTTTATGTTATAGATGTCAAACGCTTTTATGTCAGCGCTTGGTCCAAAGGGCTGTACCTCATCGTTTAAAGCTATCTTCACAAAGGGCTTTTTAGAGAATGTTAATTCCGCCTCTGCAGGCCTGTCGGCAAGAGCAAGGTCCCGTATCTGCTCCTCTATTCTGCCCTTCTCTACTGCATCAACCCTGGATTTATGCATGCCCCTGACTAGCTTTGACCGTGATGACACTATCTGCTCTATCGAGAATGCACGCCACCTTTCCGGCACTGCAAGTATAGAGGTATCGCCAAACTCAGGTGGCACCATTGGCCCTATAGTCACATTCGGGTAGCCGAATCTGCCTATAAATATGTCCGTGGGTGAAGATCCAGAAAGGTCCAGCCGGTCCAATACCGGCATCATCTTCATGCTGTAGTAATACCGCAGCAGTGCGGGATCTCGCATGTGCCTATACACTATGTCGGAGCGCTTGACCTTCAGCTCGTCAGGCTGGCTTGCGCTGCCGAGCTCCTTTATGATCGCTTTCCTGTCTATGAGCCCTGCCAATTCTATCCCATATGATATGCAAGCAGAAATATATATGCGCTTCTGGTCTAGCCACACAGTGCTAGCAAGCCCTTTTATTATTTGACAGTAATATTGCAAATGATGATGCAATGTCCATATACAAAGACAGGATAAGTGCGCTGTTAGGTGACGACCTTGATGCAATCCTTCTATTCAATGATGGTGAGGAAAGCAGCAATTTCCTATACATGACCGGATTCAATAGCGGGGTGTTCGAGGACACACCGCTGCTGTTGCTGAATGACCGGATGGTGGTATTCAGCAGCATGCTGGAATATTCTACAGCAGTAAGCCAGGCAAAGAAGCAAGGCAGCATCAGCGTTGAGAAGATGACCAGCAGGGAAGAGATTGTAAGCAAGATCAGGAAGTTCACGCAAGGCAAAACCATCGGCTTCGATGGCGAATACCTGCCGTTCAGCACCTACATGCACCTCAAGGCTCTTGCAAAACCCAGATCCGCAGTAAATGTGAGTGGAAGGTTCAGCGCATTGAGGAGAATCAAGAACGCGGATGAGATAAAGTACATGAAGGAAGCAGTGCGCATAGTCAAAAGCGCATTTTCCACAATACCCCAATACTTCAGGACCGGAATGACTGAGAAGGAGCTCTCGGCGCGATTCAACTACCTGATGGAAGAGGCAGGCGCGGACGCGCAATCGTTCAAGACGATAGTGTGCTTCGGCAAGAATTCTGCGATGCCGCACCATTCACCTGACGCGACGAGGCTCAGCGAGAACAGCTTTATACTGATAGATGCAGGGGCAAAGTACAACAACTACTGCTCTGACATGACCAGGACATTCATCTACAAGCCCAAGAAGGATAGTGCAAAATACAAGAAAATGCTAGGTATCTACGATACGGTAAAGGAAGCGCAACGCCTTGCATTAGGGAATGTTAAGCCAGGGGTAAGCGGCAGCTCAATACACAAGATAGCACAGAATTACATTGACAGCGCAAAAGGCGGCATATACAAGGGCAGGTTCATACACTCATTGGGTCATTCAATAGGAATAGACGTGCATGATGACAGCAGCGTCGGGTTTTCCCCATCCGTAAAGGCAAAACTGGAAGCAGGGATGGTGATAAGCGACGAGCCAGGAATCTATATAGACGGGTTTGGCGGCGTGAGGCTCGAAGACGATGTGCTCATAGAGAAAAACGGTGCAACATTCCTATGATCGCACCACAATTATAGAAAAGAAAAAGCTAAAAAAAGAAAAATAAAAAGTACTGATTACTTCACAGTTTCGGCGTGTGCCATTCCGGCGCCCACTATACCTATTATGAAGCCTATCAGCGTTCCGACGAACTGCAATGCCATGCCATAGTAAAATATTACCAAGGCAAAAGACGTTGCCATCACTGCGCACGATGCCGCATATGCGAACGTCTTCTCAGACTTCACGGCCAGTGTTCCGAAACTCACAAGGAACAGTATTATGGAACCAAGCACCGCAGCGCCATATAGCAACGGTGCCCAGATGCTTGCCATAGATGCTCCCATTGTCTTGCTGGATAGCGTGAACGTCAGGCCCAAGAAGATCAGGCTAGCGATCAGCTCCAGCACGAATATTCCGTACCTTACATTGTTGTTTGTTTTTGCCATCCTTATCACTGATGTGATACTCATAAGGTAACCTTTTAAATCTTTCTCCTGCTATAAGTCATTAAACGTAAATTTCTGCAGGCAGTAAAACCTGCATATTCCTGCATCAAGATGGTGTTATGACATGCATGTGTTAAACCAGCTACCGCCCTACAATCTGTTCGGCATTGAGGACCAATCGTACGAGAAGGCAAGGATAGCTGTGCTCCCTGTACCATACGACTCCACATCTACCTACAAGGCGGGCTCGAGAGACGGGCCAGCCGCGATAATAGATGCCAGCAGGAACCTTGAGCTTTACGATTACGAGACCAATGGGGATATAAGCCGCCTGGGCATATATACGCTCGAGCCCATGGCTCCTGACCTGAGCTCGCCCGAGAAGATGGTAAGTAACATAGAGAAAGAGGTTACGCCTATACTGCAGGACGGAAAGATACCTCTGCTGCTAGGCGGCGAGCACACCATAGCGATTGGTAGCGTGCGTGCACTTTCCAAATTGTCCAAGAGGCCTTTCAGCGTGCTGCATTTCGATGCACATTCGGATTCGAGAGACGAGATCTACGGGGCCAAATACTGCCACGCCTGCGTGCTGGCGAGGATAGCCGAGCTCGGTATCAATACTTACAGTGTGGGCATAAGGAGCATAGATAAAGAGAGCTCCGGGAAGTATGCAAAATCTATTCTGTTCAGGGACGAAATGCACGGCATGTCTGCGGAAGAGATAGTCAAAAGGATAAACAGCAACACCAATGAAGACATATACCTGACTTTCGATTTCGATGTTCTCGACCCTTCAATAATGCCTAGTACAGGTACTCCTGAGCCCGACGGCCTTGCGTATTATGAGATGATGCAGATACTGAAGGGAGTCCTGCCAAGGAAGAATGTAATAGGCATGGATTTCACAGAGCTCTCTCCAATTCCTGGAATGGTGGCTCCAGACTTTCTGGCTGCAAAGCTGATATACCAGGCTATAGGATTTGCTTATTCAAGGCTTAATAAGTGAATGCACTACTTTGCATAGCCAGACATGATAAGGTATAAATAACTGCTTCGCAGAATTATGAGTGCTAACAATAATAACGGTGAAACCATGGCAGAAGAAACACATAACGAGAAGAGCAGGGCAAACGGTACAGAAAATATAGTATACATAGGCAAGAAGCCAACCATGAACTACGTGCTCGCGGTTGTGACACAGTTCAACAACGGCATGCCCGAAGTGACTATAAAGGCGAGAGGCAATGCCATATCTAGGGCCGTTGATGTCAAGGAGATCGTGGTCAACAGGTTCATGCCGAACTTGAAGGAAAAGGCCATGAAGACATCTTCCGAGGAGCTGACCAACGAGGATGGCACCAAGTCAAAGGTAAGCGCAATAATGATAACGCTTGCAAAGGACTGATGCTTGCAGCATTTTCTATTTCTTCTTTTTCTTTTTATATAGGAGCCTGAGACCTAGCCAAAGCACTGGTGGGCCCGAGGAGAATCGAACTCCTGATCTTCTCCGTGTGAGGGAGACGTCTTACCATTCGACTACGAGCCCCTTATGTGCGTTTGAAAATTGGCACTTATCCATTATTCTTAAATATTAATATACTTAACTATGAGTATGTCAAAGTTTTACACCGGCCTCGGCGACAGCGGCGATACGTTCATAGGGAAGGTCAAGCTCAGCAAGAACAGCGAGCTCATGTACGCAATAGGCGATGTAGACGAGCTCAATTCGAGCATTGGCCTCGCGCTCATGCACATAAAGGACAAGGAGGTCAGGGAGACTCTCGATGCTATACAGAACCACCTATTCATAATCGGTGCTCAGATGATATCCTATATTAATGGTACTTTCAAGCCCAGGCGCAACATAACCAAGGACGACGTGAAATTCCTGGAGGATAAAATAGGAGCCTTCAGCAAAAGGGTGCCGGAGCTGAAGGGCTTCGTGCTACCCAGAGGCGTAGAGGGCGCCGAGTTTCTCCACAATTCAAGAGCCATAACGCGCAGGGCGGAGAGATCCGTAGTGCAGGCGAAGAGCAAGGGCTTCAACATAGATAGTGAAATAATGAGGTACCTCAACAGGCTTTCATCGCTGCTTTTCGTACTGGCTCTATACATAAACAACAGGGCGGGCTTCGAGGAGAGAAACCCGTCATACTAACATACTGTGCTATGCCCCTGCTGCATCAGGCATTCAGTGCTATAGGAATGCATATATTATTTGTCTGAGCAAACATATTGTTGTACTATAACTTACTCACCTCTCGCTGCTCGCTGGTGTGAATCATGATAAGGCAACCAATCATATGCGTAATGGGCCACGTAGACCATGGCAAGACTACTTTGCTAGACAAGATAAGGAACAGCACTATAGCCGCAAAAGAAGCGGGAGGCATAACGCAGCACATAGGCGCGAGCGAAGTGCCCATAAGCATTGTAGAAAAAATATGCGGCCCTATGCTCAAGGCTTCAGGCTCAAAGATAACCATACCCGGCCTTTTGTTCATAGACACTCCTGGTCATGAAGCATTCACGAACCTGAGGAAGAGAGGAGGGAGCGTCTCAGACCTCGCCATACTCGTTGTGGACATAACCAAGGGGTTCGAGCCGCAGACCATAGAAGCGATAAACATACTGCGAGAATACAAGACACCATTCATAGTCGCTGCCAACAAGGTGGACCTTATAACCGGCTGGAACAGCGCCAAGACGAGCAGCATAATGGAGTCTCTGAAGCAGCAGAACAGTTACGTTACTGCAGAGCTTGACAAGAGGATGTACGAGCTTATGGGCAAGCTAGGCGAGCTGGGCTTCAGCAGCGAGAGGTTCGACCGCATAACCGACTTCAAGACAGAGCTCGCCATAGTGCCGCTGAGCGCCAAGACGGGTGAGGGCATAGCAGAGCTGCTCATGCTCGTTACTGGCCTTTCACAGAAGTTCCTCGAGATGAAACTTTCAATAGAGGTTAATGGCCCTGGTAAGGGCAGCATACTTGAGAGGAAGGAGATAACGGGCCTTGGCATGACAGTAGACGTAATACTCTATGACGGCACTCTGCATGTCAACGATACCATAGCGTTCGCAACTCCGGATTCTGTCGCTACAGCTAAGATAAAAGCGCTTCTCAAGCCCAAGCCACTGCATGAGATGCGCGAATCTGCGAGCAAGTTCAGGCAGGTCGACAGCGTATATGCTGCCAGCGGCGTCAAGATAAGCGGCAACGGCCTCGACGAAGCGCTTCCAGGCTCCCCTATAATACAGGTAGTTGACAACAACTACGCAGAGCAGATAAAGGCTGAGATAGGCGATGTCTTTGCGGCTGACGACAAGGGTGTCGTGCTCAAGGCGGACTCCATAGGTAGCATAGAGGCCCTTACCAGGTTGCTCAAGGCAGAAGGTTTTTCGATAAGCAAGAAGGGCCTCGGAGATGTGACGAAGAGGGACATACTCGATGCATTCTCTATGCATGCGACCGATCCGAAGGGCGCTGCTGTAATAGCCTTCAATGTCAATGTCGACAGCGAGGCCTCAGATACGGCCAGGTACAGCGGCATAAAGATAATAGAGGGCAGCATAATCTACAAGATAATAGACGACTACAAGGCATATGTAGAGGAGATCGAGAAGCTATCAAAGGAGCAGATGGAGAAGGACGTGATATTTCCGGCAGAGATCCACATACTTAGAGATAGCTGCTTCAGGGTATCGCATCCTGCGATATTCGGTATGACAGTCATATCTGGAAGGGTCAAGCCAGGCGACGTGATAATGAACGAAGATGGCGAGGTCATAGGCAGGGTGAAAGGCATACAGAATGACAAGACACCTGTAGATTCGGCGAAGAAGGGCGATACGATGGCAATGTCAATGGACGAGCCCACTTTCGGCAGGCAGATAAAGGACGACGACGTGCTCTATACTAGGGTCAGGGACAGCGACGAAAAGCTGCTCCTCTACAAGGCCCCTGATCTCCTCGACGACGATGAGAAGGCGCTGCTCAACAAGATAATCGGTATAAAGAAGCTTGCGAAGGGAGAGCAATAATTTTACTTCAATACAGTTTATATTGTGTGCTATTTTTAATGCTATGCCGCATATTATGTAATAATTTTAATGGCTAATTATTCATATATGAATAATAGCTACATTAGGCAAAGTGAGACAATGGCTAACATAAAACTGAACTACTCTGGCAAGTACACTATTAATGACCAGCCGGTGGAATACGTGGAGAGGAAAGGAAAGGGGCATCCGGACACACTGATAGACGGCATGGTGGAAAACGCTAGCATCAAACTAGGCCGGGAATACAACGAAACCTTCGGCGCTGTACTCCACCACAACCTTGACAAGGGGCTAATAGTTGGCGGAGAGGCGAAAGTGCGTTTCGGCAGTGGCGAGATAACGAAGCCCATAGAGGTGATAATAGCAGGCAGGGCAGCTAAAGAGCATAACGGGTCAAGGATTGATGTGGATAGGGTTGTTATGGATTCTGCGAAGGAGTACCTGAGAGAGAATACGCGGTTCCTCGATCTTGATAATGAAGTGCGGTTCGTCTCAAAGGTGAATACAGGCTCTAGCGACCTTCACGGGGTTTTCAACAGGGGGGATTCAATGCCCCTTGCCAACGACACATCATTCGGGATAGGCTTCGCGCCGCTTAGCGACACGGAACACCTCGCTCTGGAGGCGGAGAGATACCTGAACAGTAAGGAGTACAAGGCTGCGATGCCCATGGTAGGCGAGGACATTAAGGTCATGGGAGTTAGAGAGGGAGACAGCATAACACTCACCATTGCAATAGCCTTCGTCTCAAAGTTCATCAACAGCACCGACGAATACATGAAATACAAGGAAAGAGTAAGGAATGACGTGCTCGCGTTCTCCAAGAGGATAACAGATAAGGGAGTTAGCGTAGTGATAAACAACGGCGATTCGGGCGCCGACGGCAGCGTTTACATAACGAAGTCTGGTCTCAGCTGTGAGGCAGGCGATGACGGCTCGGTAGGCAGGGGCAACAGGGTCAATGGTATAATAACGCCCTTCAGGCACATGAGCCTCGAGGCGGCATACGGCAAGAACCCAATAAACCATGTGGGCAAGATATACAGCGTTGTCGCTGACCGGATTGCAGCCGATATAATAAAGGAGCAGCCAGACATAGGGGAATGCACGGTATACATGGTATCGCAGATAGGCAGAAGGATAGACGACCCAAAGAACGTCCAGATAGAAATATCGGCGAGCGACAAGGCCGAGTACGAGCGCCTGTCGGGCAAGGCAAAACTCATCGCAGAGGGCGCATTGGAAGGCATGAAGGATTTTGCCTATGACTTCGTCAACGGAAAGTACCACATAGTGGGCTGAGACTGCAATGAAGCACAGTATCAGGCATCGAATCTAGCGCCTAGCGGCTTGTACTCGTTGCGGAGTATGCCGAACATGACGTCGTCTGCGAATTCCCCATTCAACCCGCTCCCAATTCTAGAGTTTTTGCGCTTAACGCCCTCCTTCGTAAACCCTATACCTTGTAGTATGCGTATCGACCGCTCATTGAAACCGAATGCACCTGCGTAAACCCTGTTAAGTCCGAGCCTCTCGAAAGCGATCTCGAGCAGCAGGTTCGCCGCCTGCTTCCCGTATCCGTTGCCCCAATAATTCTTGCCTACCCAGTATCCTATCTCCGCCTTCATGTTTATAGTATCAATATTGGTTATGCCGCATACGCCCACAAGCGACGAATCGTCAACCTTCTTTATTGCGAAATGGAACTCCCTGCCTGCAGCAGACGCGCTAATAGCGTTCTGCACGAACGATACAGCATTCTCGAGCGTGTATGGATGCGGGAAGCTGCCCATGAAGGCGATGCTGCTGGCTATGTCCTTGTCATTTGCCTGTATAGCTATGCTTTCCGCATCCTGCATGGATATAGATTCGAGATATATGCGGAAGCCCCCGTACGAAACTTTCAACAGTACCACTCAGAACTGCCGCTTGTGGAAATACGGCTTAACAAAAAGGTAAAACCGCTGCTCGCCCTGCAGCTCCTCTATTATCCTCTCCTCTATGAGCTTCACCGGGTCCTGGAGCAAAGGTATGCGGTTTGTTATGTCATCGAAGCTTTCGAAGGGCTTAGCCGATCGCTCCTTCAATATCGCATTGAGATGCTTTTTTCCCACTCCGGGAAGCAGCTCGAGCGAATGCTGCCTTATGTTCACGGCTCCGGCAGTATTGAACACGTTGACAAACCTCTTCTCGTCCTCCTTTATCATCCTGGTTATTATGGCTGGCATGTTGCCCTTGGCAGTCTGCGTAAGCTCGTTGTAAGTTATCCTTGACTTTATGAGCGAAATCTTGTCCCTCTCCCCCTGCCCTATATAGACCTTCTCGCCTATTGTCAATGCCGCGTCGGGCTTCGTTGTGGCTTCAAGAAGAGTGAACCAGCTGGCGCCTATCAGCTGCGCGAGCGGCTCCGTCCTTGTAGAAGAAGACTTGCCGGTGAACATGAAGTCGAGTACGTATGAATACTCCTCCTTCCTATCTTCACTATACTCTTGCATGCTTTCACCCCCGTATTCGTGCGCATCTGAACACTAGTTTTTGCCTTTTTTGAACACTGACAGTATCTTTGCAATATCCTCCTGCTCGAATACTTTTTTCTCCATCGATATGACCTGCCTGACGAGCATTTCGTTGCCAGGCTGCACGTCTATAAGCTTCGTTATGGTATCTGGCTTCAGCAGGCCCAGCTCCTCGAGGGCCTTCCTCTGCTTCTCGGATGCCGCTTCGTCTATCTTGAACTTGCTTGCATGCTCTATCGCGAGCTGCTGCTCGTATGTGGCTTCGCGCGATTTCCTCCTGCCTTCCAGTATTCCCCAGACATTGGTAAGCGTCACGCTGCTCTTGTCCTTTCCTTCCTTTCCTATCATCCTAATCACGACAATAATATGTCTTTTAACATCTAGTTATTTATTACTTTTATGCTATTAGGTATTTGCCGGCAAGAGTATAAAAGGGTTATGGTGCTTGATGATGGTAGATGCGAAAGAAGCATACGATAAGGTAATGGCAGAGGTCAAAAAGCACATCGCGGGCAACGAAGAGATACTAAAGCAGATATTCATAGCGCTTGTTGCCAATGGCCACGTGCTCCTCGAGGGAGTGCCTGGTGTTGCAAAGACCACCATGTCCAAGACCATGGCGGAAGCGATAAGTGCGAGTTTTGACAGAATACAGGGCATGCCCGATCTCGAGATACGCGATATAATAGGCTATACATACATGGATGACAACAACAACGTTCAGCTCAAAAAAGGGCCTATATTCACAAATATACTGCTAGTAGACGAACTCAACAGGGCTCCGCCTAAGACTACCACGGCGTTGCTGGAAGCGCTCGAAGAGAAGCAGGTAACGATAAGCGACCAGACGCTCCCTCTTTACAAGCCCTTCATTGCGCTTGCCACGCAGAACCCGCTCAATGTAGAAGGCACCACACCGCTGCCGAAGGTGCTCGCTGACAGGTTCCTGATGAGGATTGCAGTAACATATCCAGAAGAGGATGCGGAAAAGGAGATACTCCGGATAAAGGAAAAGAATGAAAAGGTAGCGGTGCAGAAAGTTCTTACTATACAGGACATGATGGACATGCAGGAGCAGGCGAAGGCGATAGCCATGAGCGACGATGTTGTTGAATACATAACAAACATAGTCAGGGCTACGCGAGCTGACATACACGTGGTCATGGGCGCAAGCCCCAGGGCGGACGTGAGCTTTATGAGCTGCGCCAAAGCCAAGGCCCTCATAGAGGGCAGGAAAGAAGTCACCATCGATGATATAAAATATCTCGCAAGGCCGGTACTGAGCCACAGGATAGTGGTGCGTTCTACTGGAGGCGTAGGCGTGAACGGAATCATAGACGGGCTCGTTGCCACGCTGCACTGATGTGATGCCGATGGAATTGAAGTGTTTGAACAGGTTTGAAAGCCATAAGGGTTACAATAGATTCAGGTCGCAATCCGCGATGGAGTACCTCATGACATACGGCTGGGCAATACTCATACTTGGCATAGTAGTTGCAGCAATATGGGCATTGGGGCTTTTCAGTCCAAGCACTTTTGTGAGTTCCCAATGCATAATGCCTGCCGAGTTCAGCTGCCTGAGCGCTGTGCTGTCTCAGGGAGGCAGCCTGTTCATAAACATAGAGCAGTCGACAGCTTCGCCCATACTGATAACGGGCGTAGGCTGCAATACGAACGCAACATATCAGGACATGTCGCTTGAGAATGTTAACCTTCCAATAGCGAGCAATACAACATTCACGATACAGTGCTATTCGGGCACAGCACCGTTCTCGGGAAACATAGGCAGCCTCTATCACGGCTATTTGATGATAAACTATACCGACATACAGACGGGCTTCCCGAAGCTGGCTACCGGTACTCTGATACTCAAGGTAACGTGAAAGCTTCAGCGCCTCAGGCTGGGATGTATGCAATTGCTGTGGTCCGTTTCAGATGCACAATAAGAATATAGGTGCGGTTCGCCGGAATCCTTCTCAATGACCAGCGACTTTGTAGAATCTGGCGATGCTGCCATAAGTGCGCTTCCTTCTGCAAATCTGCTGCTGGATGCGAACGAGCCGATAATGCGCTCCTGCACATTCCCCCATCTGTTCCAGCAGTTGTCAAGCAGCCCATCGGAATCTGCTGCCTGGAATCCCTGAACCCTGAACTGGTAAACGTTTGAACTGTACAAGAATGACCTGCTTCCATATTTCAACTTATCCACTAATGCGGCGAAATCATCCTGCAAGAGCTCGAAACGCGTACCATTCTTAATCTTCATACTCTTGTAATTACTCCTCTCCATGTTTGCATTGTACCTATCTATGAAATCTATATGATTAATAAGGTTTAAAGACGATGGCAAAGCATCATACCTGACTAGCTCCAGCGCGTTGTAGACCAACTGCTCCTGCTTCAGGTCGCAAAGCTTTATCGTGTCAATATCGTTCTTGCCCTGCAGTAACGCTACCTGCGTCAGCACCTGCGTCAGGCCTCCCGAAACGCCTGCATAATGCTCTATCCCTTCCATCATCTGCATGTCCCTCACAGTGAATATGGAGTAGGTTTCGTTGGAATTAACATACACCTTGTGCTCCTGGAGGTAATTGAAATTCTTCAATTCGAGCGTAAACTCTATCATCCTGCCAGAATACGATATTGACAGATCTGTACCTGCACGGTGCTTTATCCTGCTGAATCCGCCTACGAGATCCTTATACTCTGTCAGCAATGCATTGCCCAGCCTGCTTTCGCTGACGCTCTTGATGGAATGCTCAATCCTGTGTTCAACGAGCTCATCATTGCTGTGCACTACAGCTTTTCTATAAATTCCCATATGCACATGTACCACCTGCATAACTAGGGGTCTAGGTATAGCTGGCGCCAAGATATAAATACATTACGACGGCGACGCAACCTTTATAAGCAAAGGCAGGGGCATGGCAACGTTTTTATACTGTTGTTCTGTAAAATAGACTAAGGCCTCTGGCCTGTAGGAATTCGTGATATGAATAAGCACCATAAAGCTCTGCGCATGGATTACTCCGGTGCCGGGTATCAACCCTCTCCGGCTGTGAAAAGTGCGATTGAAGAGTCTATTCCTTTCATTGACACATACCCGCACGAGGGTTATGACGAACTGCATAGGGCACTGACAAGGTACTGCGGCGTGAAGAAGGATAATATACTGGCTACAAATGGCGCTGACGAAGCGATAGGGCTTCTCACCACGCATTACGGCCAGCGCATACTGATCCCTGCGCCTACATACGGCGAGTATGAATACATTGGCAAGAGCCTCGACTCGGATGTTAGGCTTAAAGAGTGCCTTGATGGCAATGGAGAGTACAAAGTCAATTACACCAAAAAGGACTTGGATTGGGCAACCCTCGTATGGATATGCAGCCCCAACAACCCGACCGGAACCTATGTGCCAAAGCAGGACATAGAGCAGGTGGTGAGGCACACCAAGGCGATGGTCGTGACCGACGAGGCATATTTCGAGTACGCCGGCAAGAGTGCCATAGGGCTCATAAATAAGTACCCCAACCTTGTGGTTCTGAGGACGTTCTCAAAGGCCTTCAGCATAGCCGGCCTCAGGCTAGGGTATATGGTGTCGAACAGGAAGGTCATATCAAAATTCTCGGTCTCAAAGCAGGAATACAACGTCAACAGGGTCGCACGCGCGGCAGGCATAGCTGCATTGAAAAGCGTCGACTACTATAAAGAAAAGATAAGCGAGACCAAGGTGCTCCGCGACGATTTTCAGGAGTTTTCGCGCAACATAGGCATATGGGCATTCGATTCAGACGCGCGATTCTCACTGCTTAGATTCAGGGACGAGAACGAGCTCGACTACGTATACCGGAATCTTGAGAGACGCCACATATTCGTGTTCCGCGCATCAGCATCCGAATTCAGCGGGCTGAACGGTCCGTATATACGCGTGGCTATAAGCAATAAGGCCGAGATGCTGGAATTGGAGTCGGCAATACTGGAAATACTAAAGGAATACAGAAGTTAAGCTATTGCCCCGATGCGCTACCTCCCTGATCCTGCCCCTGGCTTTTAGCCTTAGGTTGCTTCTTCGGTGAAGCCTGCGCGGCAGCAATCTGGTCCTTCGCGTATTGCTCAAGGCCCATCACGCCAAATGGCGTTGGTATGCTGAATCCCTTGTTCTCCGTAGGCACGAACACTATAAGGTTCTTGCCGCTCAGGCTGATTTCATACATCATGTTCAGCGACCTGAGCTGCATCGCGTACAGGTCTTTCCTGTACTTCTCGGCGGCTTCTAGCATCTTGTCAGCTGCAAGCGACTCAGACTCTGCAAGTATGACCCTCGCCTGCTTTTCCCTGTCAGAAGTGGCTACGCGAGCCATAGCGTTCTGCAGATCAGCAGGTATAGTTACGTCCCTTATCTCCACGGATATCGCTGTTATACCCCAGTCTCCTATCCTTGCCTGTATAAGCTTCCTTATATCCTCTCCGATTATGTCCCTGCCCGCAAGCATGGAAGACAGCTCATTCTTGCCTATTATGTCCCTCAGTGCGGTCTGCGACGCAAGCTGCACGGACTGCATGTAATCCTGTACGTTGAGTATTGCATATTCGGGGTCTTTGACCTGCCAGAACAGTATGGCGTCAACATCAACGGGTACATTGTCCTTCGTTAGGGTTTTCTCGGCGCTGAACGTCGTGCTTATAACCCTGAGGTCCACGTTTATGGGTGTGTGCTCTATGAAAGGTATTATGAAGTATATACCAGGCCCTATCATGCCGACATACCTTCCGAACCTGAGCACCGCCATTCTGTTCCACTGGCTAACTACTCTTATTGAGAATACCAGCACTATTATGAGCACCAATACGCCTATTACGGCACCCTCAAGAAAGCCTACAAGATAGATCGGCAATGCAAAGAAGAACAGTATCAGTATGATGTCTATTGCTGCGCCTGTAGCGCCAGCATATCTCTTGGTTTTAGATTCTGCTGCCATTCAACCCCCTTATTAAATCCCATTGCAGGCTTTTAATCCTTTAGTTTAATTTGTATATGCCTGGTGCGCTAATACGCTGCAAGTCCAAGCAGATAAATAAGGATAAATATCTTGAAAAGCGCTATATAAGGGTGTCAGAATGCAGAAACAGAAAACTTCAAGTGTTGATTCTATCACCTTGGAGAATGGGTTGACTATATATGCTGCAAAGATTAGCGGCTTTACCGGAGCTGCGATGGCTGCGGCAGTAAACCTTGGCTCCAATGACGAAGACAAGAGGGGCTCTGCGCATCTGCTTGAGCATGCTGTATTAGACAGCATAACTGAAGCCGAAGGCAAGAAGATGGGGTATCTCGCCGCATACACAAGGAGCGATTATACTGTATACAGAGAAACTATGTACATAGATCGCATGAATGAAGGAGTTGACATAATTGGAAAGCTTCTACTTAGACCAGACCTCGATAAATCTACCTATGTACGGGCTAAAAAAGACGTAGTGCAGGAAGTATCGAAAGGCGCTGTCAAGGGCTTTTATTCACTGACATACATGCCCTTCGCACTGTACGGCATCAAAAGCATAGGGATAGATACAGAAGAAGAGATAAATGGAGTAAGCTCGACAGATTTCGAGACATTGCGCGAGATGTATAAGAAGTATTACACGCCTAGGAACATTTCAATAGGGGTAGTGAGCGGAGCAGATACAAAAGAGGTGTTCAAGCTGTTTCGGGAAAAACTAGGCAGCTTCGAGAAGAAGTATCAAGAAACAGAAAGAAAGCCGCCGCTATATGCGCCCTCAGATATTCATGTGCATCTCGGCAGTGAAATGAGCGAAAAGGAAGCCGTGATCGTGGGCTATGGGTGCAAAAGCTATTCCAGTACCAACATCAAAGAGAATTTGGCCATGTACCTTATCGGAGATATACTGAAGCAGAGAGTTTTGGCATCGCTATCCACCAATGCAGACGCGATAAATATCCAGCCCAGTCTGATACTCTCGGAAAGCTTCGGCATAATAAGCGCATACGCCGAGGTCAAAAAGGGTTCGGAGAAGAATTCAATAGAATCGATAGTGAAGATGTTTGAGGATATATCCCATAACGGGGTAACACAGCACGAGATTGATTCTGCCCGCGATAGCGTAATGCAGAGGTTCTCCCCCAATGAAGGAAACGTCGAAAAAACCGCATTGGACAAGGCAATTGGCATGTCCACCACACCTTTGCTATACGAGCACGCATCCGATGTGTACGGCATAAGTGCTGAAGATATCAAAGGATACGCCAGGCTGTTCAAAGAGGAGAGATACGGCACTGTGACTATAGATGGAATCTCCTGACAGCAATTATATGGCGCACTTCTCCTAAAGCCGCATTGTAGGAAAACCTTTAAAGATTTTCTGAAGAAGCACAATATGGTGACCGGCTTTGGGTGTGCGAAGGATGGCTGTTAAATACAGCCTAAGGAGCGCCGAAAGGCATCTGAAGGGCTTGGCATACCTGTCGGTTTTTCTTGACGGATTCGTGGCTCTGGCTACGGTGCTTTCATTGAGCCGCCCTATCAGCTTCTACACCACGTTCTTGTACGTGAGCGACTATCTCATATTCGTCGAGGTTGTTGCAGCCATATTTCTGAGCGCATTTATACTCTACCTCAAATATGCCAAAAGGATATCCAGTAAGCTGGCACTCTCATATTTCCGCTACCGTGTTTCCATTAGGAAGAGACAAGTGCGCCAAGTAGGGGGAGCGTGATGCAACTTCAGATATTCAGGAAAACGTTTCCTGTGTTTCCCGAGCAGAAGGAAATCAATGGCATCGAGTATCCAATAATAGTGCACTATTCCGATGGGCACACAGCAAGCGCAAGGGTACGCGGCGGAAGCCTGATATTCAGGATTCCGAGGAAGGCAAGCCGTACCGAAGCCGAGAGCATGTTCAACAGCCTGCTGCGCAGGATAGAGCGTAGCATTATTGACGGCAGCGGCATACAAAGGCCTTTCATCGTGCACGACAACGAAGCGCTGCAGGTCATGGGCAACGAATTCAGGATAGCCATACAGGAAAAGGCCTTCTCCACGAAGAGGGTACATGCAAGGCTGAGTGGCAGCAATACCATATTGGTAAGCGTTTCAAGCAGCCTTCCTGTAAGCGAGCAGGTGGATCTGGCGAGCAAATCCGTGAAGAGGCTCATATCTAAGATCATGCTGAATGCCGTGGAAGGCAGGATCAGGGATATAAATAATGCATATTACAACTTCGACTTTTCGACTGCCTCTATAAGCCGCATAAATATGACGAGATGGGGCAGCTGCTCTCCGTCAAGAGGAAGGATAAACCTCGATTTCAGGCTGCTTTTCGCTCCTACTGACGTAATGGATTCGGTAATAGTGCATGAGCTGTGCCACTTGAAAGTCAGCAGGCACAACCGCAGGTTCTGGAGTCTGGTCTACAGGGCCATGCCAGATTACAAAGAGAAAAGGAAATGGCTCAACAAGAACGGCAACATGTTGGGGCAGGGTTCTTTGCATAGCGCAGAGGGCGCGATTGATGCTTCTCCGCAGCAATCAGGCGATGCTGTGGACGAAATCTGACACTATAGGTATGTCTACGTCATTGCCAGCATACGCTTCAAGCCCCAGGTACATACCATAAGCCCATATAAGCAGAAATATAATCGAAGATAGGATGGGTGACAAGAACCCAAACAGCACTGAGACCACAATTGCAATTATACCTAGGGTTATTGACTGTAACGAATGAAACCGCAATCTCTTGTCAAGGTCGCCATAAAGCAGCAATACCACTATCCCAGATATGAGACTGAACAGATAGGCTACAATAAAGTAGGTCCTATCAACGCCTCCCTTGGGGTTTGGGGAATTGGTTTTGTTAGGCATGGTCTTTACACCTTACACCATCGGGTCTGTGACCCAACGAACTGCATATTGAAGGTCATTGTTATACCCTGATTTAAATTATTGTTATAGAATATTACATAGTTGGTGCCTTTATGCACAGGTATCTCATACGTTTCGCTTGGCTGCGGGCTTATGACAGTATGCCTGCAATAGCATAGGGGATGAAATTAGGCTTCGACTTATGCGCACGTTTTGCCATAATCCTTCTTTGATAGGCACATTAATATACCTATCTCTGTGGGTACTTCTATTGTATAACTAAATGCTTGCAGATGGATTGCCTGTATAAGATCAGCCCTGTATTAGATTGGCCACGGTCTGCAAACAACGCCGTGCAGCGCTCAGCATCTCTTCAACTTGGTTCTCAAACCCTGCTGTTGGGGATGTCTATCATGGTTGGTGCGCAGCATGTTCTCGAACAGTTTCGCCTGCTCTACTGCGTCTTGGAGTGCATTGTGTGTATGCTCAACTTCAGGCTTGAGATCTGCTGGCATCCTCGCCTTTGTGGTATCGGACCATCTGGTGTTATTCATGCCCATATAGTACGATTTGATGTCTATACCATTTATGCCGAAAAGATTGCCGTAGCCGAACCTCTCCAGATACCATTTAGTGTACATCCAATCAAAGTTTCCAAAAGAGACAAAAACCGGCCTCGCGTTGCCACTGACATTCTTTACCCATTCAGAAAAGCTCGCCATGACCTCTTCAGGATCCAAACCCTTTACCAGCAATTCTTCCATAGAAAGGTTTGCTACCCTGAGCGCATTAACTACGAAATTGTTGTTGATGGGCTTCAGCTCGGCGTAGAACGTCTTGCTGGTATTAAACACCACTGTAGCGCCTATGGCGAGCATGCTGTAAATTCCAGGTATTGGCCCGGAAGCTTCAACATCTACCGATATGTATACCTCATTCTTATTTTCCATAGTGCGTTAATCGTCCATCCAGATATATATAGTTTTTTAATGCTACGAAACGCTTTTATATCTCATCAAGCGCTAATCTATTGCATAGGTAGATGGGAAAATGGCAACAAAAACGCTTAGATCGCTTGATGATAAAAAAGACTACAATCTGCCCGTTACCGCGGTGGTGCAGGCCTATACTGACCTCGAAAAGGTGTTCAGCAAAGGCAATGTCGTGCTGATAGGCGGAAGGGCAGTGAATGCACAGTGCGGCTTTGAGACTAGGAAGACAAATGACGTCGACTTCCTGGTTAAAGGGGCCCTAGACAACCAAAATATAAACAGGCTGTACCTGCTTGGCTGGAAGTCGAGCAATGCGCACAATGGTTGCGACAGGGGGCATTTCGAGAGGCAGTTCTCTTCCGGCGACAACAAAGACATTGTCGTAAAGATAGACATCAATACGACAGGAGGAGAAGGCAGTCTGCCTGGATTTGCCGACAAAGGGAGAATAATAACAGACAGCGACAGGATAACCCTGGTGGAAAGCGAATTCCTGAACGGCACGATAAAGGTAGTAAGCCCGCCACTGCTCATCTCGCTTAAGCTCAATGCCATAAAAGACCTCGAGCTAGATAAGAGCGCAAAGAGCGTGGTTGAAGTAGCCAAACACATGGAGGACATATACTGGCTTATAGAAAAGAAATATGGCTCTATAAGCTCGCTGATAAGCAAGGATTGGGGTATTCTGAAAGCTGCGCTCAGAGACCAAATGGGCGAAAAAGAGCTGCTGGAGCGCTTGATGAATGCGCACGCTATGGGGATGGAAAACGCCCGGAATTACGCTAGGAAAGAAGAAGTTCATTCTGCGATAATAAATGCAGTAAGGGAAAAGATGAAGGCAGACTTGCTGAGCGACGCAAAGCAGAGCGATACGGATCAATGGCTGGCTGATAGGGTGGATGCGCAGTTGAGTATGGACCCCATGGCGAGGCTGATTAGAAGGAAAAGCGCCTCTGTAAGCAGCCATATAGACCGGTATCCAGAATGGCTGCTGAACGAATTCGACAAAGTTTACTCCCTTTTCATCAACGACCTCGGAGGCGAGGATAATCCAGAGAGCATAAGCATATTTGCAAAGGAAGTGAACCATTGGTCTGGCATCCCAAAGAAGCAATTGGAGCATGACCTGGCTGAGATAATACATATAGGCGCTTCTAGGCGGGCGATACTGGTTACTTCACGCTGATGCATGCCACTTGCTTATTCAACGCTAATGCTGCGTGCGCCTTTATGTATTTATTGGATTGCCGCAGGCCGGATTTGAACCGACGACATTCTGGTACCTGGGGGCAGATACTACAAATAGCCCTCTTCAGCCAGACGCTCTCCCACTGAGCTACTGCAGCGCAAGATTTGCCCTAGCATCAAGGCAATTATTATAACCTTTATTAGATAAGAATATATAAAAAAGTTTATAAGGTCGATGCGTGATGGAAAAGATCAGAACAAAGAGGGAGATTTCTTGCGGCGCAATACTATACGCGCCCAGCGGCAATGGAATTGATGTACTGCTTCTTGAACAGGATAATGCGCACTATAAGAGGACTGGCAGCGAGGCCAAAAAGGTCGTGATAGACATAGGTCCGTCGGGTCATAAAGAGAAAAACGAGACGGACGAAGCAGCTGCAAGGCGCGAGATCTATGGGGAGACGGACCTTAAAGGGCTGGATTTTGACAAGGGATTCAGGTTTGACCTAAAATATGAGTTTGACGCAACGGACGACAATGTAGAAGACGTGCACATCATGAAGACAAGGAGGCATTGGTGCGCCAGGCTTCCTGAGGGCTACGAGAAGAGCATACGCATATCACCCGAGCACAAAAGGGCTTGCTGGAGCCCATAGACAAGGCGATCAAGATGAAAGAGCTGGAGGACTCGAAAAAGGAGGCGCTGGAAAGCCTCAAGTCCTATATAACAAAGGTCAAGAGGCGCTGAGGCATTATGCCAGATGCATGGGAACAGCTGGGCCCGTATAGCGTGCTGCTGAATACGAAGGCGGTGGAGCCAAGGGCTTACCAGATAAACATATCTAAAAGGACAGCTTCTGGCAGGAACTTTCTGGTAATACTGCCTACGGGCCTCGGAAAGACGCTCATAGCTGCGATAAACATGGCACGCGTGCTCTATGGGGGCAAGCGCGTCCTTATGGTAGCGCCAACCAAGCCGCTCAGCGAACAGCATTACCATACCCTGTCCAACTTGCTCAACATGGATAAGGAATCAATTTTGCTGCTCACGGGAGGCATACGCGCCAAGGAGCGCTATGCATTTGAAGCTAGCGCTAGGATAATCGTTGCAACGCCGCAGACCGTTGCGAACGACATGAAGAAGGCGAGGCTTGACCTATCCGACTTTGGGTTAGTGGTAATAGACGAGTGCCACAAGGCAGTGGGCAAATACGCATATACCTACATAGCTGACGAATGCAAGCTCAACGGTGTGCAGATTATAGGGCTGACGGCTTCGCCCGGCAGCGACAAGAAGAAGATAAACAGGCTTGTCGACACGCTAGGCATACAGGACATTGAAATAAGGACCGCCATAGACCCCGATGTCACTCCATATGTGATGGACAAGTACACGGAAGTGATATACGTCGACATGGGCAGCACCGTCGAGCGCATAACCTCAATGATAAAGCCGATAATAGATGAGCACCTGGCCAAACTGTACGGCATAGGTCTGAGCCCATTCAAAAAGTACGACAACCTGCCGAAGAGGCGGCTGCTCGCCATAGGCGACAGCATAAACAGGATAGAGGCGAAGAACTACCGCTTCATGGCCCTGTTCAACTACGTGTACGTGCTTG
>JAJZZN010000020.1 GCA_021797575.1 Microcaldota archaeon
ATCATTGCTATTGCACAATGAAGCATTTTATTTGTTTTGTAGAAAAGAGAAAAAGAGGAAAAGGAAAAGAAAGTGATGCCGCGCTTATTCGTACTCGTTAGGCAGCGATTCGAGCACTTCGACCGCTTCCTCTCCGGCAACTTCCTCGCGCTTCTGCTCCTCATCGTAGACGAATATCTTGCCTTCCTCCTCGTCCTGCGTGTGCATGTGCGAGCCGTCGCAGAACGGCTTGTGCTTTGAAAGGCCGCATGCGCACAGGTGCAGCTGGAAGTCCTTTGCCTTTGTGCTGTCCCCTGCCACTTGGGCGAATCCAGGCACGTCGCCCAGCTTTACTACGAACGGGTGGTTCCTATCGTGTCTTATTACTCTCATTTCGTATCACCATGAATTCAGGGGCCTGCCGTTATTGCAGCATTGCCTCTTGCTATAATATAGTATAGCATTAATAAATATGTTGCACAATGAAAAAAGGCAGTCTTGCCACTTTTGCATCAGTTGCCCCTGTCAGCGGACCAGCTCTTCACTTTCTTGGGATTGAGCTTCGATACTATGTACTTGAATGCTATGTCCGGATACGTGTTTGCCCCGCAAGAGTATATGTCTAGCGTAGCGTAGAGGCTCTCTGGCCATGTGTGAAGGGCTATGTGACTCTCCTCTATCAGAGCTATGACAGATATGCCGCCGGGTATGCCGTTCACGTCGCTGAACTTCTTCGTTATCAGCTCCAGTATGTGCAGGTTTCCGGCCTTCGCAGAGTCCACTACGAGCTTGGTCAGCGCATTTAAGTCCGTCAGGCTCTTCATTTCTATTCCGTTCAGGTTGCCGTACACGTGCTTGCCAATGACTTTGGCAATCTGCTGCTGCATTACTTGGGTAGAGGTTGTATTTTTCATTTCTTCCCCGCCTTTTTTACACTTAGATTTAAAGACTTTTATTTAATGGACCTAAACCTTTTTATATATTTATCTTGCAAGATAAATAAATCTTTATTTTGGTTGCGCAGATGCATTTATCATTATGCATATGGTTTGCGTTTTATGCTATTCTAATGCGGAGTTCATTGTAATCAGGTGCGATTGATGGCTAGATTTCCAGTTGTAGATGCTGAATTGAGCAAGGTATGGATATGCAAGAGGTGCAAGGCGAGGAACAACGCCGGCAGCACCAAGTGCAGGAAGTGCGGCTACAGATACTTGAGGCCGAAGAACAAGGAGAGCAAGAAGAAGAAGTAGAATAAGTAATAAATAATGATTGCTCAAATGTTAAATTGATTCAATATTTTTGTAGTATAAGGTGAAAACATGACAGATCTGACTCCGGTAGAGCAGCTGATAATAAAGGCCATGCAGGAGCTTGGCGCGACAAAGGACACGAGCATAAAGACGGCGGACGACATAACGAAGAAGTGCAACAGGCCCAAAGGGCTGATAAACAACTCGCTCGTATCTCTGGTGCAGAAGGGAGTCATAAAGAGAGTCGCCAGGGAAAAGGCCTCCGGCTACTATATACTGCAGAAGTGAAATTTAGATGGACGACGAACCTTCCGAATATGTAGACTTCATGGTCAAGTACAAGGACTGGATCGCCATAAAGAGGCTCGGCATACGCGACCAGACAAGGCCCGAGGAGATAGTGTTCCACCTTGCCGGGATAAGGAACAGCATAGACGGCAAGGCTTTCAAGATACTCGGCATAGACACAGAGAAGCTGGATTCCCTTGCCTCGTCCATATCGCAGGGCAGGAAGGGCAACTACTCAGTGCTTGGGGACGCGCTCAAGGAGCTCGACAAGAAAGAAGTGAAGTCACAGGTAGAAGGCGCGTGCAATGACAGCAAGCTTGCCAAGATAGCCGGCATATACCTGCTCAACAGGATAATGCTCAATCTGGGTTTCGACAGTTCCATAAACCAGGACATGCTTTCAAAGATATACCCAGACCTTAAGGTAAAGTTGCCCCCTGGGGCAAAGAGGAAGAAGGCATGACCTTCTTCCAATCAGTGCCTTATCCTTACCCTTTCTATGTTTCCCTTATCGTCTATGTATGACCATGCCCCTTCTCCTGTTGCTTTCATCCTGTTCACGTGGAACCCTTCCTTCAGCCTGTCGGTCCTCAGAAGCTTCTTGTCCTCAGTTATCAGGTCTATGTCCTCAGGTATGACCTTGCTCACGCTGTCCTCCTGCATTGCCGCTTCGTGGAGCGCCCTGTACTGCGAATAGTCCTTTATGCCAACAGCACCATCTATGTCTATACGTATGCGTTCGGACATGCCGCCTTCGACTATGCTTGATGCGGGTATCTTCACTAGGAACGCGTCTGCCCCGGCGCCGCTGCCGTATGACAGGAGAATCCCATCGACGCTCTCCTTGCCCTGCTTCAGCTTCTTCATGCCTATCTCCGGGTGCTCGGCGAAGTACTTTATTAGGCCTATGTTGCTTATGAAGACCGCGTTGGTGTATGTATTGCCTGTCTCGCGGTTTATTCTAACTGCTTCATTGAGGTGCAGCCTGTCCATCTCCGCCTCTACCGTCGGCTCCTTCCTGAAGTTCTTCAGCCATGACCAGTAGCTGTTGACATCGCTGTCAGAAGTGAGGGCTTCCCTTATCTCCCATTCCTCCCTGAATTTCTCGCCCGGGGCGTTGAACGTTTCTATCTTCTTTTTCAGCATCTCTGTGAACCCCTTGAAGTCTGGATATGGCTCCGCCCCTATCTTCGATATTATGCCATTGAGCTTCTGCGGTTCGTAGACCCTCATAAGGTGCAGTATCAAAGGCGATGCGAGCATCTTCGGTTGCTTGGGATGCGGCACGTGCGCAGCGTAGAAATCGAGCGCATACAGGTTAATGGGCTCTCCGTGTATGCTGAAGTATTCCCTCTCAAGGTTGCTTATCGCCATCGAGCAGTCGTATACGAATATCTCCTCCGAAAAAGGCCCTGACGGGACGTATGGATTGCTCGAGCCGTATTTGGTGAAGTCGGCGAATGCATCGTGGTAGTAGCCCACGCCGTCCTCCACTGCAATCCTCTCAAGCTTTGGATTTGATGTTATCCACATAGCCGTTGATGCTGATCCCTGCGTCGCCTCTGCCCTTGGAGCCTTTGCCGGATTGTATATGGCTATGTCTGAAGTAATGAGCAGCGCAGATATGGTCCTCGGATTGCCCTCGTGGTCATAGGCATGCAGCGAGCCCTTGACGTTCATGACCGCGTCGTTCAACGAGAAACCGCCGCCCCTGCATGCGTAGAATGTGCCTGCAGTAGCTGCAGACTTCAGCATGTCCGTTATCCACCTGTTGCCCTCGCTCTCTGCAAGCAGCTTCGACGATACGAGCTCGATCGCCTGTTCTATTGGCGGCCTGCTCTTGTCGTTCGTGCTCTCCGTTGCCATATATATGCGCTTTATCGGCTCCTTCCTGAGTTTTTCCAGGTCGGCATCGCTTGACATTATGCCCTTTACAAGCGTGTAGAGGGAGTTCGCAGTAATCGTTACTATGTCCTCCGATAGCCCGGGAAGGCGTATGCTGTTAGTGCTCAATCCGTTCTTTATGTGGCCCTCCTTGAACTCTATGAACTTCTCTAGGTCGCTCGCGTCCACCGCTACGCCCGGCGCCCAAACGACAGCACGGTGTATTCCGACGCTTTCATCCATCGCAGATATAGATTTTTCCATGTTATCAACAGCGGGTTCGCAGGCAAGGTTTAAAAATGCCGAAGTTGACTTTGACGCATAACGAATATGTGCTTTATCTAATGACAGGGAAATGAAATCTTTTTTATATCTTACATTTGAAACCCAAGTGTGGAGGAAGACGAAAAAGCAAGGACTAGCTTGAGGAGCCTTGAGGAATCGGGCCTAGGCAGGAAGCAGATCCGCATAATGCTCGTAGCGGGCATGAGCTTCTTCACTGACGCCTACGACCTGTTCGTCATAGGGGTAGCAATACTGCTCCTCATACCCGCATTCCACCTCGATGCCCTGCAGACCGGCCTGCTGGTGAGCAGCGCTCTGTTTGGTGCAGTTGTAGGCCCTGTCATATTCGGCATAGCAGGCGACAAGTTCGGCAGGAAGAACACTTTCTGGATAACCGTCACAATACTCATAATCGGCGCCATAGGCTCTGCTTTGTCTGTGAGCTACATAATGCTGCTCTTCTGGAGATTCGTGCTGGGGGTAGGCATAGGCGGCGATTATCCTGTGAGCTCAACTATAGTTGCCGAGTATTCCAACAGGCGCGATAGGGGCAAGCTCATATCATCGACATTCGCCATGCAGGGCTTCGGCATAATTGCAGGCGTAGTGATCGCCCTCACCCTCTTCTTTGCGAATGTGCCTGGAAACCTCATATGGAGGCTGCTGCTTGGCTTCGGCGCAATCCCGGTCGCAAGCATACTTTACTACAGGATGAAGTTTGAGGAGACGCAGTGGTTTAAGAACTCAAAGCACACTGCCAGCGAGACAGGCAGGACAAAAACTATTACCAGAAAGGCGTTCTTCCGGAAGAGGTGGAAAATCCTCGCGGGGACCACCATATCATGGTTCATAAACGACGTGACGTATTACGGGACGACTATATTCACACCGTATCTGGTCGGCCTGTTCGGCTTTTCTGGCCTTTTGGCAGCGACCAAGACATCTGCGGTAGTGCTAGTGCTCTTTGCAGTGCCGGGTTACTGGATAGCCGTATCGCTGATAGACAGGGAGGGTAGGAAGCCGATACAGTACATAGGCTTCCTTGTAACTGGCATAGCCTTCATCGTGCTGGCCCTGGCCGGCAGGTACATACTGGCTCTCTCTTCGGTGCTCTTCTTATTCATATACGGGCTCACATTCCTGTTCACGAACTACGGCCCCAACACCACGACATATGTCTACCCCGCGGAGCTGTATCCGACGCAGTACAGAGCCACAGGACACGGACTTGCATCGATGAGCGGCAAGCTCGGCGCAGCCATATCGGCGCTGCTGTTCCCGTTGCTTATAGTGAGCGTAGGGAAATACGCGCTCATAGGCGTGCTAGGGGCCCTGTCGCTTGTCGGCTTCCTGATAACCATATTCCTGCTGCCCGAGACGAAAAGGCGCTCGCTGATCGAAACCTCCGGTGAGATGGAGCTTGGATTGGTAACGACCATGCTGTCGGATGAATTCAACTCTCTGATACGCGACATAGATAGCGCTTCGAATGCCCTCAACAAGGCCCTGCTTTCTGGGAACATCGCAAACACCAAAAAGCTGTTCAGCAGCGTGAAGGCGAACGAGCATGACGCAGACAAGTATGTTCATGACATATTCGACTATATAACCAACGTGCATGTCGATTCCATAGCCTATCTTGACATATCGCACCTTGCAAAAAGGCTGGACGATATCATAGATACGGAGGAAATGGTGAGCTCCAGGCTGTATCTCTACGACCTGCACGAAAGCGACAGGCACATGCAGGGGCTTGGCGCGACAATAGTAGAAAGCATGAAATACGTGAAAGCCGCCGCGTCAAAGCTCTCAGAGCTCCAAGGCGCCAGCGATGAGGCAATATCAGGCATAAGATCGGACATCATGGAGCTCTATAAAAAGTGCTCAAAGAGCGAAAATGATGCGGACGATATACTCAGGGATGCATTGAAGGACCTGATGCACGGCAGCGACGTCAAGAGGATCATAAAGTACAAGGAGGTGTATGAGGGGCTTGAGTCTGTGTCTGATAGATGCGTTGACGCAATGGACGTGATAAGCGACATAACGCTCAGATATACCTACCGCACGAAGAGGTAGCTGTGCGTTTATGCAATGCTCTTTGCCCTGCTTTTTATAGTTGCATTGTACCTTTCGTACGCTTCAGGCATGTACTTGTCTATTATCATGCTGTCTATGGGCGTAAAATCGGATACGCCGCGCGCATGAGTGTACAAGAAAAGCTTTTCTCTGTCAGACAGTACGTCGAGGGCTATGTACTTTGATTCCGTGTGCTCGTCACATAGGCGTATGTCGGGCTTATCGTCCGTCATGTACAGGAATAGGGATATGTTGAGATTGATTTTCTTGCCTCCCCGCATATCAGCCAAGAACGTGAATCTGTCCAGCTCCTCGATTCTTTTGCCTTCTGGCACCCTGTAGCCGGTCTCCTCCTCGAGCTCCCTGGCGGCAGTCTCAACTGGCGTCTCTCCGGCCTTCATGTGACCCGAAGGTATGCACCACTTCCCAGGGTATAGCTTTGCCTGGGGGACCCTCTTTATATATGGCACTTCGCCGTCAAATACGCCTATTATTCCAACAATCTCGTCTGAGTAGTCTCCATTGCTGTCCATA
>JAJZZN010000012.1 GCA_021797575.1 Microcaldota archaeon
AGAAGGTAGTGGTAGAAGAGGAGTATGCCAAGCCAAAGGACGTAAAGGCCGAAACGCACAAGCATGAAGGCTCTGATGAAGAGCAGTAGGCATACTGTTCAGTGCGCTTGATGCACTCGACGCTGCACAGTGGTATGGTAATAGCATGGATGATAAAAGAAAGAAGACATTGCTTTTCCTCGGGTCGTTGCTAGTCGCAGTGATGTTCTTAACTGGAGCTGCAGGGCTTGGAAGCGGCAACAGCAGCCCAATCAGCAGCAGCACTACCAGCACTCATACACTAAATATAAAAAATATAAGCGGCCCTATAAGCGTGATATTGAATGCCACAGTATACAAATATGGAAGCAGCATAAAGCTTTCCCTGTACAATGATACATATGCTAACAAAACCGCTGCTCTCCTTTCATCGATGAGAAACAACGGTAGTATAGACACATTCACCCAGGTATCTGATGCATTCGATATATATCCGGGCAAGCATAACACGTACCAGATATATGTTGACATGCTTAAGGAGTTGGGAAACAGCTCTTTCTCGTTCTCCGCACCCGAATACATAAGGCTGCCAGCGTACGCGAATCTCAGCTTGAGTAACGGTATAATAGTTGCGAATACGTCCCTTGCGAGGTACTATGAGATCAATTCGAGCCCGGTAGCACTGAATTCCACCATACAGGTAACTGTGCTTGCCATGGTTGGAAAGCTGAACGGCACGTATGTATTCGTTCCCAACAATACCGAAATAACGAAGGTGTCATAGATGGCGCTTGACGAAAGGATAAGCGGGCCCATACACAAATACGCGATAAAGAACGCATATGAGTATGGCAAAGCCAGGGTCGAAAGCGTATTGAGCAAGGTCCTATCCATCATGCCGGAAGCAAAGGCAGACATGGCCGCGCTGCGCAAGGCAGTGGAGGAAGTTGTGGATAAGGTAAACAGGATGGATGCTGAATGGGTAAAGAGGGAGTATGAGGCGTACGCAGATGAGTTTGTGGAGGAGAAGGCCGAGAAGGATGAGAACAGCAAGCCCAAGTTCATACTCGAGGGGGCAGAAGAAGGCAATTTTGTTACAAGGTTTCCTCCCGAGCCCAGCGGCTACCTGCACATTGGCCATGCTAAAGTCGCCTTCCTCGAGCAGAAGTTTTCAGAGGTCTACAGGGGCAAGTTGAATCTCTACTTCGACGATACGAACCCAGAGAAGGAGAAGCAGGAATATGTCGATGCCATAAAGGAGGACCTTGCGTGGCTAGGCATCAAGTTCGATTCTGAGTATTACGCGAGCGACAGCATACCGAAGGTTTATGGCTATGCGAAGAAGCTTATCCTGGAAGGCAAGGCGTATGCATGCAGCTGCGACCACGAAACAATAAAGAAGAATAGATTCAACGGGATAGAGTGCGAACACCGGAATTCCGACGTTGAGACTAACGCGCGGAAGTTCGACGATATGCTCGAGGGCAAATACGACGAGAATGAGATGATAATAAGGTTCAAGGGAGATATGAAGGCCGACAATACAACATTGCGCGACCCAACCATATTGAGGGTGAAGAGGGCGGTCCACTACAGGCAGGGCGACAAGTACATCGTATGGCCCACCTACCATTTCAATACGCCAATAATGGATTCCATGCACGGAATAACAGATGTCATAAGGGATGAGAACTACGAGCTGAGCAATGCATTGTACTACAGCATACTGGAAACGGTGGGCCTGAAGGCCCCGAGGATGCATTTGGAGGCGAGGCTCAACATAAAGAACAATATTACGAGCAAGCGCACAGTGCAAAAGCTGATCAAGGAAGGCAAGCTGCACGGATATGATGACCCGCGGCTCGTTACACTCAGCGCGCTGCGCAACCGCGGAGTGCAGCCCAAGGCAATAAAGGATTTTGTATTAAGGTTCGGGATGAGCAGGGTCAGCAGCACAGTGGATATATCGCTGCTGCTATCAGAGAACAAGAAGGATATAGATAGCACTGCAAAGCGGCTCTTCTATGTGGACAACCCGGTAGAGCTAAGCATAAGCAACTTTGCTGCATTAGGCAAAAGCAGCATTTCGATACCGCTTCATCCTACGAACAAGGCCCTGGGGCAGAGAGAGGTGGCACTTTCGGATAAGCTGTTCATACGCAAAGATGACTACGCAGAGCTGCTGGATAAAGGCGGCCTCATACTAAAGGGCTTCGCCACGCTCAAGCCTGTAGACCAGGAGGGTGCTGCAGAAGATGCGGCAAGAGCAGTAATAGAGAGCGGTATAGACAAGAGGTATGCTGCTGTGCAGTGGATATCAGGCAACCCGGCAAAAGTGCGTGTATTGATGCCGCTGCCGCCGCTCAGGGAAGACGGCGAATTTGACACAGACAGCCTAAGGGTAGAAGAGGGCTATGCTGAGGCATATGTGAACAACCTTAAGGATGGAGAGGTAATACAGTTCGAGAGGTTTGGATTCTGTTCTAAGCACTCAGATGAAAACGGGGCGTATTTTATATTCCTTTCAAAATAGGCACGTCACTTGAGCATGCGGGAGTACATGTTCAGCGATGATACGGTGTTGCTGCTGAGCACCTTTTGCAGTGCGCCAGTTAGCTTTTCCGAGTCGGCGCGCTTTCCAAGCTTGAAAAGCGCATACGATATGTAGTAGAATACGTTTATTGGAAAGTCCTTGCTTCTCAGGATGGAGTCCGCGGAACTCAGCAATGCTTTGAAATCCCCTATGTGCGAATTGAACACGGTCTCGGCATATGTGGAAAGGTATGCATTGCCAGATGCCTTCAGCTTGCTCAGGTAGCTTTTTGCAGCAGCAATATCGCCAAGCTTTGCCGCTGCCAGGAACATAAGGTAGCTGGTACCATATGTAGCCTGCTGCCCTGGCTGTGAGGTTGCCTGCTTTGCCGCATCGAATATAGCCTTGTTTAGGAGCAGCTTTGCCGATGAGAACAGGCTCGATGCCTTCGCCTTGTGGATTGAGTTCTCCTCCATGAAGCCAGGCAGGTCGTACCTTATCTTCGAAAGCTCGTAGTTCGAGTAGGATATGTAGGTCAGCGCCTTCACATAAGTATAGTTGGGCGCAGGGTATTTTGCAAGCAGTGAATCGTAGGTCTTCAACGCTGCATCGAAGTCAGATGATGCTACCTGCTTGTTGTAGTTGTCAAGGATTGCGCACGCGTCGCTGCTGTTCTTCACAAGCGCTGCGCGGTCTGAAGATATGACATTTTCACACGCATGGCAAATGCCCTGGTTGTTTATTGCCGGGGTGTAGGCGCCGCAGAACTGGCACATGAAGCTCCTGCTGTTCTTTTCAGCTGCATCGAACATCCTTAGATAATGTGAAACGCCAGCCATGCTACCTGAATGTATACTAGAATAAAAAGGATATAAACCTTACCGCTATATGGCTACTTCTTCCTCAATACCGCGAACATATGCAGGTCGTCAAAAGGTTCCAGCTTTACCTGTTCCACCACTTCGAATATTGGCGATACGCTTTTCAGGGCTTCGTCGAAGACCTTCTCGGGGTTCTTAGATATGTCTATGCTCTGCGACTTTATTATGAAATATGCATAGCCGCCGGGCTTGAGCATGCTGCTGTTCTTGTTAAGTATTGCAGCCTGGTCCCTGGCTGACACATCCTGGTATATTATGTCGCATGTGCCTACTATCTTGCTGTACCTATCGGTATTGTTTGCATCGGCAAGTATGGGTAGCATGTTCCTCCTGCGCTCGCACACCTTTATCAAATCGCGCATGTTGCGCTCGGACAGCTCCACGCAGAACACCTGACCCTGCGAGGCTATGTCACTGACATGGCTTGATGTTGTACCGGTTGCGGCGCCCAGATAGAGAACCTTTGAGCTATTAGACAGCTTGAAGTTCTTGAGGCCGTTGATTATGGCAGCAGCGAGCTTGCTCCTGTATGGGTTCCACAGCCTGTACTCCTTGCCCCCATATGGCACCAGGACCTCGCCGTACACCCTGCGGCCGGGATCAAGGTTTTCTGTTGCTAGCTTGCCGTCTATCGAGTACACTCCTTCGAAGAGCCGTTTCACTTCCATTTAAGACCGCGTTAATTTAGATAGCGCTCAGGAGCTGACCTTCTCCAGGTGCTTGGCTTTGACGATGAGCTGCTTGTGCGCATTTATGTCCTTGACATCCACTATGTATGCGCCGCCGCGCGCGCCGAGTATGGTGCCGACCTTGCCCTTGAAGCGCGGGTGCGGTATGTCCCTGTTGTTGCCTTTCGGCACAATGGCTACCCTATCGCCTACATTGAATGCCTTTATTACGTCCCTTATTGCAATTTGGGAAGGCTTATGATGCCTGGTGAGGTTGCGCGACCTTCCGCTCAATAATCCATTTGATTTCTTCATATAATCACAGAAGAGGTTTTGTCAAGGGAGTATTGCACATATAACTATTTATACTTTATTAGGCATTATCAATCAGGTGTAATCCCATGGAAAGCTCCAAACCAGCACAATCATCGCATTCGAAGTATCTGCATGTCAAGCTCAAGCCAACCTATGAGGTGGTCAACATAGTGGCGAGCGCCGATCTGAACATAGAGCTGGACCTGTACGGGCTGGCCAAGCTGTCGCGCGACGTGGACTATGAGCCGGAGCAGTTCCCGGGGGCGATATTCAAGGTGTACGACCCGAAGGCGGCTCTTTTGCTATTCAACAGCGGAAAGATAATATGCACAGGCGCAAAGACGCCCGAAGACGTAAAGAAGGCAGTAAACCACGCAGTAATGCTCGTCAAGAAGTACATGTCTATGTACAAGGGCGCAAGCGTGCCGAAGACCAAGGCAAAATGATAATGTGCTATTTATCTGCGTATAAGCCTTGATGCACAAGCTTTAAATATATAACAGGATAGAATACTTACGCCGCATTTTATGCGGCGAATCACGCTAGTTCTGTAACAACCCTATTCTCATCCACCCGGGGCGTATGCAATGCATACGCCTCAATTTTTACCCTCTAGCCTTTGGGCTGTATGATGATGCTGCCTCATATTCTGGTAGGTGCATACATAAATATTTAACAACGCCCAATCTGTCTATTGATATAAGTTGAGCGCATGGCGGGCAAGATAGTCATAATAGACAAAACGGACATAGAGCGTGCAAAGTTTCTCAGAAGGAAGGAGGTACTGGAAGAGGTCACCGAGAGCAGCGCCTATGCGGCAGGGGTATACTGCATACTGTCAGTAGCTGAGAGCAACAAGAAGGTAAACGCGTTAATGGGCAGTCTCAACGATGCAGGACTGCTTGCCCCTGAAGCGGTGTTAGGGAGTACAAAAAGGCTTGAGGGGCTGATGTCATATATCAGGTTTCCAAATAAGAAGTATAACAGTGTGATGAGCTTTACCAGGTGGTGGAAGGAGTCAGAGGTGCCGAAACAGCTCCTGTCGGACATAGAGGAGGGGAGGAGAAACGAGCTGGAGCTCAGAAGGCTCATAAGCGGACAGAGAGTAGGATTAGGCTATAAAGGCGCATCTTTCTTCATGGTAAAGCTCGGATATGAGAACGTAGTGCCCATAGACATATGGATGCTGCGGTTCCTTGATGATTGTGGCTACCAGATAATCATACCTGATTATGGGGCCATCGGAGGGCTTACCGGCAAAAGATACATGCAATACGAGAGCTTAATCTCCGATATGGCGATAGAAAGAGGCATGACGCCTGCTTTCTTCCAGTTTGTGATATGGACCAAATACTCGGGGTATAAGCCGCAAACGGATCTCTATCAATATGATGCCAGAACGGCTTGAACGAAAGGTATAAATATCTTCCTGACAAACTACTTAGACCGCATTTAGTGGGGGCACGATATGCGGTTAGGAAGAAGATGAATAATTTGGAGAAATATGCAGACCTTGACCTTCCGCTAGTGCCAGGAGAGAAGGTTGCATACGTAACAGAAGGCGCAGACATAGTGCACCGCGCATTAGTCATAGCTACCAATAAGAGACTGCTGCTAGTTAAAAGAGGCCTAGTGCCTTCGTATACTTCGCTGTTCTACAACACCATATCGCTAGTGCACTTCAAGGGCGGATTGCTGATGCCCGCGGTTCTTCTCAAGCTGAATGGCGCAGGCAAGCTCAAAGTCATAAGGACGCGCAGCAGCATCACTGCAAAGTCGCTTTTCAGCATACTCAGCAACAGAGTAATAATA
>JAJZZN010000032.1 GCA_021797575.1 Microcaldota archaeon
GCGTATTTCTTCTTTGCCCCTGCTGTATCCTTTTCATGTTTCTTGCCTACGAACACAGCCCTGACGAAAAAGTCCTCAAGCTCCAGCTCCATCGCCCCCGGGAGCGAGGCATTGAACGCCTTCATGAAAGCCAATGCCTCCTCATCAGTCTTGTCGCCGAGCAGCACCACTATCGAATCCGTATCGCCGTATATGACTTTTAGGCCCGCCTTCTCCGCCTCTTCTATCGTCTTTGCTATGTACTGCCTGCCCCATGCTGTGACGCTGGATGCACAGTCCCTCGAGTACCATCTCGACCTGGCGTAGCCAAGATACCCGTAGAATGAATTGGCCGTTATCTTAAGCGCCTGCGACCTTGACCCAAGGAAGATGTTGTTCGGGTCCTTCTTGTATGCCTTCTTCACTTCCTTCCTCTGGTTGATGAGCAGTTCGAGTATCATAGGGCTTATGCCTTTCCTATTCTTGTCAAACCTTGCGCCAGTAGGGGATTCGAAATAGTCCTTGCAATCGGTGCAAAGCGTAGAAGGGTCTATGTTGTGCGATATTATTATCGATGGATACAGGCCACGGAAGTCAAATATGGCGAGGTGCTCATATATGCCCGGGTCCGGGGTCTTAACATATGCGCCTATTATCGGATTCTTCAGCCTGTCCTCTATCTCGTATTCGGACGGTTTGTTTGGTATGACCTCATTGTAGCGCCTGGCGTAGCGCATGAGAAGGTATTCGACGAGCTGGCCCGTTGTGGAAACAGACACATCGCTCAGGACATTCCCAGTAGTCCTTGACAGCTCTATCATAATCGGTATGAATGTGTTGTAGACCTTCATGAGTGCATATGAATCATTGAGGTTGTACTCTGCGAGCAGCTCAAGGTCTTCGTTGCCTCCGTCCCAGAGCTTCCATATGCTCTTCTTCTCCACGCTTATCTTCTTGTCTTCGGATATCGCTTCGTAGACATTCTTCAAGGTATAGCTGTTGAGCTTTAGAAGGTGTTCCGCAGCTCCGACCACAGATACGAACTTTATCACCAGGTACATATCGACATGCACCCTTCCGCCTATCTTTACCTTGTCAACGAGGCCGTGCCTTTCTATCCTGGTGTCTCCATAGCCGCGGCTCAGGTTGAAGTCAATGCCCAGGGCCTTCGCCCTCGCTATCATGTACCTTATGTCGAAATTCGCGGAATTGTATCCAGATATCACATCGATGTCCAGCTGGTTGACTATCTCGACGAAACGGTTTATCAGCGCGGTTTCGTCCTTTACAACCTCAACGAAAGGCCTGTCTATCTTCTTGAATGTGATGACCCCCTCCCCTTCTTTCCCTCCAGCCACGTACTTGTAGCTCAGCATTATGACCGGATCGACATTCTCCCTGGGCACCTCGAGCGGGTTGTAGACCTCGATGTCGAACCAAAGTGTGTTGAGGCTGAGCTCGCCTATCTCGTTCAGGAAGCTCATGCCGTCAAGCTTGATATAGTCTGGCGTTTTGGAGGCCGAGAAGCGGTAAACATGCAGCGGCGTCACGTCCTTGTCTATGCCATACCTCCTTGAGAAGGGTATATCGTACTCATAGCATTTGCCGTACCTCATCATGTAGCTGCTGAATTTCGGGATGTCTGATGGCGTTTCCATATATATCCTGAAAAGCCTGGTTGGCTTGCCTAAGAGGCTTTTCTCATCCTCCTCAACCTTTACGGGCGTTATCTTCCTTGCCCCATCGCTAGTGCTCATCTTGAGTATGCTGTCGCTATCCGCCTCCCCCGAAGGCACGAAATAAAAATAAGGCTTGAAATCATCATCTATCAGGTCATAGGTCTTGCCATCCTGCCCTTTTACGGTTACCCTTATCACTACTTTCCCGTTTATCGCGGCGTAGTCTATGTCTAGTATTACTCCATCGATCGACATGCTGCCCTGCGGCTCGGCCTCTTTTTCTACGGTTGCAGCACTAGCGGAAGTCCTCGACATGAAACCTAATATATATCTCCATAAAAGATTAATATAGCTATTTATACCAGAAGGCTATCATCTTGATTGATAACTTAAATTTTCGGTGCGTCATATGATAAGTGCTATAGTTGCATCTTTGGACAAGGATAATCTGCTGATATCTCCTACCACCGCTGAAGACCTGGAGTCGTTGAAGGGCAGGCGCATAAGGTACGTAGATTCAAGCGACAGGATCTGGCCGGGCAAGGTAGTCGGAATAGAAGGCGAATTTCTCGTTGTAGCCTTTGACAAGTTTCCCAGTGGCCTGGGGCAGGGGCAGCTGATAGACATACTTGAGGACAACGAGGACATAAACTACTTGGAAAAGTGAATTGCGGCTGATTATTGCACCATTAAGGTTCACGGCGAGCTGACAAAATTTGCCGTGATGGTGCCATTTGTGCTTACTGTCATGTTAGTATACTGAGATGCCGATGATAAGGTAATATTGCTTGTGCTCCAACTAGAGAAGGCGTAGCCTGCCGGCGGCACAGCATATATCTTGTACTGGCCAGGCAGCTCAAGGACGTGCGTATTGTTTGGGTATATCACGCCATTGAGCGATATGTGGCCCGCGCTGGGGCTGTCATAGAGCGTGACGCTGTGTATATTTATGTCGGCGCTGAGGAAATCCTCCTCGGAAGTGCCTGTGGACCTGTATACCGCTGCGCTGCACGAGCTGATTGAGCTCGAGCTGCATATCCCATAGTTTATATTGAAAGAGTCGGTAAGCAGAGAGCCTAGCGGAGGAGCGGTGCTTCCGCTTATTGCTGCCTTACACAGTATAAGCGAGCCCTGCGGCGCTATGGTTGGCGTGCAATTACCTGTCCATGTTGCTGTACCTGAAATGCCTAGGCCGGTTGTTGTGGCGGCAAACGAATTGCTAGGCATGTATATCGGTGCGCCCAGGTTATTGCTGAAGAGCACTATGTACTCTATGGGATGCGTGGATGCCGCAGCAGTTGCTATGGCTTCGGCGCACGGGAGTGTAGGCTCTATGTTGCATGACGATTGTATATATGAAGACGCTGGCTTGGAGAATGAAAGCACGAATATCATCGAAACGAACAGCGCTATTATGAGCATCGCCCACGAGTATGTTATGAGCATCTCTACCGCAGATTGCTGCTTCAAACGTGTCTGGCATGCGGAAGAATGCCGCAATCCATGGAATATCGGCCCCATATCATAACACTTTATTAACCTAATCAATCTTACACAATAATAATATTTGCTGTAGTATGCATATAGCATGATGCGTGATGTATTCAATTTTAATCTCGTGCGTATATGGTCAAGATTAGCATTATAATACCGGCCTTGAACGAAGGCAAGTACATAAAGAATACCATGGAGTCGCTCTCTAAGCAGAGCTTTAGCGACTTTGAAGTGATAGTGGTAGACGGGGGCAGCACTGACGGGACATGCAGGGTAGCGCAGAACTATGCTAGGATAGTCAAACAGTCAAAGAAGGGCATAGGGCTGGCGCGCAACACAGGCGCAGCGCATGCAAAAGGCGAGATACTATTCTTCACTGATGCTGATACTGTCATAGGCAAAGACACATTGCGCAACATCTACAACCTTTTCAGAGATAAGAGCGTAGCAGTAGCTACCGGCCCGATACTGCCTAAGGAAAAGGTAGGCTTGGCGGTCAGGATGCTTTATGCATTCAATTACAGGTCCTTGGTTAAATTCTCAATGCTCATAGGCAAACCCTCATTTGTGGGCTCTAACATAGCCATCAGGCGCAGTGCATTCGAGCGCATACACGGGTTCAACGAGTCATACCATACTTATGAAGACTGCGACATGACGATGCGTGCAAGCTGCAAAGGCCGTGCTGTATACAGCGATGAGATAAAGGTATACAGCAGCGCAAGAAGGATTGTAAAATGGGGAATTGCAAAGTACCTGGCCTTCACAATACCAAACATGCTGAATTTCTATTTTAGGGACAGCCCATCTAAAGACTATGAGCCGATAAGGTAAAACCGCCATAAAAGGTTATTTATATTTTGCTGTCAAAAGTTTCTTTTAATAGGCAGAATCCAAATTCTACTAAGGTGTATAAAATGAAAATAAGTGAACTCAAAGCCGGAGCAAGCAACGTGACCATTCAGGCTAAAGTAGTAAAGAAAGATGATCCGAGGGAAGTAGTTACCAAATATGGCAAGAGGCTGAGCGTTGCAAACATAACGCTTGAGGACGATTCAGGCTCAATACCTATGTCATTGTGGGGCAACGACATAAGCAAGGTCAGCGAAGGAGATACAATAGAGATTGTGAACGGGTACGTGAACGAATTCAGGGGCTCGCCGCAACTGTCCACGGGCAAGTTCGGCAAGATAAATGTGATAGAGAAGGGCAGCGGTTCTGAAGAGGAGCTCGGCGACACTGAAGCATACGATTCGGCAGAAGAGCTCCCTGGAGACTCAACTGAAGACGAATAAACTATTAAATCTTTTTAGGCAAGGCGGCTGGCAAAGTGCCAGTCGCTCTAAACCCTTTTCCTCAAATATGCCGCACGTTCGATGCAGTCATATCTCTGACTCATAGTTCTTGACGTATGGCTCAGTGCACACGCTGGCATTGTTGTTTATTGCATGGCATATCTGCGCGGTCATGACGTCCGCAGCGCCAACTATGCCCTGCGATATGCCTGTGCTCGGGTTCTTCAGATCACTGATTATAGTGCTCCAGTTATCGCCCTTTAGCAGCAGCGGCTCAGCCATCGCCCCTATCTCAACCGAGTAGTTGCCGTAATCAATTACGGGTATCGGGTAATTTGGGGATCCTGTATATTTCTCCGAGTAGTAGACGGCGATATTATTATACTGTGACGGCACGGTCTGCAAGGGCTCATAATTGTTTATCGTGCTATTGAATATGTTCTTCGCTATCTCAAAACCCGTGAAGTTTATTATGTCGCTGGAATAGTGTGATTTATAGAATGTGAATGTGGGCGTGTTAGGCGCATAATCTACTGCACTGGATGTCATATAGTGCAGCTCTGTGAAGTTGCCAAAGCGCATTAATGCCAATATGAGGCTCCATCTGGTGACTGCGCAGAAAGGGCAGTAGTCCGCGCCTATATAAAGCACCATCGGCTTTCCATTGGCGCCTACGAGCGGCTTGTTGCTATTTGTAACGAATGGAAGTGCTCCTTTAGGCCCTACTGGCACCGTGCCTATTCCTATGTTGTCCGCAAGAGAGGCATTCTGCGCTATGCTATAAAGCTGCGATAGCACCGTATTGCTGGTCCTGACATTGTCGTATGCAACCAGCCCGCTAGTGCTTCCGGAAGAATTGAAGTAGTACGCAGCTACGGCAATAACTACCGCTGCCAATATTATCACAGCAAGGTATTTCGATCTCTTATCCATAAAACCACGATCTTATCAAAATAGTTAAAACCTCACTTATATATTCGAAACAAAAGGGCTAAATATCATAGCTGATAAAGCTATACGTGATGGTTCTAAGCTACGATTAGTTATGGGGTTGTAGCGTAATTTGGCAGCGCAGCAGGCTCCAGATGTTTATTGTTTTGAAATGAGCTCACGCGATGATTAGGATCTGGAAATACGAACCATGAAGTTACCTGCTGATCTGGGTTCAAATCCCAGCAACCCCAACTTATCCTATCAATTGCGCTAAATGTCAACGC
The DNA here is from genome assembly GCA_021797575.1 of Microcaldota archaeon. Taxonomy (GTDB): domain Archaea; phylum Micrarchaeota; class Micrarchaeia; order Micrarchaeales; family Micrarchaeaceae; genus JAMCYB01. The sequence goes on from JAJZZN010000032.1 coordinate 5,665, forward strand.
AACGTAAAACATAACCCTAAGTTTCAAGATAGTATTATACGATGATCATATGTATACTACAATTCAAATAACCAAGC
>JAJZZN010000016.1 GCA_021797575.1 Microcaldota archaeon
ATGGAAAGGACGATGAATTCAAAGGCTGGCTAACATATATATAAATCGATAGGATGATGCTTTGCAGAAAAGGGCAACACATGATGCAAGGAGAAGCAGCATGCGCCGCGAAGAGAGGAAGGCAGAGCACAAGCTGAGGAACGTCGGCATACCTGCGCTTCTCGCCGCGTTGAGCATGCTCGTTGTAGCATACTCGCTGCATTACATGAACTTCGACATAGCGCACGGCAATGCTTCTGGCATACTTATATTCGCTTCCATGGGCGCGAGCGCTTTCATACTCTTCATGACGCCCAGGTCGAAGGCTGCGCATATTTCGAAATTCGCAAAGAGCTACGTCTGCGCTGGATTGATAGGCTACTTTGGTTTCGCCATAAGGCCTTTCACAGGCATATATGTATCGCTCACAGTGGTGATGCTCATTGCCACGGTGGTGCTTGTACTGGCCAAGGCGGAGCACCCTCCAGCAGTAGGAATAGCTGTTGCTTTCGTCCTGTACAATGTCGGTACGATGGGCATACTCGTTGTAATATTAGGCATGCTGCTGCTCGTGGCGATGAGGATATTGCTCGAGAAGGCCGTATTCGCAATAGAGCATGACGTGGGCCGATTCATAGATAGGCTGTGATGATTTTATGTATAGGAATATCTTTGTCAGGAGCGCGCATGTGGAGCCAATAGAAGGCAGGATAAAGGGCTCTGCGGAGGACTTTGTCGTAGAGGAGATAACAAAAAATGGGACCGTACTGGAAGCAGACAGGCGATACACTGCACAGGACATAGGCCTAGAGAGCAAGCCAGGTAAGTTCTCTGTGTTTGTGCTGCAGAAGAAGAACTGGAACACGATTCAGGCACTTAGGGAGGTTGCGAAGCGCAACAGGAGGGGCATAAAATCGGCGGCGTTCGCAGGCACAAAGGACCGTTCATCAATATCTACGCAGCTATGCAGCCTATTCGGTGCAACACCTGAGAGCCTGCTCGCAGTGCACATGAAGGACATACGGATAAATGGCGCTTGGCTTAGTGATTCGCAGGTCAAGATGGGCGACCTGCTGGGCAACAGGTTCACCGTGAGTATAGATGTCAAAGGCGACATGGACGAAGCCAGGAGGAGTGTGGAAGCAATAGAGACAGAGCTCGGCGGCATATTCCCCAACTATTTTGGCAGCCAGCGTTTCGGCAACAGAGGCAACAACGTTGATGTTGGTATTCATCTGCTTAAGGGGGATTTCAAGTCCGCAGCCATGGCTTTCCTGACCGACTACGGGAATGAGAAGATGGATGAAGCGGTAGAGGCAAGGAAGAGACTGGCTTCGGAGCTGGATTTCAAGGCAGCGCTGGCTTATTTCCCAATGTACCTGAAATATGAGAGGCAGGTCCTGGACTACCTGTGTAAATACCCGAGCGATTATGCAAATGCGATGCGGAGGCTGCCCAGGCAGTTGTTCCTAATGTTCGTGCATTCCGTTGAGTCTTACATTTTCAACGCAGAGCTCGCCGACAGATTGGCTTCCGGGGCTACCGAGCCCGCAGAGGGCGACCTTGTATGCACGGCAGGAAGGCTCGGCTTTCCAGACATGTCCAATATCAGCAAGTATGACAGCAGTTCTGCGGCGCAGCAATTCGTAGTTGGTAACATAGTAGGGTATGAAACCAAGGAGTTGACGGAATTTGAAGCGGCTATGCTTGAGGAAATGGGGCTGACGCTTGACGATTTCAAGGCCAAAAGCGTACCTGAGCTTAATTCCAAGGGAGGCATGCGCGTGCTCTTCACGCCGTATAGCGGATTTGAGTACATTGATTCTGAGGGCAGTTCGGTGAAGCTCCGTTTCTCACTGCCTTCGGGCGCGTACGCTACATCGCTGCTCAACGAGTTCGTGAGCAGCAAGGAATAAATATTATTTGCGCTGCCAAAAGCAAGTAATAAATATGATGTTCGCGCAGTGCATACCGCACAAGGTCATTTTATGGAAAGCAGAACAACAGGCAATAGCAGGTATATGCTGATTAGCAAGGTAGTTGGATTCAGCCTGGATAATATCGATGCCAACAACCGCCTGGCTGCGGAAGTGAAGAATGCTATCTTAATAGGCTTCCACATGCTCAACAATGCGGGGGCAGGCAGGGTTGTCGATAGGGAGATGGCAATAAGGGCGGTGCTGGATGCATTCTGCATCGCTGACGAAAAGCTTGCCTTGCAGGTCAGGGACATATTCGCAGAAGTGATAGACCCGATAATGCTGGAGCTACGCAACCTTGATTTGAGGAGGATGAAGCGCATAGACTTTGACATGAGCTTCATAATCAGCGATTACATAAAGCCTAGCGCGGCGAACATCATGCGCATAATGAACGGAGGTAGTACACGCATAGATGCAAATATCAGGGACGGCATTGTCTACCCTGTAATAGCCATACCGATAGTAAAAAGCATGCACAATAGCCCGAAGTTCTATTCTGCGCTCGTGGATGAACTGGTGCGCCTCGAGGCGGATGAAGGGTCCAAAGCGCTGATAAAGGCACTGACACTCAGGGGCTGATTTTATGGATGTAGGGCAGGGTTTGGTGCACGTGTTCATACAGGCTCCGGATCCAGACCGGGTGGGATCGTACTTTGCTGAGAAGGGATTCAGCACAGGCACTGCAATAGGCAGCGGCATGCTCATGATGGAGCTTGACGAACGGAGCGGTGCAGTGGATAGCATAATGAGTCTTCTAAACTCCGACATGTTTCTCCAGCGCAGGGTCAACAGGGTGTATTTATGCGACAGCTCTGAAGATGACATTGATGCTGCAATCAGGAAGATCGAAGACAGGGCCGCTGCAGGCGCGAGGTTTCGTGTTGTAGCATATCCGAAAAAAATAGAGGATGGAATTGTAGAAAAGCTTGATTCGCATGGCGAAGTGCTTGAACCCAGGGGCTTCGCAGAGGTGGCTTACGTTGTCAGCATCATGGGAAAATACTTCTTTGGATTGAGCGGCAGGGGCAGATATTTCGCCAGGTCAGGCATCATGGAGGCCCGGCTTTCACGCGCATATTACAAGATAGCAGAAGCGTTCGAGAGGTTTGGTATACACATTGACAATAAGTCAAGGGTCTTGGACATAGGCTCTGCGCCAGGCGGGTGGAGCCAGTACATTTCCGACAGGGCGGGGCTGTGCGTAGCGGTAGACCCCGCGAAGATGGAGATAGAGAGGGCCAACATAGAGCACATAGAAAAAACATTCCAGGACGGCACAGAGGAGATAGAAAGCAGGGCGCCATACGACCTGGCAGTGTGCGATGCGAACATAGACCCGCGCCAGGTTGCTGAGTTCGTTGCTGGAACGCCTGGGCTGATTTCCAATAGGGGGGCAGCGCTGATTACGCTGAAGCTGAAGTACAAGTCCGGAAAGTCTGTGCAGAGAGTAATAGACGAAACTTGCAGGATTATGTCAAAAGGTTTTAATAGTATAACGGTAAAGAGGTTACTGTCAAACACACTTATGGAGGCAACGCTGTATGCGCGAAAGGCGTAATGTGTGGGTAATGCAGTGAAGCTATGAAAAGCTTTTTGAACAGGAATGTCCTGCTGATATCGTTCTCGGCATTCTTCTCGGATATGGGTTACCAGACTGTTCTAGCGGTCCTGCCTGTGCTTCTAGTCATAACGATGCACGCGCCAGTGTATGTATACGGGGTAGTTATGGGCGTTTCATACGGCTTCGGTTCCCTGCTCGGATATGTTGGCGGAAAGCTTGCAGATGCCTACGGGAGGAAGAAAATAGCAATATTGGGCAACGCCCTGATACCCATACTGTCCTTCAGCGGAATAGCGACTGGATTCTACGAGAGTTCCGTACTGTTCGCAGGAGGCTGGCTCTCGAGGAACTTTAGGTCGCCAGCAAGGAGGGCATTGATAAGCGATGAGGCCAACGGCTCCAACAGGGGCAAGGTTTTCGGTTTTCTCAACGCACTCGACGTTGGTGGAGGGGTAGCTTCAATAATAGTCCTCCTATCGCTACTATACCTGAAGGTCGCGTTGCCGCTCATTATCCTCGCCACAGCAATACCCATAGCTTTCGCCACAGTGCTCCTTGTGTTTGTCAAGGAGAAAAAGTACAGGAAGCAGCGCAAGGCGGTTACGAAAGCGGAGCGCGGCGCGATTGCCGTAAACAGGAAAGCGTACATAGGGGTGATAATAGCAACTGGTCTTTTCGGCTTCAGCTACTACAGCCTGGGCTTTCCCATACTCACGATAGCGCAGAGCCAGGGAAGCGACGCACTGGGCTTCGCTTCATACATGCTGTTCCTTCTTGCCGCAGCTCTATTCGGCTATATTGTAGGCAGCAGGAAGCTGCGCCTCATACCTTCGCTGAGCGGTCTAGGCTATGTGCTCTCTGCCATGGGCACCTTGCTTCTCGGGCTCGCATATGCGTATTCGCTTGGCGTTGCCATCATGTACATCGCAGTTATAGTAATAGGCATGGCAGTAGGGACAATAGACACCCTCGAGCCTAGCCTGATAACGCAGATAAAGCAGAGGAGCGAGCGCGGCAGCGGCATGGGTGCCCTAACAGCTTCGCGTAGCGCTGGACTGTTCTTCGGCAACATAATCATGGGCATACTATACTACTTCGGGCCCTTCTACTCATATATATATGCGGCGATTGCTGCGTGCATTGCTGCAATAGTCCTACTCACTTTCGGCAGGCGTTTTGGAAGCAGAATCTGAATCTGCAGTGCGTCAGCCTTTCGACATGCTCCTGTTGTATATTGACAAGAAAGAGTACCACGCTGGGCTGGGCTTTCCTGATACGGGATTGGAGAGGTTGAGGAGTCCGAAGTCGTTGCCTACAGGTCCGTCAGAGAGGCCCCAAAGGTCGTACCAGTACACCCTTTTTATGTACGGATATTTGTTGAACAGGTCGAACGCCTGCACCATGAACGCCTCCTGGTTGCTTGGCGAATAGCCTACGCTGGCGTTAGAGCTAGAAGGTATGCCAAATTCGGTTATCCATATGGGCTTGCCGGTTAGCGCCTCGTACTTTGAAATCCATGCAGACCACATCTGCACGCCTGACTGGTTCATAGGGCCGGCGGTTGAGGGGTAGGCATGTATTGATACGGCGTTGCAATATTTCGCTGCGCCGTAACCCCATACCTTTGAATACCATAGGTATATGCTATAGCTGCCAATAGGAGCGCCGCCGAAACAGACTATAGTTGCGTTGGGCTCGGCTGCATTTATTATCAAGTAAGCGCTCCTTGTCATTTGGTAATAGTTATAGGCACTGCCGTTCATGTATCCCCTCTGGAATGTAGGCACCCATGGCTCGTTCCATATCTCCCACGAGCTTATCCATGGGTATGCTTTGACTGCAGCGCTGACGCTCTCGTTCCATGCTGTCAGGTTCCAGTCATTGTTTGAGAAGCCTCCCGAAAGAGTGTCGTAATCGAGTATGCCCAAGTAATGCGCACCGTATTCGCTATGCTGTAGCGATAGCGCCTCTTCTTGCGAAGCGCTCAGGCGGATGTCCGTCCTGTAGTACAGGATGCCATCCTTAAGGGCCCTTATTACTGAGCTCTGGTTGCTGTGCGTGCCTATTCCAACTACAAAATTGTACTTGCCATCTATTCCGTTCCGTGCGCCCGGATG
>JAJZZN010000006.1 GCA_021797575.1 Microcaldota archaeon
GCACATTTCAGATAGGTACGACCTTTTCATTTTCGATTGGGACGGGACCATTGAGAAGGTCATGTACATGTACAAGCTCAATGAGAAGCTTAACCCCTTCTGGAGAAGCAGAAAAAGGAGCAGCTTCCGCGAAGCGATAACACCCGATGATAGCAGAAGAATAAAAGAGCAGCTGAGGAAGCTAGAACATGCAGAAGAGGAGGACGAGAGGAGGTTGAAGAGATTATTGGACATCTACATGATGTTTACGAAGCCAAAGATGCAGGAGGGGGCGCTGGCAGTCCTAAAGACCCTTCATAACAGGGGAAAAACTTTGGCAGTGTTCAGCAATGGCGCTTTGTGGAGGATCAGAAGAGAAATAAAGACCCTTAAGATAGAGGATTACTTTGACAGTATGGTGAGCGCGCAGAGCATAGGGTTCCTGAAGCCAAACCCGATCGGGATACATCTGATAATGAAGAGGTGCAAAGCCCCTAGGAGCAGGACACTTTACATAGGCGACATGGTGGATGACATAAAAACGGCGAGGAGCGCCAATGTGGATTCGTGCGGGATAGCTGCGGGGTTCGACGATTATAATGCTCTTGACGATGAGAAACCCACGTACCTCTTTAGGAACATGAGCGAGTTCCACAAGGCTTTGTAGGCTTGCTACTGTTTCTGTTTCTTCTCTGCAAAAACCAAGTATGCTGTATGCCAGACTCCCTTCGTTGAGGGCCGCATGCCCTCCTCGCGCACGAGAATGTCCCTGGCTATGATTTCATACACCATTGTGTTATAGAATCCCATAGAGCTGAGCTTCTTCACGAATTTCTTTACCTGCTCCATGTGGGGCAGGTAGCCAACCACGTATCCTTCAGGCTTGAGCACACGATAGGCGTTCCTCAATGCCTTCTCCGCATTAGGCATGTCAAGGGTTACAAGATCGGCATCCCGCTCCTTAACGGACTTGGTGAAATCCTGGTTCTTAAGCTCTAAATTGTCGAGGTTCTCCATCGCTTTGTTCTTTTCAGCTATCTTCAGGAAATCCTGTCTTATATCATAGCTGACGACGCGCCTGCATATCCTTGCCAACGACACGGCAAGCCAGCCGCTTCCTGTGCCCGCATCCACGCAGAAGCTGTTTTTGCCTACCCCTGTGTATGCCATTATGAACCCAATGTCCTTTGGCAGTATGACCTGCGGGCCCCTCTTGAGCCTCTTGTAGTTTTTTGGAACGTACATTTATTCATCCTTAATTATCTTCTTCGCCTTTGTGCGCTTCGTTTCCTTTGCTTTCGGCTTTTTGGCTTTAGTGGGTTTCTTTGCGGGCTTGGGTTTGCTCTCCTTCTTTACGTATTTTGCAGAAGTGCCTCCGTTAGCTTTGCCGGAGGGCTGCATGCTGGTGCCTGACGGCGCATTTGAAGCTGTTCCTGCAGCGCCCACAGGCTTGTTGGAAGACCATGAGCTCTTCGTTATGCAATTCGGATCCAGGTCCATCTCGAATGGACGCCTTCCCCTCCTTATTACCTTGATTATAGGCGTGTGGCAGTATTCGCAGGTCTTCCCCGTCGGCTCTATCTTAGCGTTCTGCGGCAGCGAATAGGTGTTGGTGCATTTTGGATAGTTTGAGCACGCGACGAAGAATTTGCCTGCGCGCGATCTCCTTATCACAAGGTCGCCGCCATCCACTGGGCATTTGCCTAGCTTTTCTGTAGACTCCGAGAACGCCTTCTTCAATGATTCCGATATGCTTGCCATGTTTGAATCGAGCGCCTTGAGAGCCTGCAGAAGCATCTCCTTGCCCTCGTCTACAACATCCTTCTCGTCTTTCTTGCCCCTGCTTATCAGCTCCATATCTTCTTCAAGCTTCCTAGTTGTGGCTTCGTCGACTATCATGCTGCAGTTTTTCTCCAATGCTTCGTAAACGCTCAGGCCGAACTGCGTTACCTTTATGCTTGTGCCGGTTATGTAGTTGCGCTTGAACAGCGTATCTATTATGGAGGCACGCGTCGCCTTTGTGCCGAGGTCGCGCTTCTCCAGCTCCGCTATGAGCCCTGCCTTTGTGTAGCGGTTCTTGGGCTTCGTCTCAAGGTCCTGCATCTCTACTTTCTCCGCAATGGCTTTGCTGCCTTCGGAAAAGCCGACAAGCTGGCGCTCCTTTATGTCTACGAAAGGATAGGCATCCAGCCATCCCGGATATTTGACCTTGCTGCCTCTTGCAGAGTAGTCCTCGCTGCCGAATGACACCACGACCTTCAGCCTGTCGACCTTCGCGGGATCGTAGAAGCACGAGAGGAACCTGCGCACTATCAGATCATAGAGCTTTTCCTCCTCTTCGGTAAGCTTTGATGGCAGCTCCCCTGTAGGGAATATTGCAGGGTGGGCCTCGTCGGTCTTAGCGCCCTCCCGTGGCTTGAACATCGCCTTGTCGATAAGCTTCTGCGCGAGCGCCTTGTACTTAGGCATTGATGCTATCTGCTTTATTATTCCGGAAAGGCCCAATGATTGCGGAAGCTTCTGCGACGATGTCCTTGGATATGATATGTATGAGCGTTCGTAGAGGGCCTGTGCAAGGCTCAGCGTCTTTGACGGATCCAGGTGGAGTATCCTGCTCGCTTCTAGCTGCAGAGATGTGAGGTCGAAAGGAGGGTATGGGTATACAGTATCTTCGCTGGCTTCGACCTTCTTTACCGTGCCTTCATGGCTCTTTTCCTTCGTGGTGGATAGGGCCTTCTGCGCAATGTCCTTTTCGAATATGTCGCCGCGGGTGTTGAGCAACTCTACCGAATTGACTGTTGCTGTGACCCTCCAGAATGGCTTCTTCACAAAATTGATTATCTCATATTCACGCTTGGCAAGTATTGAAAGTGTAGGGCCCTGCACCCTGCCTATGCTGAGCGAGTTGCCGCGGCCTATCCTTTTGCCGTATATAGAGGCGGTCAGTGCCCTGCTGAGGTTTATGCCCCACAGCCAGTCGAGCATGTGCCTTGCCTCTCCTGCCTTGAAGTTGTTGATGTCAAGCTTCTGGAGCGCGGCATAAGATTTGAGCAGATCAGATGTAGTGGTAGTGGAGAATTTCATTCTCAATGCTCTGCCATCGTCTATTGCTTTCCTATCTATGTAGTTGATTATGTTTGTGCCGATGACGCTCCCTTCGACGTCGAAGTCGCAGGCGTTGACGAAGGACTTGCAGCTAGGTGCTATTTCCATTATCGTATCAAGGTATTTCTTTGTGTAATCCGAAGCCTTGTTGACCTGGTACGTAGGTGCCCATTCCACATCAAGCACAGGATAGCCGCGCGGGCCGCTCGCTTGCCTTATCGTGAACAGATGGCCCACTGCGGCAACAACAAATGTCCTGCCTTCCTTGCTCTCTATGGCATAATACCCTACGCCCTCCTTGCCTGAAAGCCTCTTGGCATTGCCTCCGCTGAGCGAAGCCGCTATCCTGAGCGCTACACTCGGTTTCTCAGCTATAATGAGCCTGTCCATGAATCAATGACCTATCGTTTATTCCTTTTCTTATGGGCCCTCTTCCGCGGCGCCTTCCCTGCCTTAGGTGCTTTCATGTCTCCCATGAAGCTTACCTTACCTGCTAGGCTCTTCAGGCTGCCCTCGTTTGAAAGGAGCCACGCGTTGAATGCCGCTATGAGTATTGCTATTACCACAACCACGTAGAACAGCGCATCGCCTCCGTAATATATAAATACTGCTACAGCCATGATTGATACGATTATAGTTATGAGGGAGGATATCATTTCTATGTAGTCCCTTTCCATTGAACCACGTGGTCAGATGAGTATATATTTAGTTATATTTATAACACTTGTTGCTGCACTGATAGCCTCTTTCTCGCAGATTGTGTTCAAGCGCAGCATGGAAAAGAGGATAAACGGGATAAGGGATTTCTTCGCGCTCCTTAGGAAAAGGAACGTGATTCTCGGCTTTGCAGGTTACTTCATAAGCTTGGTTATATACTTATATGCGCTGAGCGGCAAGAATGCGCCTCTATCGGTAGTATACCCAACGTTCGCAAGCACTTTCATATTCATATCGATAATATCGTATTTCTACCTCAAGGAAAAGTTCGGCGCGGTCAGGATAGCGGGCATACTGCTCGTATTCGCGGGCATATTCATAATAGCTATATCGGCATGAGTGGTGGCAATGAAGGAATCAAAGATCAAGAACCTGTCCGTGCTGCTGGTGTCGACATTCCTAGGCGCCGCCGGGCAGTTCATGTTCAAGTACTCTTTCTTAGGTACAGGGTTTGAGCACCTTGCAGTGTATCTGGTATTCGGCCTGGTGCTCTACAGCTTTTCCACAGTGTTCTATTTCTACGTGCTCAGCAGGGCGCACCTGACATGGGTTTACGGCATAGGCGGCTTGGCGTACATATTCGCTGTGATACTGGCGAACTTCATAGAGACCGTACCGCTGCTCAGGTGGGTAGGTGTCATAGTCATTACAATAGGAGTAGCGTTGATAGGTTTCAGCTAGGCTTAGGACTGTTTCGCCAGGTTCAAAATCCTCAAAGAAAGGTATTTAAATCCTTCCAGAGATGCAGAAGCAGGTGAAGTATATGGTAGGAAGTGATGGTCAGTAAGGTGAAATATATGGGAGGAAATGGCACATAAAATAAGTAAGGATTGGTTAAGCCATATCATTAGCATTCTTGCTATCTTTTGTTAATTCTTGATATAGCGTCTTGTATATCCATGTTTTCGTAGTGTCTATTTTTCTGTAGCCTAATCTGCCTACCAATATCTTAGATATTATAGAGGTTTCTACTCTTATGCCCCCAGTAATCTTAAGTATATCATTTTCAAGTCTTTCTACTTCTCCATCTTCATATATGGGTGCTATGCGTATTACACCGTAAGGCGAACCGATATCACCATTAAACATATATTTATTAAGCGGCACTTTGGCACTCTCTTCTATTACATCTGTTAGCCATTCTGTGCGTTTTTTATTAAATTTGCTTATATCTATCTGGCTTATCACCATTACTGCGGTATCCTTTATCGGTGGTTTGTCCATTGTAATCGTTACTCTGAATATCATCTCGTCTTCAAGCAGTTTATGATATGTGTACTGGGCAGAACCCTTCTTAAGACCATACTTTCTGTCTATCTCCGAGAATTCTATGATGCCGTTATGATTAAGCTCCTTTAAAGTTGCAAATTCTCTGAGGAAGATCTGCCTTATTGACCTTCGTGGATGCTCCTTGGTTCTATGCCATATTTTGTCTTCCAGAATGTCGAAGAATTCATCCCTTAGCGGTATATATCCTATGCCTTGGGTAAAATAGCTCGAATACCAAAACGCAGGGCATTCAG
>JAJZZN010000015.1 GCA_021797575.1 Microcaldota archaeon
ATCGCTAGTGCACTTCAAGGGCGGATTGCTGATGCCCGCGGTTCTTCTCAAGCTGAATGGCGCAGGCAAGCTCAAAGTCATAAGGACGCGCAGCAGCATCACTGCAAAGTCGCTTTTCAGCATACTTAGCAACAGAGTAATAATAGACCATGACGTCGCCATGACCTACAAGGCTGTGGACGAGATTGCAGGCCTGGATTACCGCATAGATTCAGGAAGGAGCGAGGGCAGAACAGGCATACTGAGTACCAACATGGTAGAGGTAGTCGATAGGATAGAGGAAGCAAACGGTGCTTTCGCAGAGATGGTGAGAATGGTCGAAAACAACGTTGTGAAGAGGGCTGAAGATAGGAAGGCTGCAGTCAGGGAGCTCAACGCCGAGAGGGTAGAGAGCCTGAAGGCAATGGTAAGAGGAGCTTCCAGAAGCGCATTGAACACCGCTGCGGTGTTTAGCAGCTACAGGAAGCCACAGGGTGCCCTGCACGATTGGATAGACTTCGAATCCGTAGCAAAGAAGCTCGAAAAGATAAGCATATCTGATATGTACGATCCGACCATGTTCGTGCCGCAGAGCGCGTCTGCATTCGTAGCTGCAGCACCAGGTTCTGGCGTGATTGCTGCACATATAGAAGGCATGCAGCATTCTAATTCCGAGGCAATCCTTGCGGAAGCACAGGCGATGCGGGAGGCAGAAGCCCTCAATGCCATAAACAGCAGAACAGAGGCAATGAGCCAGCAACATGCCGAAGTTGTAGCTACACCCGTCGCAAACGCTGGAACTGAGCTCCAGGACAAGCTTGTAAGGGACATGCACATATTCAAGATAAGGAGCGCCAGGGAGAAGCTCGCAAACATGTGATGATGCTGGCTATGCCGCGTATGCATGAGCCTGCCGCTTTATTGCCTCACACGTATAAATTCTCTTTCACCAATACTGTATACTGTGAAGGCTGAAGCCTATGGATGTGCGCCAGATAAAGGGCATCGTCCCTTATGAAATATTAGAATCGCTGGAGAAACGCGGTCTCGAGAGGTTCACGCCGCCCCAGGAGGCGGCGATAAGCTCCGGGTTGCTTGAGGGGAGCAGCATTGTCGTTGCATCGCCGACTGCCAGCGGAAAGACGCTCATAGCCGAGCTGGCATCAGCATACAGCATAATAGCGAAGGGCAAGAAGGCAGTGTATATAGCGCCCATGAGGGCCCTTGTGGAAGAGAAGTACAGCGAATTCAAGGCTGCTTATCCTTACATAAAGAGCGTTATGTCTATAGGCGACATGGATTCGAACGATCCATGGCTATCCAATTACAGCATGATATTCGTATCGACCGAGAAATTCGACAGCCTTATAAGGCACGGGATAGACTGGCTTCCCAGTGTTGGGTGCGTAGTGTTTGACGAGGTCCACATGCTCGACGACCCTTCGAGAGGCGCGACGCTGGAGCTGCTGATGACCAAGCTCAAGGACATAACTGACGCGCAGATGATCGCACTTAGCGCCACAATAGGCAACGCGAACGAGATTGCAGAATGGATGGGCGCCAAGCTGGTCGAGAGCGACTACAGGCCAGTGAAGCTGAGGAAGGGAGTAGTGCTTGACAATAAGGTGTATTATAAGCTAGGCAGGGCAAAAGCGGAGGATGAAGGCAGTGCGGAGGAGCTGAAAGGAGGTGCGCAGCTGCAGGAGATACGTGTAGTTGAGGATACACTGAGAAGGGGCAAGCAGGCGCTTATATTCTACTCTTCAAGGAGGAATGCAGAGGCGGGGGCGGAAAGGATAGGGGCTGCAATAAGCCCGACGCTCACTGCAGATGACAAGATAAGGTTAAATGAACTCAGCGAAAGAGTGCTTGGCGTGCTTGAGAGCCCTACGCAGCAATGCATAAAGCTCTCCAGGGCGGTGAAGAACGGCGTAGCGTTCCACCATGCCGGCCTTCTCAACGCGCAGCGCAACTACATAGAGCAGGCCTTCAGGGAAAACATCATAAAGGCAGTATGTTCTACTACCACGCTGGGCCTTGGAGTCAACCTTCCGGCGCACACGGTCCTGGTCAAGGAGGTGCACAGATACGACGGTTTCGGCAGCTCTAAGATAGGCATAAACGAGGTCACGCAGCTCTTCGGCAGGGCTGGAAGGCCAAAGTATGATACAGAAGGCAGGGCGCTGCTTCTCGCTACATCGAAGGAGCTCATGAAGAGGCTCTACAAGGAGTACATAGAGGGCGAGCTTGAGCCGGTGAGCTCAAGCCTTGGCATAGCGCCGATACTGAGGACGCACATACTCGCTTTTATAGCAGAGGATTTCCTCAACTCCGTGGACAGCATAAACGCCTTCATGGCTAAGACCTTCTACGGCTTCCAGTATAAGGACTTGTGGGAGATAAAGCAGAATGTAAGGAGCATACTCAGGGAGCTTGGAGAGTGGGAATTCATAGAGGACAGGAACGGCGAACTGGTCGCAACACGGCTAGGCAAGAGGGTAAGCGAGCTCTACATAGACCCCCTTTCGGCTAAATGGATCGTTGATTCGCTCAAGAAGCAACGCGATATCATAGGCAGCCTGTTCATGATAACCAATACGCTTGAGATGAGGCCATACGTCAAGGCAACAGAGGAAGGGCTTTCGAGATATGTGATGTACAGGAGCACCATGCCAAGCACGAGCATATTCGACTCTGAAGGCAGCTTCGATTATGCAGTATACGAGCCCGAAAGGGCTTTCACCACGGCGCTGATGCTCTACGACTGGATGGACGAGGTGCACGAGAAGGAGCTCGTCGAGAAGTATTCGATAACTCCCGGCGCTTTATACGTCAAGCTCACCAATGCCGACTGGCTCGTGTATTCTTCTATAGAGCTGGCCAAGCTGTTGCACGTGCCGATACATGACCTAGTGAACGTAAACGTCAGGCTCAAATATGGGATAAAAGAGGAACTGCTGGACCTTGTCAGGCTTGAGCAGATAGGAAGGGTGAGGGCGAGGGCTCTGTTCAACAACGGCATACGCACGGTTGAAGACATAAGGAGCAACCGCGAAAAGGTGGCCAGAGTGCTAGGAAAGGACATCGCACAGAAAGTGTTCAAACAGATAGACTGAAGTTGGCCATGCGTATTTATGGGTGTATTATAAGAAGGGCTTCAGCCGCCGAATATGGAGCCGAAGCCGGCAGAAGCCGCGTCTTCCTCTCCCTTTATTATTGCGATTACCTTTTCCTCGATATCCTTGGGCGCCCTCTTTAGGCCATTGATCTTGCTCTCGAGGAGTTTGTCTGCCTTGTTAAGAAAATCGTCGTTAGCCTTAAGGTACAGGTATACCTTGCCTTCGTCCAGGCCGAGCACCGCCCCATCCCTCAGGCTGTATTCCTGCCTTGCAAATATCACTTCGCCGTATTCCTCCTTGACCTTCTTGAGGTTCTCCTGTATCTTCCTGTCACGCTCAGCCGCGGCTGCCTTCTCCTCTTCAGTCATCTCCTTGGCCGGCTTGTCCTCCTTGGATGATGGTATAACGTTTGGGTCGAGGTAGGGATCATATGACAGTAGCTTCTTCAATTGCTCTGCTTCAGACCTTCCGCATTCGTATACGTGTACAGGCATGCCGCGTCACTTCGCTATCAGCTTCGCGTTGACCGCGCCGTCACGACCAGGGCTGTTCAGTACCACTGCGTTGCCAAACTCGGTGCTTATTACAGTGCCCTTGGTTATTATGTTCTGCCTTGCAAAGTTCCTGTTGTCCGGTGACTCTAGTACGCCCTTTATCTGGGCCTTCTTGTAGCCATCCTTTGTTAGTAGGTTGGCAAAACCGGCCTTCTTCAGCACTGCGGTGAAATGGCCGCCCCTGTGCCGAACAGGCTTGACGTCGTTCTTATCGGCTAGCTTTGTAGCGGAAAAATAGTTGCCTATCTCGCTTTTCTTCTTGTCCCTGAATTTAGACTTGTGCTTCCCATTGCCTATGTGCTTTGTCTTTGATGATCTGTGCAGCTGCACTCCGAATTGACTCATTGTATCACACACTTAGTATAAATCGCAGTATTATAAGCAGTGACAAGGTATTTAACTTTTCTTATGGGCCTGCGCAGTCACTTCCTCCTCACGTCTATATCCCCAAAGAAGCTATCCAGTGTGAGGTTCTTTGCCTTGTCTTTCTTTAGCTGGTTTAGTGTATCCTCGTGCATATATATCCTTAAGTTGCTGTTCGGCGCATAGTTTATGCTGCATGCATATTGGTAGGACTGCCCTATGCGCTCTGCAATCTCTGTGTCGGAACTCTTCTTTGTAACCAGCATTTCCATCTTGCATGAGCCATACAGGTCTATCTCCTTTTTGACCTTGCCATAAACATCAAGCAACCATCTGTTCTTTTCCTCTATGTTGTTATTTCTGTCGTAATATATCTGTATATATGAGGAATATGAGGAACTGGACCCATAAATCTTGTCGGCAGACCGCGCAGCTATGGTTAAATAATATTCACCTGAGCCCGCATTCCTTATTGATATGGCCGTAGCCTCGGCCAAAACCTTCATCCTTGAACCCACCGGTGCTTTGATTATGTCATCCATTGGATATATGCCTCTGCTGGAATACATGGTAAACACCAATTCATAGTTTAGATTGGTGATGTGGGAGATATATATTATTTTCTATCTTATATCTAAATGCTTTTGGCGGTTGAATGGCTAGCATATCGGAGCTCCTAGACCTAAACCTTAGGACGGGCAAGATAATAGAGGTGGAGGAGGCGAATACGAAGAAGCCCATGTATAAGCTCACAGTGGACCTCGGCGAGCTGGGCAAAAGGAGCATAATGGCTGGCATAAAGCCCTATTATGATAGGGAAGCCCTGCTCAACAAGACCATAATAGTGGTGGCAAACCTAGAGCCAAAGAAAATAGGCGACTATGTATCTGAAGGCATGCTCTTGGCTGCTGAATCCGGTGACAAGGTCCTTCTCCTCACGGTAGATGGAGAGCTGCCGCCCGGAAGCGCCATAAGATAACTCATGCTATGTATATCGAAGATGATAGGATGGCTAATTATGAGAAACTAGTAGGAGGAAACAAATCGTTCTATGAGAAGAATGCAGATT